>JAXMAC010000203.1:0-1691 GCA_046350595.1 Candidatus Brocadiaceae bacterium | reverse complement strand
GCATGGATTTTTTTAGAAGTGAAAAGTGATCGATATTGTCAATTGGCCGTGAACCTACAACAATCTCTGCTTTTCCGGATAGGATCGGATTGATCAGCTTGGGGATATCACCTGCATAGTACTGATTATCCGCATCGGTATTAACGATAATATCCGCCCCCAGCTTAAGGGACTCTTCAAGACCTGCCATAAACGCCTTTGCGAGGCCTTGATTTCTAACCAAGCGAACCACATGATCCACGCCATGTTTCAAGGCTACTTCAACGGTCTTGTCGGTACTCCCATCATCAATAATCAGCCATTCAACGACATCCACGCCTAGAACCTGACGAGGTAATGAGGAAAGTGTGATAGCCAGCGTGGATTCCTCATTATAACAAGGAATTTGGATTATTAATTTCTTCATGAGATGAGATGATAGAAAATTGTTTTTCCCTTTGGGGGGATATTAAAACAAATAATGAAGAAGAGTGCAAGTTTTATGATTTTCTCAGCTACATTGAACACGAAAGAAGAGTGAAAAGGAAAAGGATGGTATGAAATTATGGGAGCATTATAAGAAGATGGGTAATATGCAGCAATTTACCAGAATTGGCTTGCAGCCGATCACATGGTTATTACCTTTTGGCAATAGTAGCCGGATATGCCATTTCCGACATACCAAGCTATTGTTTAAACTCCCTCATATCGTCTTACACCCCTTTCTCTAAAGATTTAAGGAAGCCTTTATCATAAACAGTAACATTTCAAAATAGTAACATCTGTTATATTTTTGCTTGACATAAACTACGATGCATGCTTATATGAAAGAAATTATTATGATACATCACGATCAAGGTAAACCCTGAGTAATCAGGGGGCGCAAAGTAAAGGGTCTCCAACGAAGCTGAGAGTCGAGAGTTAAGAGTTTAGAGTTATATTTCGGAAGACAGCCTTACTGCCGAAGATTTTCACAATGAATATCTTTGCAGTAAGGCTTTTTTGTTTTGAGTCTATTTGCCAAAAAGAGTTTCACCTGTCACTGTCGGGCGTATGGTAATTAGTGTTTGAACGTTAACAGTCTGAAACCAAGCAAAGTAAGGCAAAGAGGGGAAAAAGAGTTGATAAAGGGCATTAAATATTTGCATGAGATACGTTAAGCTTATGGCGAAAACTAAGGGTATCGAGAGCAGAGAGATGGAAAAAAGGGCAAATATTCGATTCGTTAAAAAACCTTATCTCCGCCAAAAGTTTAGCATCAAATTTTAAGAAAAGATTTTAGCGAGCGTAAAATCGCTCTGATGCTTTTCCCAAAAAGGTGTTTTTCGTTCAGACACTAATTAATAAGATTGAGCGGCATTATCAATTCGAACAAAAATATTTGGGTTTTCATTTGTTTGCCTAAAATTCTGGTTAAACCACTCCAGCGTTTCGTTAGGAAGTCTGGGATAATATAAAGAATCCTTGATTAAATATTTCAAGTTAGTTTTTTTAATTTCATCTAATCTGTTAAATTTTCTCGGAAAATATATAAGATATTTGGGGTCGAGCGGATGATGCCTAAAGATTGCTTTACCATATGTATCAAATACGAGATCATCGCGTTCGGAGATTTCTAGAAGTATTTTCGTTGTCTCTATGTCATCTGTGAATTGTTTATACAATATATCATGCGATATGTGCAAGAAAGCGGGCGCTATTATTATAGCTAT
>JAXMAC010000202.1:0-1744 GCA_046350595.1 Candidatus Brocadiaceae bacterium | reverse complement strand
TGCCAAGTCTAGATTTTCTAAAGAAAGTACTCGTCCCGGTGGTTTCCGATATTTCTTACTAAGCAAACAATTAACACAGTTATAGTTACATTCTGAATTAGTATTTATATAGATTTTTCTATATTGTTTCATTTGCATTGTAATCCCTAGATGAGCGCTTACCCTAGATATCTATTAAGATGACAGGAGATGGCAGGAAATTGCTTTTTCCCTTCGAGGTGATATTAAACAAAAACAAAGAATAATGCAATCTTGTTTTAATTTTTTGCAGCTACATTGAACACCCAAGGAAAGAGCGAAGGGTCACCCATTAGAGGGCTTTTGTCAAACAAAAAAGATTTCCCATAGCAAAAAATCTTTGATTTCCTGCATTATCGAATAAAATAATTCTGTTGTCTAACGTACATGTGCTGAAGCTGTTGTTGAAGCGATTACTAACTCTTCTACTTCATCAAGGTTGATTGTTTTCCTTACCTGCCAAAGATTATAGTTGTTTTGCATCATTAACCAGCTTTCAGGCGTGCGTCCCAGTGTCTTTGAAAGACGTAGCGCCATTTCAGAACTGATGTTGCTTTGTCCTTTAATGAGCCGATTGAATGTAGAAGGAGCAACTTTGAGCTTTGCAGCTACGGTACGATAGCTTATTCCAAGAGGTTCAAGGTAAACTTCCCGTATAAACTCGCCTGGATGTGGTGGGTTATACATAATCATTAGTGATAATCCTCATAGTTGACAACATATACATCGCCTTTTTGAAAATCAAAAGTGATACGCCAATTTTTACTTACATCAATTGCCCATAATCTCTGCATCTTTCCCTTCAGTGGATGCAAACGAAATCCTGGTAAATCGTAACAATTTAGTTTTTTGAAAAATCCATACATTTATAATGGTTCGCACGAAATACGTAGCGCGGGTGGTTTATCCCCCGCACAAGCCGACCACAAGGGTTCGGCGCTACCTTTTTCAAAAAACTAAAGTGTTACAAATATTTTGATAACGATAAAGTTCCGGCGTACAATGCAAGGCAGGATAAAAAGGAACAGCGATCATTTTGTGGTTTTGGCTGCTTTGCGTGGACATGCTCTTCACCTTCTCCGGAACAATTTCTCAATCTTTTTATGGGTCTTCACGTCATTGAAAATGGATTTTCCTGTCGACATTTCAAACCTATTGAATCGCTTCAGTTACTGTCGGGCAGGCGAAATTAGCATTTTATCTTTTTTAACAAACAGGTAAACTGCTATAATGAAGGACAGGAACAGGGCGGAGTTTATCATAAAAATACGCGTGTGGTTTCCTGTATAAAAATAATTTCTGCAATAACATCCGGCAAAAAATAAAATGACCGCTATGCCTGCAAAACTTAACACGCGCCTCACATGATAGGGTATAGGGTAATATTTCATTCCCATAAAATAACAGATCAGCATCATGCTCAGGTAGCAAATAAATGTTGCCCATGCTGAGCCGACATATCCGAAAACAGGAATCCACCAGATATTTAAACCAATAGTAATACCTGCACCAATCAATGATATCATTGCACCTTTCCTGGTTTGATCGGAGAGTTTGTACCAGATGGAAAGATTATAATAAACGCCAAGACATATATTGGCGAGCAACAGGATCGGAACCACTTTTAATCCTTCATAAAATTGCTCACCAATAAAATATCTGAATAGGTCAATGTATAACGTTATGAGCAGGAATATTCCCAAACATACAATGACAAAATAATCCA
>JAXMAC010000201.1:0-2124 GCA_046350595.1 Candidatus Brocadiaceae bacterium | reverse complement strand
TACTTTTGCAGGTCTAATTAGTTCGTAATGGTATTAAAAGTTATCTTTCGGGCGGGCTTTGCAGATTAATTAGAGTTTGAAGGATAATTATGATGGTTGCACAAAAAGGCTGTCTTTTCAAATCAACGTCATTTCTTTCGACTAAGCAGAGCAAGCATTAACAAAACCCCTCCGCCAATAAGTAAACCTTGGCTAATCTTAAGTTCCTTAGATTTTTCTTCTAATTCAGTTCGCATCTGAGAGGTCATATTTACGTACTTTATTTTCTCTCTCTTTTCATTCTCAAGCTGTTGGCTGCTATTTAGTAGAAATTCCAGCAATTTCGGTTCTTTCTCTAACTCTGCTATGGCAGCTTTCGGATCGGTTTTTATCTTCTCTATTAATTTATTTCTTAATTCATCACTCAACATAATTATAAATTGTAATATTAAGTTTATTAATCTTCCTAATCTTAATGCTCTATTGGTGAGTAAATGAAGGGGCAAAAAAAGGAGGAACAAGCTAAGGATGATGAAGAGGAAATATACTCCGATGGCTTTACAGATGCGTTCAGAGATACACTAGAGAACCCCACAGTGACCATTGGCCGGGATTGCACACAAATTAAGGTTTATAAATAAAAAAAGTTATGGGATGTTAGGTAATGAAATGACAGAAAAAATAGCAGCATTTGACTCGGCCATTTTCAAGAAAGAATATTCTGGGGGCTCATCTTTCAAAATGGCAATTGGCGGGGGGATAGCTGTTGCTAATCAAAATTCTTTTGTAAAAGCGTACGATCAAGAGCTTACCAGCATATTCGAACAAAATAGAATAGAAAGAACCAGACAAGCTTATTGTGCAAGCGAACTTTCAGCAATACTTAGTGCTGGCATACAAAACGAAGAGTCTATCCTAGCCACGTTATTCTCAAAACTTGCATCTTATATCCAAGAGGCACATTTTTACTATACCTTTTTACCGAATATGGAGTATGTATCTGCATTCGGTGAGGATCCTGGGCGCTATGAAAAAATTCCTGTGATTTCAAATACGGAACGTGATTTTTTCGACCTCATCGAACCGAGCTACTCAATGTTATGCGCTTGGAAATATGCAAAAAATAACAAAACGGATAAGTTACTTATTGATAATTTCCAGGGCCAGATTTCTCCGGCGTGGGAAGAATTATGGGGGATTCGAAATGTTTATGCCTACTTTAGTGGTGACATGTGCAATCCCTTAATTTCAGCTTCTGATCTACTTGTGAGGCTATTGAAGTTTAGACTATTAAAAAATCGGAAACGCTATTCAGAAGAAGTCATGACGTCTCTGATTCCTGAACTCACGCTGAAACCGGAATTTATCGGAAAACGAGATCTTAGGTATATCACTCCGTATAAGAGAAGAAGGATAAATAACGCTCAATTACTTAAACACCCAATCTATTTCATATTTAGAGAAAACTCAAAAGATGATGATGAAATTGAAATAATAAAACGAAGTCCAAACTATTCAAAATTATTAAATTATGCATATGATACTGATGCATCTGTCAAATTTTTTCACCCAGACGATACGAGTATGATCAGACCTGGAGACGGAATTTTGAGTCTTGGCCAGCGTGGAGAAAAATACCTTCAAGAATTCAAAAAATTGGGTCTTAACGTCGACAGATTGAACGATAAGATATAGTAAGGAAAATCTTAAATTGTTAAATTGTGAATGCTTAACTAATATTTTACAACAACTCCCGACATGGGCTGCTGTTGTAATGGATACTAGCAGGCTAATACTTATAAATGGTGCTTATTTCCCTGTTGCCACCATACATTACCACTATACCCGTAATTTGGATACTTATAGTGCCCCGTTTTATTCATTCTTCCATACTTTTGCATGAATATATTCATGCATACAAAATCATTATAGTAAAATTGGTAACTAACCCCTCTTTGACCATATCCCCCCTACCCACTTTTTTCTGCTTCAAAAGGTATTTTTTAATAATTCGTCCCTCTGGGCTACCGCTTGGTTGCAGAAGGGAACACGGAGCTGTCCCGTGGATATCAACGAGGTAAGTGGTGATCGCCTTATATTATTTTACCCGCAATAGCGGAACATGAAACCTGCTTTTCCGGGAGT
>JAXMAC010000200.1:0-2128 GCA_046350595.1 Candidatus Brocadiaceae bacterium | reverse complement strand
TGGGAAAATGGACAAAGAAAAACTTTTTAAGGTTTATGATGAAATATATAATACAAATTTCGGCTTCATGCCCTGTATAGAAAAATGCGATGGCCGATGTGAGCAAAAACCATTATCGGTATTATTGCCTTACGAGGACGAGTTTATTTTTAAGCGGAGTGGTAGCCACATTTGTAATGAACGACTTAAATTGCCTGCCGGGACGCTTGAAATTATTGGTAATGTATGCAATTTTACTGATGGTATAAAATGTTTTATCCATACACACCGCCCTATTGCATGTCGTTTGTATCCTTTTTATCCAAATTTGACTGCCAAAGGCGAGTTGGAACTGCTTGTCGACGAAACATGCCCTTTAATAGAATCGCTTACGAAAGACACATCATACGTCTTAAATGTTGTATCAGCATTAAAAAAACTTATTCCCCTCATAGATATGAGTTATTGGAAGACGCTCAATCAAATACCGCCTCATCTCTGGGATACAACCTGCAAGGAAAAGCAAATATGTCTTTTGACAAAAAAGATTTCCGGCGGAGAGTAAATATCCAATTTGTTTTCTCATTTCCTAACCCGAACGAGTCGGAAGAGACCGTAGTGGCAAGGCGTGCCTTGCCACTACAGAGAATATCTTTGCTGAAAATGTCAAAATATTATTTGTAAGATATTAAGGTTTAATTTTCGCGTATTCCTGAATTACGAAAGATGGTAGCAAATGTTACCTGCAATCATAGTGAATATATTCCTGGAAGCGGTATCCATGAGTTTGTGGTAAACATCCGGTGATTGACAATCCTGTATTCCTATACCGCAAAGGTCTGCCTCAAAGTTCTCTTTTATTTGTCCTACTTTTGACTCCATTCCGAGCGCCCTTGCCCCGTTTATTGTTGCCATAGAGAGTATGTTTTTTTGCGGAATCGCATAGTGAGAAAACAAGAATTTCATTTCATCCAGGATACTTAAGGTGTCGTTGCTTGCCAGACTATCAGTACCCAGGCCAACATTGACTTCGGCATTCAGAAGTTTTTTTATGGGATAATTGGTATGGCCGAAATAGTTGTGGCTCCTTGGACAAAAAGCTACGCTTGCACCAGAGAAATGTATCAAAGATATTTCTTCATCAGTGACATAATTACAGTGGATGAGCACCGGTTTTGCCTTTAATATACCTGTTTTATTAAGGTAGTGTATAGGTGTTAATCCCGGCGGTTGCCAATTATCGGGAATTGCACGTATTTGGCGGAGAAAAGAGGGGAAATTGCCTGTGCCTTTTGTCAAAAACTCAATTTCGTCCTGTGTTTCCGCAACATGGGTACAAAGGGAAACCTTTTTTGAGTGGGCAATTTCCGTCAACGCCTGATACAATTCCTGTGATACGGAATAGGGCGCATGGGGAGATACACCAATATGGAACAAATTATCTGCCGCGACTAAGGATAGTTCCGTTGATGTTTTTTTCTTTATCTCTTCCGCATGGTCGGGTTTTAGATCAATGACTTCCTTGTAGACAATCTTTCGTAAAGGTGATTTTTTCAGGACTGAAAAAGAATGTTCTGTATGGGCAATATCGGCAACCGTTGTTGTGCCGGCTTCTACACAGTATTCCACGCCTTTCTCTATTGAATTGATGTAGTTCTCTTCCTTCCATCGCATTCTTGCCCCTATCAACTGAAAAACCCAGTGTGTAAAGTTATGCGTGGGTTTAATACGGTTATGCAGGTTCGTTAAATCAAGATGGGTGTGCAGGTTTATGAAACCGGGCAGAATGATGGTATTGCCTAAATCAATAATTTTCCCGATTCCGGGGAGCGCTTTGATTTCATCAAATGTACCAACACGGTGTATATGCGTGTCTTTTATCGCAACAGCCCCATTTTCTATACATAGTTCAGGATTGGGAACAAGATATTTTGCTTTGACAATTATCATGAAAATATTTCCTGTAACAAAAATCGTTTAATAACAAAATGTTGTATTGAGATTATCTCACAAATTTAATAATTGTATCGTTTATTATAGTATTACTCTGTAAAAATTTCTTTTTTTTATAAGTTTTTTACAACTCCCTTCACCCCCTTATCAAGAGGCACTGTTTGTTTATGAGAGAAAGATTGCTTCGCTTCGCTCG
>JAXMAC010000199.1:0-2254 GCA_046350595.1 Candidatus Brocadiaceae bacterium | reverse complement strand
ATTTCAAAAGAGCCAGTTCTGGCGGATGTGTTTTTTCACTTGAGACAGTTTCTTTTGGCGTTTCTGCTTCTATATTAAACCACTCTTGAATTTTCAAGGCTTCGCTCCGAATATCTACCTTTTCCATTTTGCTAACAAAGTCCAGGACGTTGCCGCCGCCGTGGCAATCGCCAAAGCAATTAAAGTTGGTTTAGGAATCATACAATGAGTAGCCGTCCCATGTGCAGTGAAAGTTTCATAAAGAAAATGGAGCGAAAACTTGATAGGATATTTAAATTAAACCGTGAGAAAGGCCAAAGAAGGGAAAAGGGCAATAAATAGTGTGTCCCCTATTATCTCCATTATCTCTCTTGTATCTGTGCTAACAATGGTTTAATGGTCTCTTCGCTATTAAGTGAGAATCGAGCAAGTATAGACGCACAACGAACCTGCCCACACTTACAAAATCAGAATCCTGTTTGAGCACTTTCACTTTCCAACGGCGTGGACGAGAAGAGACGCCGAGATAGTGAAGGGCCTTTGCTTTCTTTTTATTTGGTAGAATCCATGCAAGCAACGATGGCCGTCCGCCCCATATATCGTGGTTTCCAAGAACAGCATGAAAGTTTCTTATACCATAGCGCAGACCAACGTATAGTTGGCCACCAGCAATTATTAGTTGTTGCTGCAAGAATGTCAACGCATTTGAGATCTCAGCTGGTTTCCCTGTCGCAGACAGATCACCGGAAACAACACATTGTGCGCTCTTCGGTGGTGGAATCAATTTACGCGCTTGTTTTTTCATACTAGCGGCATCCCGTAGTATGCAAAGAGCATCAACCTCGGACTCAGCCAGTCCAGAAATTCTGGGTGGAATATAATGCACAGGATCTTCGCTTATGTGCAAATCTGATAAGTGAACTATTCGCAGCATTGGTTATCCTCTAATATCAAGCTCTTGAACAAAATCACCCCATGCCTCTGGTCTACTTTCAAGTGGTTGCTCATACGGAAGCGGATGACGCAATATTACGCGATACATTGCATTAAGAGTTTTTAGAGTTCGCTGATTCGTAAAACGATGCTCATTAAGAATCGAATCGTTAGTTTTCTTTAAATTTCCGAACTTTTGCTCAATAATTTTCACTACATTTTCCATTGTATCTGACAATAGGCATAAAACTGGAGTAAGATTCTTGTCTCGAATGCGACAGTATGCTAGCCCAAATAGTGGAATCATCGAATCTGTGAAACAACTCATGATCTCTACCATAGAATTACTTCCTTTTATGGTATTAAGGATTACATCCACATGGGCACTTAGGGCGGTTTTCACATGTTCTTGTTTGCCACGGAGGAATATACGTGACAAATATTCTTGCACCCTCTCAACCTCTACAGGTGTATTTTCTGTGAGATGACTAGTTTCAAGCAGTAGATTCTTATACTCCGTGCTTTTACTTCGTGCATCCGGCCATTCTTTAAAAGTTTCTATTTCAAAAGAACGCGACAACAAAGTGAAACCTTCGATATTTGCTATTTCTTTGTTTAATTTACTGAGAGATTCTTGCCAAAATTTGTACTCTACAATTTCGGGGCTAAAAAAAGGGTTACTATGCTGTTGGAACTCGTTTTTGCCAAATGCGTCATCTGCTAATCCGGGGCTAATTCTCCATATTAGTTCCCAGCGTAACGCAGCAGCTACTGGTGAAAGCTCTTGCCATTGCTTTTCATCAAAAGAACCGATATTATGCCCGATCCCATTGCTGATTAACTGAAAGATTTCTTTGTCCACACCGTCAAACTTAGCTACGTGTTGGCTCATAATTTTCAAATATTTTTCAAATTGGGTCATATTAGCTTATTATGTCCAATCAATGTTGATAATTTATTTTTAAACTTAGTATGTTAATAAGGCAAAAAATGCAAAGGAGTCTCGTTTGTCGATGAATCTAAGCTTGCGGTCATTTGCTCTTTTCTGTCCAACATGGATTATACTGCTTAAATGGAGTATTATTTTACGTCTATTTACGACTCTGTTGATTAATAGCATTACTTTGTTAAAAATTAGGCAGCGTACTTTTTTTAAGACGTTTTGATTTAATTTTAACAAAGTATTATTGCAAATTGCTATCAAATTAATACCAATGTGTAAGGATGGGTTAAGCGAATCGAACCCATTGTTGACCTAAAGTCAAAAAACATTCAGTAAATTTCCTAGGGGCGTATAAAAGGGGAGACCTGACATAATGGCCTCCTTTGATTACAAGGGGTT
>JAXMAC010000198.1:0-2260 GCA_046350595.1 Candidatus Brocadiaceae bacterium | reverse complement strand
GTTTCGTGAGTATTTGGTTTGAGCGTGGACAAGCCTACGTAACTAAAACCTTACGGGATGTAGTTGCTCAAGAGCGCGAAACTTTTGTTTTTGCAAGAACAGGCGGCGTATATGGTCGCCCAATGTTGCAAACCGATGGCATATGGGCAGTCCCTAATTTAACGATATTTAATGATTACAATATCCCACATAAAGTACTCGGAAAGTGGGTAGATAACAACACAATTGATGTGGTGATATTCAATGAAGAATATGACTGGGGTCTCGTTGATTTTTGCAAGAAAAAGGGTCTCAAAGTCATTACTTATCTTGATTATTACAAAGATGATTGGAAACCTTACATGAACTTGTACGATGCCGTGCTTTGCTCTACAAGAAGGACATTTAATTTGGTCAAGGATTTTTGTAATGCCCACTATATTGGATGGGGAATCGATACCGAGCTTTTTAAACCATTAAATAATGATGAGGAAAAATATACCTTTTTTCACAATGCCGGATGGTTGGGTATCAACTACCGGAAGATGACCCCTGCCGTCATCCTTGCCTTTGATACGATTTCCCGGCATAATCCCGATGTTACCCTGTTCATTCATGCCCAGGCAGAACTAGAAAAACTTCCGCCACAAATCGTAAATATAGTACATAACAATCCTGGAATCACCTACCATGTTGAAACCATACCAGCACCAGGTCTCTATCATAAGGGTAGTATACTAGTTTTTCCAAGCAAGCTGGAAGGTTTGGGATTACCCCTCTTGGAGGGCATGGCCAGTGGTTTACCGGCCATCGCCACAGATGCTCCCCCTATGAACGAATTTGTAAAGGATGGTTATAATGGCCTTCTGGTCAAAGTTGCACAAAGACTCACCAGACAAGACAACATTGCCTTTCCTGAAGAAATCGTTGATATGAACGACCTGATTTTTAAAATGGATTACCTTATTAAGAACCCTGAATTAGTTCATAAAATGCAAAATAACGCAAGGAACAGTGTCAACAACTACAATACTTTTAGTAAAAAAGTATATGAAATAATAAACAATGCTCAATAAAAACTACCAGTTTGGATACAACAACAAAGAGGCTATATAAAATCTCGAAAAAGATGCGTTTTAAAAAATTATACGCTCAAAAAAAAGTCTGACCGTATCTCTATCACAATTTGAACAGCTTCCAGAGTTTATAAGATATAAAACATTACATAGAACGATACAGCCACAATCAAATAGATTCGAACAGGTATTGAAAAATATCTATCCATGGAATCGGAAATGACAACTGTACATATCGTCGGCGCGCAAAGAACAAATTATCCGTGGGGATTCGAAAACCACTTGATCTCAGCGTTAGAAAAAATGAATTGCAGGGTCATCAGCACAGACTTTCGGCAAGAGCGGCAAAATCTTCATACACTCCTGCAGCAGAAAACTGACCTGGTTCTCGTTTGCAAAGGTGAATTCATTTCACCGGAATTAATCAAGTCACTCCCCTATCCAACAGCCTTATGGTATTGCGAACAAATTGGTACCGTGAATGCAGTAGACTATGCAGCGCTACTCAGAAGAAAAGAACTTGAATATAATGCAACAGCTTTTGATTATGTCTTTTCTCATGATAAAACCAACATATCTGTTTATAAAAGTATCGGTTGCAAAAATGTCCACTGGCTACCATGCACTGCTGTAAATACAAATATTCACAAAAAGCTTGATATGCAAAAAAAATATGATTACCTTTATTGGTAACCAAACCCTCCGGCGTAAAAGCATTTTCATTGCTTTAGAAAAGTATTTCAAGGTTTTCATTTCTAATATATGGGATAGCAAAAAATTAAATGAGATATTTAATGAATCAAAGATCGTTTTAAACATACATCTTTCTGATTTACTTAACATTGAAACACGCATAGGCGAAGTCCTTGGATCCGGTTCGTTCCTCCTTACAGAAGAACTCCCCTGCCAGGACCTTTTTATCGATGGAGAACACTTAGTACAATGGCGTCAGGGGGATGTCGAAGATCTTATAAAAAAAATTCAATATTATCTCATCCATGAGGATGAAAGGGAAAAGATTGCTGAAAAAGGACATCGTTTTGCTATTGAGCACCATAGCTTTGAAAAAAGAATGCACCAATTACTGTCAACCATAGATTTTAACAAGAACAAAACCCGCACAGAGTAAACGTAACCAAATAGTGAAAAACGAATTACCGGTGACCAGTGGCTGGGAATAGTTGTCATTTCTCCCGTCACTCGCC
>JAXMAC010000197.1:0-2389 GCA_046350595.1 Candidatus Brocadiaceae bacterium | reverse complement strand
GGAGGCCGAACTGAAACTTCGCATTCTCGGCTGTGGTGATGGTCCAGCTGGGTTCAATTCGGAACTGACCAAACTTGGTGGTCACGTCATTTCAGTCGATCCGATCTATATCTTTGACGCTGCACAGATCAGAAGCCGCATATCCGAAACTTACGAAACCGTGATGGCCCAAATGCGCAAAAACCAAAAAGACTATGTTTGGAGCTCTATGTCGTCGGTTGAAGAGCTTGGGTGTGTTCGCATGTCAGCAATGAATACATTCCTGTCGGACTACGAGACCGGAAAGAACGATGGCCGATATATTGCTGGAGAATTGCCGTCACTTCCTCTTGAGAGCGGCAAGTTCGACATCGCTTTGTCATCGCATTTCTTGTTTCTATACAGCGCTCACCTCTCTGCCCAGTTTCATCTTCAGGCTCTTCGGGAAATGTTGCGGGTAGCTCGCGAAGTCAGAGTGTTTCCTTTGCTTACGCTTGACGGGACACCTTCGCCACACCTGACCTTCGTCACTGAATCCCTTGCAAGTCACGGCTTCGGAATTGAGGTTAGGCGTGTCCCTTATGAATTCCAGCGAGGCGGCAATGAAATGTTGGTCATCAAGCCTGTCTAACATTACGGTTGAGAGGGACGCTCCGCAAGCAGGCTTCGCCCGCTCCCCCCGCGCCCCACACCTTAAATGTTAGGCAAAAATGAGTAATCCGATAATGCATGGAAAATTAAAGAGGGGGTTTGTTCACTTCATCGTCAATCACTATACTTGATTTCTTAGTTTCTTTTCAGTCTCCTGTCTTTTTTGTTCTAATAGCCGGCTTTTTATTACCGGGAATCTCTCCGCACCTTTAAGACGTTTAAAAGACGCCGGCAGATGGCTAAGGTTCTCCTCGGCATTACGCTGGATTTCATGTATTGGTGGGAGATGGCAACATATCTTACCGTCTTTTACAACCGGCGCCAAAAGGGGCGTTCCCTCGTTTTTTTCACCCTCAAGCCCCATGATGTCTTTTATAATATTACCATAGTCGTCGGTGACCCGGTATACCTGTTTCTTGCATGGGTAGGTAATCTTGTCTTCGCTGAATTTCATCCTGGGAATAGATTTTCCCTTATGTTCCAGCTCGACGAGTTTATAAACTCCCCCAAGGGCTGGCGCATCTTTGGAGGTAACCATCTCGGTTCCCACACCAAAGGAATCTATGGGCGCCCCACTCCTCACCAGCTCATCAATGCGCTCTTCGTTTAAATCACCGCTGCCAACGATCCTGACGTGGTGTAACCCCGCGCCATCCAACATTTTTCTCACTTCCTTGCTAAGGTTTATCAAGTTACCACTGTCAATCCGGACGCCCTTGAGTTTCTCACCAATCATGGCAGCATGTTTTGCCCCGGTTAAGGTATTGTAGGTATCAATAAGCAGCAGCGTATTATCAGGAAATGCTTCGTGAAATTTGCAAAAAGAATCAAGTTCATTTTCAAATGCCATAACCCAGGAGTGTGCAATTGTTCCTACGGCGGGTATTCCGAGCTTGAAAGCGGCGAATACATTTGAAGTGCCCTTGCATCCACCGAGGAAACATGCTCGCGCCGCGAGAACGCCTGCCTGTGGGCCATGGGCGCGGCGGGTGCCAAAATCAACCACATCGCGTCCCCGGGCAGCATATACAATCCTTGACGCCTTGGTTGCTATCGACGTCTGGAAGTTTATGGTTGAGAGTAGGTATGTCTCTACGATTTGTGCCTCTATAATGGGGGCTGTAACCCTGAGGAGCGGTTCACCTGCAAATGCAACGGTACCTTCTGGTATTGCATAAATAGTACCGCTGAAGCTAAAATTCTTCAGATATTCAAAGAAATTATTGCTTATATGATGAAAGACCGGCAAGCTGCGTAAATAGTGGATTGATTCTGATGAAAATCGTACATGGGTAAGGTAGTGTAGTACTTGCTCCAGGCCTGCAACAATTAAGTAGGATCGATTTTCAGGTAAAGTGCGGACAAACAATTCGAAGGTTGCGGTATCCTGTATCTTTTGCTCAAAATATCCGGCAGCCATTGTAAGCTGATAGAGGTCTGTAACAATGCCAAGCGCATCTTCGGGTAAAAATAGGGATTTTGGTTCATTCAATACGGTAATTCACTCTTTATTTTAATCTTCTGATAAAGACGTGGATTTCTCCACCCTTTTCCTGAATACCCAGGAGTTCATTTCCGGTAGTGCCGCACCACGTAGCAATGTCTTTTTTTATTCCTTCATCCGTTGCAATTACCTCGAGTACCTTGCCTACTTCAATGTCCCTTATCTTGCCGGAAGTTTTAAAAATAGGCATAGGGCACATGAGTCCATAACAATCAAGGGTTTCGTCTGCCTTCATACTCAATTTTCATCCATTTT
>JAXMAC010000196.1:0-6204 GCA_046350595.1 Candidatus Brocadiaceae bacterium | reverse complement strand
TCGTCGCATTGCCGGCGGCGTCGGTCGCGGTCACGATGTCGTAAAGCAAAAAGGCGATGGTTTCATTGTCACCGAGTTCAGCCAAGTCAGGGCCACCAACTTCGTACTCCGCCTCCTGCCGCGGCAGGATTATACCGTTCAGAAAATCCTCATAGTTTGCCTTTGGCACGTTCTTCGTCTTGCCAGCGACCTGGAACGAAACAACAGTACCGGCCAAGCGAAGCACTCGCTCAAGGCGGTTGTATACCTTCACCTTGAATCGCACATTTCCGGGGGCAACGTCAATGCTCGACGTCTCTCTCACGTCAGCCGGATACTGGTCATTCACGATGAGAAACGTTGGAGCGCGGCAATACTCCCTGCTCACCTTCAGTCTCGTGGTGTAGGAATACGGCGCAACGGAAATCCGGATGCCGTCTTTTTCTTGGTCTTGCTTGTCCATCTCAACTGGTGTGAGTATGGGCAGCTTGTAATGGAGTGTCGTGGTGCGACTTGGCTGAGGCTGTATTGGTAGCATCTCGCAGCCTACAAACGCGAGTATGGCTGCTGCCAATGCTACAGTGCTAAGGCTTCTGTTCATTGTCTTCCTCCCTTTCGATGATAGTTAAATTGCTTTTCTCAATTAAGTGGTCTGTTTAGCAAAATGCAATCTTCTGCCCACTTGTTACTGTTTTCGTATTATCTGACGTAAATACTTTCTTGCTTTTGAGACACCTTAACATATAAAGGTTGGGTTGAGGCACGAAACCTAACCTACAGACTTTGACAAATCCGCTTAAATAATTCGTTGGGTTTTCATAATTTATGACTTTGTATGCTGCATACTGTTCTCCTTTCTCTCAAAAAGTATTTTATATACAGACTGGGTCAAATGAACCCTCTCACTTTAAAAGTGGGGAGTAAACTTTATAAATTGCCCATTTCATTCTAAGTCTACCGCTTTTCAACCATCGAAGTGGGGAAGAAAATCTTGAAATATAGCAAAATTGTTCATTTGACCCAGTCTGATAGTGTGCCCCATTGGTAAAGAATGTGTGTAAAAACAAAAAACGCCTTTTCCCTGATTTCTCAGGAAAAAGGCGTTTTATGAACTATTGAAAATAAGAATAGAGAGGGTGTTATTGTGAGTTGTGAGTTGTGAGTTGTGAGTTGTGAGTTGTGAGTTGTGAGTTGTGAGTTGTGAGTTGTGAGCAAAGAATATGCCATAATTATACCTCTCTTTTAATTGTTTAATTCACCGCAGAGGACGCGGAGATAAAAATATCGTACGACGGTATATGCAGTTACGATGCCCGTTTCGTTCACCGGAGAAACGTCAATCGTCTCTGTGACATGCCACCTACCATTTTACGATACCGGCTTCGTTACAATATGACGTTTACTTCACCGTATATGAACAACAGATTTCACAGATTTAAAACAAATACATTACCACAAGGAACGCAGGAACACAAATTAACCACAGATTAGCATGGACAAACACTGAACAAACACGGGAACCACGAATTGCCTGGTACATGCAGCCGCAGCCGAATTCGAAATACGAATATCGAAATATGAAACAAATTCAAATGACAAAAAAACTCAATGCTCAAAACTTTGCGTAAGCGCCAATCTAATCAATGCCTTACAGTTATGCATTTTGAAAAACACGCAAAAAAAACAAAGAAGTTGATGGATAGTAGTACAGATTTCACAGATTTAAAAACTGCTAAAATAAGCCTCTCGAATCCCTCACGATTACAGGATTATTAAGAATAAAGACTTAATCAGGTGTAATCACGAAGTAATCGTGAAGCCAAGAACATTTTTTGCCCTACATTTTCTGTCTCTACTTCTGTTTAATCCTTTTGTTAAGTACTGCATCGCTATCATATTCACAAACGAACAATTGATTGTAATTGAAATTTTTTTGACGCATCGAGTATCTCAATGCAATTTCTTCCTTCTCAGTTACATCTACATTAATTCCTTCGATATTTCAATAACGCCTGTCAGTTCATATTCGGACAGTTTAATGCGCAGCATCAACTTCTTTGTCATAGTAAATTTTCATAATCGACGTCCTTTTCTCACAGGATAAGCTGTTATTACAACTATTCCTGTATTTTCTTTCACAATTGCCACAACCTTTAAGGTATCCATATTTTTCTATCAATTGTTTATTTAGTAACTTCATACCTTCCAGTTAATCCAACAAATTATTTGCCTCATAAGTATTTACAGTTTCAGTTACATCTACTTCGTCCACCTTGTAAAGACGCATCCTCCTTCTTGCATGTCTTGAAAATGTTATTTCCATTTTTTTATTTTATCTAAAGCAGTAGGCCGTATTCCGTGTCAACGGAAACACAGACTGAACAAAACGACAAAGATTTCACGAATTTAAAAATGTGCCACAAAATCACAAAAGACACAAAAAAAGACACTAAATAAATGGCCGCTAGGAAAGGCAAGAAGGACAGGAAGAAATACACTTTTCTTTTTTCTGCTCTCTGTATTTTACTCGCTATTCAGCGTATTTTCACCCACTGTCGCTACGAGCAGGCAAAATCAGGTAATTCACCACGGAATAACATCTGTAATGCCTTGCTCAAATTTACTCCCTTGCTGACAAGTTACAAGAGATAACTTCTGAATACGGCAGAAAATCTTTGCTCCGTCCAGAGAACGGGCTCTTCCCAAGATTTTCGCTGAACCTTCCGTCAACCACAATGCTCGTTTTCAGCTAAAATTATTCGTGAATGGGACGTTTTTGTGCATCCATAAACCTCCAGCACATCACCCTCATATCCCATCAGCGTTCAGGAGATTGCGACACTGTATCTTTTACTCGCCCCTTTCCCCTTACGGCGTTTCATCAGGGAGGCTTTCGGCTCCCGTTTTGTAATATTGCCCGATACCTTTGCCGGTATTTCTCCAGACTCGCCGCTTTCCAACATGCCTCCGCATCCTTTACCGCACGACGCTATCTCCCGAGCAATGCCCTTTCATCTCTTTCGCCCACTGCTGCTTCAACATCCTCCCCACACCCCTCCAATTCCCTCGGTCGCGTGCATGCGTACAACGCATGCGTACAGTGGATATAGGTGTAATACGACTTCAGATGGTCGTGACAAAGTCCCCCGAAACTGAGGTAATATCCCTGTGCTGTTCATCGCTTCAGTTCCGCGTCTTTCATGGGGAAAAATGCGTCCACAAACTATTGGACGCACTGTGCAACCAATGCCTGCTCACCGTTCTTGTTAATGCCCGTCTCGTCTGCATGCAACACATCTGATTTGACAAGTTCTGCCTTAGTTTTTCCCCTCGAAGGCTTCCAGAAACTCGTGCGCCTCCTTGTTAAAGTTGTACAGAGAGCCTTCGCTCAGCGGTATCCCCATCTGCTCTTTAAAACTCTCCTGTATCCTCTTATAAGTGCCAATTGATACTGCGACATATAGACTGCATGCGCTTTCAACCCCAGCCCATACTGCACCGCCTTTGTTACCCCTTCCGGAAATGACGCTACGAACCCTATTCCTCTATGTCCTCAACTATCTCTGCCCGATACTCCGTTACTACCCTTGAAATCTTTATATCAAACACCTGGCGCGCTTCGTAACCTACCAACTTGTATTTGCCTCGTGGATACTTCCGCCGGTCTACTTTTATTGCTTCCACCTTATCTGGTTTGTCTACCTTTTTCAGCGTTACTCCTTCGTACCTCTTGCCCTCAGCCTTCCTCTCCCCCTTCGCCTTGCTTGCTTTCTCTCTCTTGCGATTCGGGTCGCTTGATGGCGGCTTACTGCTGTTGCGGCTATTCCGGTTTAATCGACCCACCAGTAGCCTTATCAGCAACATCAATAACTCTACCATCGACCTCATGGTCGGCGACAGCCCTTTCTCCTCGGAAAGCTTCTCTACTTTTGAAGCGTTGCGTCTATGTCTATAGTCTCTATCGTCAATGGATTCTGCCTGTATACTTACATCACTTATTTATCTCCTTTGACTATTATATCACAGGCGTTTTTCATCCATTTTCTCGCACTATAACACACGCTAACGGCATAAAATTCTGCAGCCGGTCTGACCGCATCTCTCTGTACAAAATACCTCGTATAGGCTAGCGCTTCTGCAGCCCTATATTCTACCAATCAAACAGATTGCCTCCTTATCTCATATTTTCTGTCAAAATAAATTCTAAAATATTTTCGCTGAATAGTTACCATATTTTTCTGTCTATACTTCTGTTGTTTGTTACGAACAGTATTGCATGATCATTTAAAAAGCCCGCTCATCCGGCGAATCCAGGATATCCAGTCCACCTAAGTTATAATTATAGGAATTAATCAGGAACTCAGAAACTCAAGAATAAAATCATACACAACATCCAAAATTGATTATTATTTAACACTTGGTTGCGCAGTTTTCACACAGTTAGTTTCCTCACCTATCACTAGCAATCACCCTACTTGGTTTCAATTTTATCTGTGTAATCTGCGCAATCTGTAGTTTCTCTAATGTGTACCCAGCGAATCCTGATCATCCTGTCTGATAGTTATTTTAAATACAATTCAAAAACTGTTTAAAAATTTTAAATCGGACTTATTACCTTAACATCTTTTAGTTTTTGGATAAGCGATTTATCGGCTGAAACAAAATCCAACCTCATAACCTGTGCAGTTGCTGCAATTATAGAGTCTGGAATTTTCAGCTTTATATTTTTGCGATGTTCATTATTGCTTTGAAAATGATTGCATCTCGTTTATAAATAAAACTTCAACAACTTCGATAAATTTAGTTATTTCTTTTATGATTTCAGTATCGTATCTCACGTAAAGCAACAATTTTTGTTATGAAAGAAATACAAATAAATCCTCTGCATCTTCTATAATCTTAGAAATCTTCTCTTCACCATTAAAAAATAGATTACAGAATTAGTATCAGTAGGTATCCACAACATATTAGTCCCATTCGTTCCTTAACTTCCTCTGATACTCTAATCCATTAACTTTTTCTTTGAGAATTCCTCTGAAACGAAAAAGTTTTTGAATTTCATGTGGTTCTTCCTCAATAATGGTAATGAATAGCTTTGCCCTTTTAATAGCAGGCATAGCTTCTTTATAGAAAATTTTACCGTTTTCGTAATAAGCCTCTATAGTTTTGTACATAAGATCCTCCTGTTATAGTTATCGAAACAGAGAAACTGAGAAGAAGATGGAAAACTTAAACTCCCAGCCTCTCAACTTCTGAAAGTATTGATTTATCAGTGACCTATGGCTGACCGCTTTTATACTCATAATCAACATGCCTGTCAATCTCTTTTGTTGCAAACTACAAAAATGAAAGGGGAAAGGGAGAAAACTTTTTAGCCGTGAAGGCGCCAAGTCTCAAAGGAAAACACACCCCGGCCACTCTTGTTAAAGAGGAATTGTATCGTCAATCCTTATTTATATACTTTATAAGCATGTTTGCCAACATCTTTCTTGCTACTATCATTACAGAGCCTCTCCCAGTTAGCAAATTTTCTTTCATTCAAACGTCTTTGGTATTCAACGTTCATGAGTATTATTGCAATTGTTCGCAGCAAAGGGCGCAAAGTAAAGACAAGAAGTTAGGAAGATAGGATACTTAACCTTATAACCTCTCAATCCCACATCTACTTTTTACGACATTACAACCACAGGCTTTATAAGTCTCGATGTAAAAGTCTTTTTTCTAAGATATCTACCATTAATTTTATCTGTGTCATCTGCGCAATCTGTGGTTTCTCTCAGGTGTGTTCCGCAAATCCTGTCCATCCCGTCTCATGGTTGTTTTTAATACAATCCCTGACATGCACTATACCGTTACGATATCTGACATCTTAATTACCGGGACGTTAATAGTTTTTTTAGTGGTTTTCTTCCCGGTTACGTATTTGTCAATTCTTTTTAAAGTATCAGGTAAAAAAAATACTTCTCCACATTGACTACATACTTCTGCCTGTACATTTTCAAAAAGATAGTACTCGTTGCCCCATTTGTGCATATGATTAATTCTTCTCATTTCAATGTCGCCTTTACAAAAATTACATGTCTTCAACTTCAATTCCTCCTTGTTCTCCAATCGATCCATAGTTCTACGTCTGGTTTGTATACGGTAATTATAATTAAAGTATCCTCATGAATCGAACAAACCGCATGGATTGGCTGTCCTTGCTCTGTAAAACCAAGTAATAAA
>JAXMAC010000195.1:0-5596 GCA_046350595.1 Candidatus Brocadiaceae bacterium | reverse complement strand
AAAAGGCAATTGAAGTATCGCCAAAATATGATAAGGCACATTTTAATCTTGGAATTGCTTATTATCAAACAGGGCATTTGGAAGAGTCTATTTCGGAGTATAAACGCGCCATTGGGGTTAATTCAAACTATGGGGATGCGTATGTTAATTTGGGAATCGTTTATTTTGTAAAAGGTTCGTATTCTGACGCCCTTGAAGCCTTGAAAAAGGCATTGTTATTGGGATCAACCGCAGACAAGATTCACTATTATTGTGGCAATATTTATAATAAGATAGACAAAACGGATGATGCAATTGCGGAGTACAAGAAGGCGATAGAACTCAATTCAAAAATGATAGCACCGCATTATAATTTAGGACTTATTTATCTGAAGAAAAAAATGATAGATGAGGCCATTAAAGAATTTACAAAGGTGATTATACTGGACCACGATTATGCTAATGCATATCTAAACCGTGGTAAGACTTATGAATTAAAAGGTGATTTGAGCAGCGCTCAGAACGACTATGATTCCTACCAACATGCCAAATCAGCCTTTGCAAGAGTTTATAAGGAAGAATCTACGTCGCCCTATTATGGGGGCTCGAATCCACCTGAATAACTGTGCGCAATGATGTGTTACGCGTAGATAAATAAAACATTAGTGCACATTTATGTTTTTATCTTCCTGCTTACTCGCCTCCTTGATAGTTTTATCGGCAGCGTCAGGCTTATAATCTTTCGCACATCTGAAGCCAATACTCTTGTTCTTTTCTTCTGGCTTCCCAAATATTCGTACGGCGCATCGCATTTTATAAGCGTAAGGAGCAAATAGCGAACCGCCTTTGATTACTCGGACTCCGGTACTGATTTCCGGGCCTTTAGGGTTTATACTGGGGGTAGTTTGATAGTATTCTGGATGATACCAATCATAGCACCATTCCGAAACGCTACCTGCTAAATCTAAACAACCGTAGACACTCTTGCTAGATTCAAAACTTCCCACAGATAAAGGTGCATCAGGGCCGACATTGCATCGACTGGCTTCCCATACGTTGCCCCAGGGAAACCTGCGTCCGTCCGTTCCTCTGGCAGCTTTTTCCCATTCAGCCTCCGTTGGTAAACGCTTGCCTGCCCATGCAGCATAGGCATAGGCATCATACCAATCTACCCTGGTCACAGGGTAGTCAGGATAGTCGTAATATGGATAGTCCCAACCAGTGTGGGGTGTGCCTGGAGTATGGTCTTTGCCTTTTGGTTCACCAGGGAAACATTTACTGTGGTCACCGGTATTTTTCATATATTGCAAAAATTCCCAATATTGCGCGTTGGTGACCTCATATTTATCAATGTATTATGCATCCAAATACACTTCATGTTACTGTGGAGTTTCCTCAGGAATAAATTCATCTTCCCTGGGTACCCATGATAAATTTTCCTTCGGGAACTAACAACATTTGATTCCATTTATCTCTATTTTCATTCAGAGCCTTTTTCATCTTTTCATCCCGGATTGCTAATGCAGCTTCAACGTAGCTGTTTCTTCTCTGAAGGATTCAACCCTTTTTCTAATTTGCTATCGTATAGAGTAACATCCTGCATGGTTTTTTGATAAGCTCTCGTCCGATTTTATTTCCGGAGATTGTGCTTCTAGCAATTTTTTGCATTTATCAAGATGTACCAGGGCTTCTTTCTGATTTCCCAGTTTCCAGTAGATTCCTCCCATATGAAACTGGAGTGCCGGAATTCTGCATTTAACATTTCTGCTTTTTTGTACTCAATGCCAGCTCAAACTCTTTTCCTTCTTCACGAAGCCTGTTTCCTTCCATAAAATGAGCCATTGCCTCTTTGCTCGTTCCTCAGGTGTGGCGCTGGCGGACTTCCCCGTAATTGTTTCTCCTGCAGGGGAAGTTATGTGAACGAGAGGTGTTCCGTCTTTTTTGCAGAATTTCTCGCCGGGTTTGCCTTTTCCTTGCAGGTTGGGCATATAAAGTCTTCGCTGGAAAATCTACGAGGCTGTTTGCCGTCAATACTGCAAAAATTTATATCTCCCGGGTATACTCTGTTACATTCCGGGCATAATTTGTTTTTCGTAGCATTTCCTCTGCTTTGGCAGAGATTCCTTGGGATGATGGGCTTTGCGCCTCCTTTTAACGGCCTGGGCAAGAAGTAAGTTGTAGGGCAGCATAGTGAATATAACAAATGGGATGATCGGATATGTCAAATTTCACAACAAAGACCTCCTTTAACTTTCAATAAATATGTGTGATACATAAAAAAAGAGATACGGTAAAGAATTCCTTTATGTTGTTCAATGGTAAATGACTTAAAAAAATTATGGTTTCTTCGCTGTCTCAATGCCAATCGTCTCTTTTTCAATCTTCCAGTTTGACCAAGACCCCCATTCGACATACTTTTTCCCATCAGACAGCCAATACTGTGTGCCATCTCTCTCCCGCGTGCAGACGAGATTTTCTATTGCTCGGGTCTGTGTCTGTTTTATAATTTTGGAGACAATCTACCTGATGAAAATTTATTTCGGAATTGTTCTTTACTTCATTCAGTTCAAGGTCTTCAACGGTCAATTTCTTTTCGTTAAACTTCTTTTTCATCCACGGGTCTTCATACGTGATCGTTTCCGTTATTATTTTGATAGAAACGGGACTCGGTTTCTCATCGATCCATGGTATTTGTACGGCTCTTCATAGGTGCAAATGACTGGTGATAACTCTGCAGTTCTTTACCAGGTTGTTTGCTGGTATCTATAATACCACCTCCGGCGTGTTGTGCTTGAACGAGATTTTCCTTCATAAAAAAAGCGCTTAAAAAAATTGGTATAGAGAACATAAGGGAAAAGCATAGCGTTGTGCATTTTTTATGACGGATATTCATTTTAATTCCTTCTTTAAAAATTTGTAGTATTGAAAAGATTCAGGTGAAAAAATTTTACATGAAAAATGTGTGTTTGTCAATCACTATAGAACACTTAGTTCCGGATAAATCCCAGGGATTTTATTTGTGGATTTAAAAGAATGATTACTGGTTATTAAAAAATGACTTGAACAACAACAAGCTTTAGGTGGTAGAATTCCCGAACTTTTGCATCAAATTTTTTTTATTACTACTTTATTTGTCATTACAAACACACTTTAAGGTAATTTATCCTTAAACATTTATTGCAAAAAACAAAGACTCTCTTTTCAAAAGATCGTTAGGAGGAATGTATGGAGCGGTGCAAGCATGTGTTGGAATCGTCCGGAGAAGAAAAAACTGATAGGCTTCTTTGCCATAATCGGATTGGTAGTTTTCTTTGTTACGGTGACCAAGGTTTACCACTATTCAGAGAAGAGTGAGTTTTGTGCCAGTTGCCATGAAATGAAAGTTCATTATGATTCATTTAAGGCGTCAAAGCATCACAACGAACATGTCGAAAATTGTCATGCCTGTCATGTGGGGCCTGGGCTCAAGGGATATGCCCATGCAAAGCTTAGCGATGGAACGCATGATTCATTCATGCACTCGTTCCAGGCCTATTCGGACGGTTCTTTATTGAGATCGCTGAAGACAGTCTGAAATTCTAAATGGAAACTGCATCCGTTGCCATTCTCAAGGTTTTACAAAGGACAAGTCTCATATTGAGGATGTTTTAAAGGGTAATAAACACTGCGTTAATATTTCTCAGGTACGTCCTTGGAAAAGCTAGTGTGTACCGATTGCCACCGTGTTGTACATCCGCATATGCCGGGTGATCTGTCTGCGGCCTATGCAGCCAAGAAGATTAAACCGTACGGGACATACGGAGAAACCGATTGTCTGGCATGTCATAAAATGGCTACACCTGACAAAGGAATGGACAAAGGGTGTACATGCCATAAAAGGTATAACGTGCATTAATTGCCATGGAAACGATCATCGGGACATTGCAAGGAAACGGGGGTATGTTTCTATGTGAGTACCTGCGGAGAATGCCACCAAAATCAGTTTCTCGATTTTCGAGAAAGCAAGCACCTTCAGGGTCATCCTGTGGCAGTTCCCGGTAAATTTGAAGTGATTAGTACGAGATTGTTGGACATCCCGGGTTGTAAAGATTGTCATAAGTTAAGCTTGAGTAATGAGTTTGACAGAATCGGTGGAAGCTGTGATGCCTGTCATTCGAGTCATAAATTCTCCGCTGCAGAAGCAAAGGCATACAATGCCTGCGAAAAGTGCCATATCGGCGGGCCTGAGCACGCACAGCTAAATACCGGGAAGGGTTCGGTATTTGGTAAAGTCCTAGAAATGCGTAATCAGAATTTGATTTCTAAGGATTTAGTGACATGTCAATCATGCCATATTCAAATAAATCCGCATAATTTTTGTAAAACATTTTTACCAAAAGAAATTGATGTACTGCTTCTTCGGAGGGTACGGATATGCGAAGTTAAAGACAGCTCATTAGTAGTGCCAAAATGACTTGAAATAACTTTGAGATTGTTTAACATAAATCCCACCGTCTGAAAACGGTGGGATTTTTTTTCCTTGCACACAGTATCTATTTCAAATAACCTGTATCGCAGGAGTTTATCTCCGGCACAAGGCTGCTTTAATCCAAGAATGAAAGGGCAAAGATGGGGAAGAATCTTGTACAAAAAATTTTAAGTTCGCATCTTGTATCCGGCAGGCTAAAAGGCGGCGAAGAGATTGCTATTTCTATTGATCAAACTCTCACGCAAGATGCCACGGGCACTATGGCTTATCTGCAGTTTGAAGCCATGGGTATACCCAAAATAAAAACGAAGCTGTCGGTAAGCTACGTTGACCATAATATGCTTCAAACAGGTTTTGAAAATTTTGACGACCATGTATTCCTGCAAAGTATTGCTGCAAAACACGGTATTTATTTTTCTAAACCCGGAAATGGTATCTGTCATCAGGTGCATTTAGAGCGGTTCAGTGTACCTGGTGCAACTTTACTTGGCTCTGACAGTCATACACCCACATGCGGTGGGCTGGGTATGATTGCTATTGGCGCCGGTGGGCTGGATGTGGCTATCGCCATGGCAGGTGGACCATTTTATATTACTATGCCAAAGGTAGTATTGGTAAAACTGAGTGGTACATTGCGAGCGTGGGTAACTGCAAAAGATGTAATATTAGAACTATTACGAAGGCTAACGGTGAAGGGTGGTGTTGGTAAGGTATTTGAATATGGTGGTGATGGTGCGAAAACCCTTACTGTGACAGAACGCGCCACGATTACGAATATGGGTGCAGAACTTGGGGCGCTGACCTCGATCTTTCCCAGTGATGCCCAAACAAAAAAGTATCTCAAAATGCAAGGAAGAGAAGATGTATGGAAACCATTAAAGGCCGATTCCAGTGCAAAGTATGATGAAGTTGTAGAAATTGATCTTTCGTCCTTAGAACCGATGATTGCCAGACCTCACAGTCCTGATAATGTTTGTAAAGTGACTGAAATTAAAGGGACAAAAGTTCAGCAAGTTTGCATTGGAAGTTGTACGAACTCGTCGTATCATGACCTTATGGTGGCTGCAGCGATATTAAAGAATCGAAAGGTACATCCAGATGTGAGTCTTACTATTTCTCCGGGTTCGAGGCAGGTACTGGAGATGATAG
>JAXMAC010000194.1:0-2472 GCA_046350595.1 Candidatus Brocadiaceae bacterium | reverse complement strand
CCCTTTCCCGTCACAGCATTCTTTCATCTTCTACAAAACAGAAGATCAAAGAATGCTGTGATTCTTTATAATACGGTAAAATTGCATTATATTCGGGTATATATGTTGATTCTTTTCACTTTTGTATGAATTAGCCTCATTTCGCTTATTTTGAAAGTGAGAATAACATTGAAATAATACTTTAAATTCCTTATACTTCCAGCAAATACTCAAACGTTAACTAAAATGTTACTTACGAATGGGGACTTATACTTGGGGCGCTCAGATAATAAACTAAAATAATTAAGGCGAGAAAATCTATGGCGCGAAAAAGGAATACAGGATCATATTCGAAACCTATCGAACAGTACGAACATAAAGACAAACAACGGCTCAACAACCCGCCCGTGGGCTTAGTGGATGCACGCACGGATAATGGCGGGCAAAAGAAGAAAAAATACCAATACGACCCTCACCTTGACCCTCAACTGCAATGGGCAGGCAAGACTGAACACACCAGCTTTGAAGTACCTACCGTAAGCCTGCATGTGCACGAACGCATTGATCCGAGGCGAATAATTGAAACGGTACGAAAAGAAGACAATTCCCCTAGGCAATTATCCCTTTTCGAAGAACACAAGAAGCCCCTGCGGGAAGCCATTGAATTTTACAAACATAAGGAAGACTGGAGCAATCGTCTCTTAGCAGGTGATAGCCTGCTTGTGATGAATTCTTTGCTGGAAAAAGAAGGCATGGGCGGCAAGGTGCAGATGGTCTATTTCGACCCACCTTACGGCATTACCTATAAGAGCAATTTTCAACCATTCGTTAACAAGAGAAATGTTGAGGATAAAGATGATGATCTAACTGCGGAACCTGAAATGATAAAAGCTTTCCGAGATACATGGGAATTAGGCATTCATTCCTATTTATCTTACATAAGAGATAGATTGCTTTTAACGAAAGAATTACTTTCTGATGAAGGGAGCGTATTCGTTCAGATAAATGATAATAATCTTCATTTAATTAAAGCAGTAATGGATGAAGTATTTGGCTATCATAATTGTGTAAATATCATACCTTTTAAAAAACGTGCATCATTTCTTTCTCGTTTTGGCAAAGGATTGTTTGAACTTTTTGATTACATCGTTTGGTATGCAAAGGATATAGATAAAGTTCAAGTAAATACACTTTACATAGAAGCAAATAAAACTGAATTATTAAGAGGAGAATTCAGGTATTGTGATGACGAAAACGGGATAAGGAATATAACTGCAGAAGATATCAATAATCCTAAACTTGATTTATCAAAGGTTTTTAGAACTCATTCTGCATCTAAAAAAAGTAAAAACCCAAAATATACTGACCCAATAAAAATTAATGGCAATCTATTAATACCTCCATCTGGGCATGAATGGAAAACTGACCCAAGGGGAATGGAAAGACTCAAACAATTAAATAGATTAGTTGGAAATAGCCCAACGAGACCTTACAAAATTTACTATACCGATTTTCCATATCAAATACTAAACAATCTGTGGGATGATACATTAGCAGAGCAACATCCGATTTATGCTGTGCAAACAGATGAATTGCCCATCCAGAGATGCCTCCTATTGACAACCATGCCTGGTGATTTGGTTTTGGATATTACATGTGGAAGTGGAACGACTGCATATATTGCTGAACAATGGGGAAGACGATGGATAACTTGTGATACTTCACGTGTTGCCATCACCCTTGCCAAGCAGCGTCTGATGACGGCAGTATTTGATTATTATGAATTGGCTTATCCAAATGAAGGAGTCGGCAGCGGTTTTAAATATAAATCAGCTAAAAGATTGAAGCTTGAAATTCTTGCGAATAATTTAGAACCAGAGGAAATATCATTTTTAGATAAACCAATTGCTGATATAAAGAAAATAAGAGTAACCGGACCCTTTACTGTTGAAGCAGTTCCTGCACCGGTGGCAAAATCGTTTGAAGAAGTAGAAAACACACCTGGACCCATTCAGGAGGGGAATTTGACTGCCGATACATCTGTTGCCCGTAGCGGCGAAACACTACGTCAAAGCAATTGGCGGGATGAACTGCTGCGTGCAGGCGTGAGGGCAAAAGGCGGCAAGCTGATTGAGTTTACACGGGTAGAGCCGTTAAGCGGCACACTATATTTACAGGCAGAGGCCGAAACGAAACCCACCCCTGACCCCTCCGGGGGAGGGGAAAAAGTGCAAAGAGTATTGGTTTGCTTTGGCCCTGAGCATGCACCATTGGAGCAACGCATGGTGGAACTGGCATTGGAAGAAGCCATGCACCTGAAGCCTAAGCCACATATCGTCTTATTCTGTGCCTTCCAGTTTGATGAAGAAGCAGCCAAAGACATTGACGAAACAAACTGGCCCGGAGTTACCTTGCTCAAAGCCCAGATGAACGCCGACCTGCTCACCGATGACCTGAAAAAGAAACGCAGCAGCAACGAAAGCTTTGGGCTTA
>JAXMAC010000193.1:0-2501 GCA_046350595.1 Candidatus Brocadiaceae bacterium | reverse complement strand
GGCACAGAAGGAACTCTTTCGGAAGTGGAGAAGAAGCATATACTTAAAGTACTGAATGAAAAACAATGGAACAAAACTCTTGCAGCAGAAGCCCTTGGTATCTCTCTGAAAACGCTGTACAACAAACTGAAGATTTACCATATTGACCTGTAATGAATTTCTTTTGGTAATTCTATAAATTTTGATATATAATTAAACCATATTTATAAATACATGCGTAGTTCGAATCAGGCATTCCGCAACTTTTTAATGTAGTGCGAACTAAAGTTCGCACTACAACTGCGATTTTAAATTTCCTTAACGTTAAATTAGATTCAATGTAAGTCATTCGGTGAATCCAGATATATCTATTGTTATTCCCGTGTATAACGAGGTTGATAATATTGAACCTCTCGGCCACTCTATCATCAACGCCATGCAGGACAAAAACTACGAGGTGATCTTTGTGGATGATGGGAGTGCAGACGGTAGTACCGAAAAATTGAATGAATGGTGTACCAAACATACAAACTTCCGCACCATTCACTTTAAGAGGAATGCTGGCCAAACGGCGGCCATGGATGCCGGTTTTAAATATGCATCAGGAAAATATGTGGTTTCTATGGATGCAGATATGCAGAACGACCCTGCAGATATCCCAAAATTGCTTGAAAAACTCAATACTTATGATATGGTATGTGGGTGGAGACAGAAGAGAAACGATCCATGGATCAAACGCATTTCTTCCAAGGTAGCTAATTTTATAAGAAACAAACTTTCACAGGAGGATATTAAAGATACGGGATGTTCCCTGAAGGCATATCGGAGGAAATGTTTCAATCAAATCAAGTTATATAATGGCATGCATCGGTTTTTACCAACCCTGTTTAAGATGGAAGGTTTTACTGTTACTGAAATTGTTGTAAACCACTACCCGAGGAAGTTTGGAAAATCAAAATATGGTATATCGAACAGGGCATTCAGGGCATTCATAGACCTGTTGGTTGTACGATGGATGAAAAAGCGTAAACTTAATTATGAGGTAGATAATGACTAATTTTGTAACACATATCAACGCCTGGGTTATCTTAGGTTTTATTGGACAATTTCTATTTGGGTCTCGGTTTTTTGTACAGTGGATTGTTTCGGAAAGGCATGGTGAAAGTATTATCCCTGAGGTATTCTGGTACTTGAGTATGGCGGGCAGCGCCATATTGCTAACATATGCAATCTACAGGCGTGATCCTGTATTTATGATGGGACAATGTTCAGGGCTTTTTATCTATGTACGCAATATTATGCTGATCTATAAAAAGAAAAGAGTACTAGCCACGGCAGCAGGTGAAGGATTTGGATTACAAAAAACTGTTCCGGAATGACTTCGCTACCGTGCGGATATAATTTTGCCTGCAAAATCGGCAATTTCTTAAAATTTTCGATACAGTAACAGTCCTGCCCCTCCCCTAACCCCTCCCACCGGGGGCGTGGGAAAACGATCCCTCCCCTTGACTTCATCGTGAGATCAGTCGAACGATGGGGGAAAGACAAGGGGGTAAACTGTTACCCGATAGAATTGACCAATTAAGTGAAAAAACATTTTTTCGCTTTCATCGTAGTATTTTCCTGTCAAAACAAATAAAATCAGTACAAGCGTGCATTACATAAATTTCCGATATAAGGTAAACCTTCTGTTTTTTGTTTGTTTTTTATTACGTTTGTGTTTTACTGGCAAATATCTTGACTGTTGTGACAGCGTAGACTTTGCCCTGGGGCTTAGAGATTACGATCTGTCACTCCTTCAGCCACACTTTCCCGGCTATCCTGTCTATATATTTATCTCACGTCTACTTTTCAAATTCTTCCCTGATGAGGTTTGGGCGTTGATATTACCCGGTGTGTTTTTTGGCAGTCTTACCGTCTACCCACTCTCCTTCCTTGCCAGACAGTTATTTTCTGAAAGGGTAGCAATACTAACAGCGATTCTCTATCTCATCAATCCATTGTGTTGGTTGCAAGCTGAAAGGCCTACCTCTGATGCTATGGGTTTATTCTTTATCATGCTATCCGCCTATTTTTTGTATCGTGCATTTAACTCGATGGTCAGGAATTTCACTGTCAAGGGGTGGCACGGACAAACTTGTTTGTCCATGTCCAATTCAAAAAATTCCATTAACAACCCCTCTTTCTATCTGGAAAAGAAGGGCTCAATTTTTACGCCTGATGATGCCCCAAAAAATCATGGGTGGTGTAGTGACAGGAATTGTCTTTTTTTGGGCAGCCTGACCTTAGGTTTCGGATTGGGTGTGCGGCTTTCTTATTTTCCTTTTATTGCATTATTGATAGGCATCTTATTCTATTTAGTTATTCAAAGAATGCCCCTTAAGATACGGGTCATTCTGTATGGATTAACTGGATTTGTTGCTGGCGTTTGTTCGTGGTTTTTCCCACAAATTGAATACCTAGGCTGGCGCCCTTTTTTGCAGAATGGACTTTCATTTTCACATGGACATTTTACCGATTGG
>JAXMAC010000192.1:0-2567 GCA_046350595.1 Candidatus Brocadiaceae bacterium | reverse complement strand
TTAAAAGCCGTTATATGAAAGAGTTGAAAGATAAAAACGAACTCTTGAAACAATTGATAGATTTAGGGAAAAAGAAAAAGGTTACTCTATTATATGCTGCCAAAAATGAAGAAATAAATAATGCACAAGTGCTTTTGGAGTTATTAAAAAACAAATGAGTTGGACCTGTCCGTATCAGATAAATAATGAATGTGTTAGGTTGAAAAAACCATGTCAACCTTTGCAGAAAGGTTGTGTGCTGGAAGGAAAAGTTACATTTATAGACAACCAATTGGATAGTGAATATAAAATGAATTTAAAAAAGGAGGGTGAACAAGATGGCAAAGTTAGATCCAATTGCAGAATTCAGAGAAGACCACAGAAAGGTAAGAGACGGATTACTTGAATTAATGGAAGCCTTGCAATCAAAGGACATTGCTACGGCAAGAAAAATACTTGGCAAAATAAACGTACTTGTTGGTCCACATTTCAGATACGAAGAAGAGACACTTTATCCAACGTTACGTGTATTTTTGGGCGAGTATGTCGATCAGTTACTCAAGGAGCATGATGGTGTAATAGCTACTGCCCGTTCTTGTGCTGCGCTATTAAAGAAGGATAGTCTAACAGATGGAGAGGCAAAGCAGGCTGTTTCGGCAGCAAGGACGCTCTTAATCCACGTCTCAAACTGTGACGGTTTGTCGATACTTTCCGAAAGATTAAATAAAAAAGAAATAGATACTTTAAGCGAGAAACTTGCTGCCGCAAGAAAGGCGGGCGTATCTTTGTTAGATTGGGCAGATACTATAAGAAACAAATAAAATACATGGAAACAGATAAGAAAGGTTTGTCGATCATATTTCATAGTGGCTCATACGACCGCATTTATCACGGTTTTTCCATTGTCCTGGTGGCTGTAGCATTAGGCAGAGAGGTAAGGTGTTTTTTTACCTATTGGGCATTAGAATATCTGGTAAAAGGGAAATCTGTGTTCCACCTTAATGAAGAGGGCCAAACTCACGGGTACACTTTAGAGCATATGAGAAAAGGCCATATTCAAGAAATATCTGAACTTTTAACCCAAGCTAAGGCTATGGGTGCAAAGTTTTATGTCTGCACCAATTCTATGGGCTTGTTAAATATATCCCGGGACGAACTTGTAAATGAGGTTGATAAGAGTATGGGGCTAACCACATTTCTTGCTGAGACTGGTCAAGATCAAATTCTGTTTATTTAATTTAATTAATTCATGAAAGAAATAAAGATCGTCGGTCAGATAATTAAATGAGCATCAACCATAACCGCTGGTATAGAATATCTTATTCGTTTTATGCAGGAAACATACGGACAGACTAAGGTCAACAGATCGAATCAACCAGAATCGTTTTAGATTTATCCGAAAGTATCAATCATGGAAGCCAAAAAAAATCTTGTTGTCATGGGGGCAGGTTATGGAGGAATTACTGCTGCATTGCGATTAGCAAGGTTGTTCCGTCAGCGCCTTGAATATCAGATACATCTCATTGATAGAAACCCTTACCATACGCTCAAGACGCAATTGCATGAGGCTGCCATTCGCGAGACAGAGGTATCCATTCCTATTGATCGCATTATACGGAGGCGAAACATTGTCTTTCATCATGGAGAAGTAACCAAGATTGATCCCAAAGAACATATCGTTCATATAGAAGGCGGGTCTTTACCTTTTCATTACTTAGTGATTGCACTTGGAAGTCAAGTAAATTTCTATAATATCCCCGGATTGCAGGAACACTCTTTCCCGCTTCAGACATTAAGAGATGCTCAACTAATTTATGACTATATTACTCAACTCTGTGCGCGTGCAGCAATAGAACCGATTGAGGAACGGCGAAGGGATATGCTTCGATTTGTCATTGGCGGAGGCGGCTTATCAGGGGTAGAATTCGCTGCTGAACTTGTTGATTATACTAATCAATGCACCCATAACCATCACATAAATTCTCGTGAGGTTGAAGTTATCATTGTTGAAGCAGGTAATCGCATAGTGCCACAGATGGAGGAATCCTTTGCAACACGCATTCACAGAAAACTCCTCGAAAAAGGTGTAAAAATTGTAACCGGGACAAAAATAGTTAATCGAACAACTGATACAGCCGTACTTTCATCGGGTGAAGTGTTGAAAACGAAGGCTTTAATTTGGACAGGAGGCATTCGTATCAGTGAACTTGCAAGAGAAAGCGGGTTGAAAATCGGACAATCAGGGCGTATCATTGTTGATGAGTTTCTTCGGGCAGAAGGTCATCCTTTTATTTATGCCATTGGTGATAATGCCCTTGCAATAAATCCCATAACAGGAAAATCTGTTCCCGCCGCTGCCCAGTTTGCATTGCAGCAAGGACGATTAGTAGCGCACAATCTTTATGCAGATATTTTTGAGGGCATGAGGAAACCGTATCATCCAAAGGTCTTGGGTGAGGTCGTCAGCCTGGGAAGGCATCTTGCTGTGGGATGGCTAGCCCTTCCCTTCTTGAAGAAAATTACATTTGTTGGTTTTTTGGGAAGTCTTCTTAAAACTGCCGTTCAGGAGAAACACATATTCCTCCTAA
>JAXMAC010000191.1:0-2636 GCA_046350595.1 Candidatus Brocadiaceae bacterium | reverse complement strand
TAATTCGCACCACACTGGGGTACCTTTTCATCACCTCCCTCAAGAGTTGCGCGCCGTCCATACAGGGCATACGCATATCCGTCACGATTACATCAAAGGGGGATTTTGATAACATCTCCAATGCTTCTTGACCACTCGTTGCAAATTTCATATCCCACTCATGGTGCATAGAGCGAAGCATCCGCTGAAGTTCCTGAAGCACTTTTGGTTCGTCGTCAACAAATAGGATTCTTTTCATATCATAGTATCCTTTTCTGAATAGAAACAGGTATCATCTGAAAATTGTATTCGGATGGATCTTAATTCGCCGATTGATTTTTCGAATGCCGCATATACTGACGGATCATCGTGTATAAATCTTTTTTTACCATAATACAAAGTCATTAACTGAGAAATATCAAGTTGCAATGCAATATTTATACCACGATTCTATTTTCTTCAATGATCCGAAGAACGGTGTGATTCATTGAATTGTTATTTGGCGTAAATGTAGAGACGTACAAAAAGTCTGTCATTAAACATAATGCAGCCCCTTAAATTTCTTACTTGTCTCAGGAATTTGAAAAACAGTGAACAGGCTTGTTTTTTTTTATCTGCTAAACGTGGTTAAGTAATACATTTGTATAAATTTTGAACAGGATTGGAAAGAGGCACGGGGACGTCTTTATTTATGGGTTTTGACAAAGAACTTATCATTTTCCGATTCGTTTGGGTCGGGAGATTGTTTTGCTATCGTTGGTTAGAGATTATTGATTTTGCAGCTTTTGAATCCGGGGGAACTCATTTTCAGATATGCATTTTTGGGATGACTTAACTTTTTTCTGAAACAAGGCTATCTCTTTCAGAAAATCGTCTATATCTATTTTCATTTTTGGTGCTTTGAATCCTTCTAAGAGTTTTATGCCTTTTTCGAGCAGCCTTGCAGTTCCTGTGAAATTTTTTCTCTCATAATGATGGAGCGCTACTGCGATCATGATCAGTCCCTGAATAAAGTATTTTTCGGGTGATTTTTCGATACCACGCCATTGATCTTCCCATGTTTCATGGGCCTCAAAGTAATTTCCTTCATTGAAGAATTTGATGCCTTTCTCGAAATTGTCCATATCTGTTTTCACAAGTGTTACCGTGTTAAGATTTTTTTGTGTAACAATTTAGTATTTTGAAAAACATTCTGAATCGAGAGAGTCGAGGCATAGAGCGCGACATTTATGTTGATGTCCTGCGAACAGAAGTTCGCGCTACACAGACGGTAAAACCTGGCGAGGGTATTGGGCAAATTCTTTCATACAATGTGTACAATCTTATCTCCTCTCGTAACTTCACCAATAACCGTTCCCGGTTCTTTTGCGTGTCTAAGATCATTTAGGATAGTTTCCACATCAGATTTGGATACGATCAATACCATGCCAATACCCATATTAAATACATGGAACATTTCCTGATCGTCAATACTACCTACATCTTGAATGATTTTAAATATTTTCGGGACATCCCATCTGCTTCTTTCCAATGTAACTGCGCAACCTTCCGGCAAGATACGCGGTATATTATCCAGGAATCCACCACCGGTAATATGCGCCATTCCTTTGAGAATCTTTTTTGTTTTGTGCTTGTTCAATACCTTCGAGATTGGTTTTACATAAATCTTAGTAGATCTTATCAACTCTTCTCCCAGGGTAGTATCCAATCCGTAATTGCTAAGTTTTTGGTTTATTTTCATTTTTGCCTTGTCAAAGAAGACCTTTCGTACAAGGGAAAATCCGTTGCTATGGACCCCGCTCGAACTTAAACCGATCACCATATCTCCGGGTTTTATTGTTTTGCCATTAATAATCTTGTCCTTTTCAACAACGCCCACCACAAAACCTGCGATGTCGTATTCACCATCATGGTAAAATCCTGGCATCTCTGGCGTCTCGCCGCCAATGAGGGCGCAACCCGCCTGGCGACAACCGTCCACAATACCATCCATCACCTCATGAAGCACCTTTGGTACGATTTTGCTGCTTGCCAGGTAATCGAGGAGGAATAGGGGTTCTGCCCCCAATACGATGATGTCATTGACGCACATGGCGACAAGATCGATTCCGATGGTGTCGTGCTTGTCTAACATAAAGGCAATCTTTAATTTGGTGCCCACTCCATCGGTTGAAGAGACGAGCACCGGTTGACGGTATTTTTTAAAACGGGAGTTTAATGCAAAGAGTCCTCCAAAACCATCAGGATTTTCAATTACCCGCGCACTGAAGGTTGTTTGCATTTTTGAGTAAATATCCGTTGTGAATTGACCCTTTGTGTCAATATCAACACCGGCATTTTTGTAAGAAAGTCCCTTTTTTCTTTTTTTTGTCATAAGGTATCCCTTGTAAAGTAAGGGCGAACGGCCGTTCACCCTTGTAAAAATTTAATTAGGCCTTCGGCAACTTTAAATACAAATTTTTACGACAGTGTGCCACTCCCCTTCACCCCCGCCAGCGGGGGACAGATGGTTGTTTCCCTCAGTGAGGGAGATTAAAGGGGAGGAGCTTTTGTTTGAAATTCCTGACATTAATTTAATATTTTTTTCTCTGTGCCCTCTGTGTCTTTGTGGTTTGTTTTTTCCTTCCATGAAGGCATTATTGAGCCCACCCTTCCTT
>JAXMAC010000190.1:0-2682 GCA_046350595.1 Candidatus Brocadiaceae bacterium | reverse complement strand
AATGGGATTTATAGACTTGATAAACACGAAGTATTCTGGAAACTCGGCACAATTCCACCCAAAAGCAGTGGTATATTAACTGCTAAAGTACTTTTACAGTGGGGACTACCTCATGTAATGATATCAAATATTGCTCTTATTGCTACAAACAGCGACGAAGTAGATAAGTATTTGTATCCGGATAAAATACCAAATTTAGATGTTGCTGCATATCTCGAATATCTAACTATGATTACGCATATTGAACTCACTCATGAAGAATTTGAAAACGAGGTTTTATCTGATCAACAGTTTTCAGAAACTTTCAACCAAATTATTAAAGAAGGATATTATTATACAGATGTAGCTGTGAGGACAATAATGGATAATGGCACTATAGTAAATGTAGCATTGTTGTATAAAAATAATCCTTTGGAGTTGCTCTTTATTAATCAGTATGAAAAAGAAAAACCGATTATAATGAAAATGGGAGTAAATACAATTAGTTTCGGTGAAAAGGAAGGAGGTGTTACTTTTGATTTTCCAGATAGTAATAAATTTGAAATTTCGTGCTATGGTAATTGGTGTGGTGAATTAAATACATCAAATAAGAGCCCTGATGGGTGCACCACAAGTGATTGTGTGAATAACGGTCTCATTGCTAAACTTCCTATGTATATTGTTCAGAAAGTATCTAAAATAATATCACTAGGTATGGATGTTTACGAATGTATAAAATGTGGTCAGAGTGACCCGCCTGATGTCTTTAATTGTGCAAAATGTGCAAAATTTGTGCAAGATAATTTGGCTGATAAAATTCCTTGGTTAGGTGAAATCATTGATTTAACAGAGGTTATAACCAATTGTATTAAAGACAAAAACAAATATTCAGTACCAGATAGAACCATAAAACGTGAGTGTAAACAAGCTCCAGAAGATGCGTGGAAAAGAATTTCAGAAAGTAATGACATTCGTGAATGGATACGAATGCCGAAGCCCGGGAAGTATTATGTGGCTCAGTACTTATTTACTGCGTCCACATGCAGATGGGATCTTGAACCTTATGCTGATGCTATTACAGAATGTAAAAGTATGAAAAATGTATCAGAAATTTGTCAAGATGGAAATTGCAAAGAAAATTTAAAAAATTTAGATGTTTATGGACTTGAAATTATAACAGCCGGTGACCCTAACGCCAAATATGGCCCATCAGGTGCAGTTTCAGCAGGGCAAAAACTAGACTACAAGGTGGAATTTGAAAATGAGGGTGAAGGAATCGCCTTCGGTGTCTATTTTACGGATACCCTGGATGAAGACCTGGATGATTCCACGTTGGTCATTGGACCGGTAAAGGATGTGAAGACCGATGATGTCATAGCGCCAGAAGGTACTTACAATCCAAAGACCCACACGATTACCTGGATGGTGGGTGAGGTGGGTTCAATGAAGGGCGGATATGCGGAAATAAGCGTCAATGTCAAAACCGATGCGCCAAAAGGGACGGAGATTATTAATTATGGTACTGTCTACTTTCCCAGTGTACCTCAAGTAACACGGACAAATGCCATTGTGTCCAAAATACCCGATAAAGAAATTTGCGGCAATGGTATCGATGATGATGGCGACGGACTGATTGATTGCGACGACCCGGACTGTTTTAGTCAAAATTGTCAGGAGATCTGTGACGATGGCTTGGATAACGACGGCGATGGCTTTGTAGACTGCGCCGATACGGACTGTGAACCGTGCCGGGAAATCTGCAACAATGGATTGGACGACGACAGAGATGGTCTCGTAGATTGTGATGACCCGGATTGTACGGTTATTTGCAATTGTAAGCCAGAACAGGTGACCGTAAAGCCTATCAGGCTGAAACTCAGGAAGAAGGCAAGCGATGAATTAACCATTACCGTAAGAGGTGAGAACGATTGTCCGGTGGTAGGTCAAAAAGTTATCACGAAGATTAGTAAGGCAGGTACAAGTCGCATAACGGTAGTGCCTGTGGATACGGTAACGGACAATAATGGTGAGTCAAAATTCACCGTAACAGCCTTGAAGAAAACGGGCAGTGCAAGGATTTTCTTTAAAATAGGCGGTTTGAGGATTTCCATACCGGTGAAAGTTGTAAAATGATTAGAGATTCGATACATTTTAAAAGATAGTCAACAAATCCGAATGCGTAGCGCGGGTGGTTTATCCCCCGCCCTTAGCCGACCACAAGGGTTAGGTGCTACATTTTTGCTAAAATTGTCAAAATATTTTTATTAAGATACTAAGCGCCTATAAGCCCCGCAGGGGCAGCCTGTTTGTAGAAATAAAAGCAAATATGAAAGAATGTCCCGTTGGGGCGATTTGAAATATGCCATTGATGAAAAATAAATGAGATTATTTGGTGTTTGTTTTTTTAATGTTTATGTGTTTATAGCATTTATGGTAATTAATTATCCAGAAGGTACAGTTTTCAAGTAGATAAAACTATGCAGACAAAATTATCACCACAATACAATGCAAAAGAAATCGAGGATAAGTGGTATCAGCGGTGGGAGGATAAGGGGTTTTTTCATAGCGTTCCGGATGCCGGGAAAAAACCATATACCATTGTAATTCCCCCCCCCAACGTTACCGGTGTGCTCCACATGGGACACGCCTTGAATAACATTATCCAGGATGTTTTAATCCGATGGAGACGTATGCAGGGCTATA
>JAXMAC010000189.1:0-2684 GCA_046350595.1 Candidatus Brocadiaceae bacterium | reverse complement strand
TTGCCTCCTTACATAATATGTATGCTTGAAAAGTATGATGAGATTGTATGATATTGCAATATGCATGTCAACCTGGTTTTAGAGAGTGGAAAAAGCGAAATTAAAAACGATAGTTCACCGCAAAGGGCGCGGAGAATGCCGAGAAATATGGCAAAATATTTGGGTTCAAGTTGTAAACATGAACCCGCCGGAGAGAAAACAAGCTAAAAGACGGAATACAACAGGTAATAAATGGAACTTTGTGTAAGCCTTTGTGTTCTGTGGTTAGTCTTTTTATCTTGTCTTTTCCGACTTGATCGGGTTAGGAAAGAGGGAAACAACCCCCTGAATCCCCCTTTTTTAAGGGGGACTTTCTGTCCCCCGCTGGCGGGGGGTAGGGGGTGGATATTCCCCTTTGCAAAGGGGGCAAGGGGGTTGTATATAATATGAAGAAGAATTTGTCATTGCCCTCTTATATTGTCATTGCTCTTTTTTTGTCATTGCGAGCGGAGCGAAGCAATCTTTCTCTAATAAATAAAATGATTCTCATAAGGAGGATGTGTTTTATAAATGAGAGATTGCTTCGCTCCGCTCGCAATGACAAGGCAAAGATTGCTCCGGGCTATCGTCCTCGCAATGACAAGTATGGAAATCTTGCATCAATTTGGTTTTTAAAATAATCTGCGTAATCTGTGAAATCCGTGGTTGCTGTCGTTGTCTTTTTTCGTGTTTATTCGTGTTCATTCGTGGCTGGTTTTTTTAATCTGTGAAATTCCGTGTTAATCCATGGTTTAGGTGGTTTTTTACATGGACTTTGTGGTGAAGGACACTCCCTGAATCCTTCTTTCTAAGGGGGAGCGTGGTGTATCTTTGCATACTGTGGTATGTATTTGTGTGAGGTAACGGACTGGTTTATATTGTAGGGTGAAGAGATGCTTCGCCTTTAGCTAAGCACCGCTTCGTTCTACATCAGAAAATAAAAAAAATTTATATTTTTGTAGGATAAAAAATAATGAGGAGAAATGATATGGCAAGGTTATTAGGTATGGTTACGATGATTGTAGTATTTCTGGCAAGTGTTGTGGCAAATGCCATTGCTAGTCCCGTGTTATTCCTCGGCTCGGCAAGCGCTAAACCGGGTGAGACAACATCAATCGATCTCAGTATTTCGGACGATATGGGTACAAATACGGCTACATACGCCGGGATGAATGCCAGGATTGTTTTTGATACCGATAAGGTGCAAGTTACTGGCGTTTCACAAGGCGCGGGGCTATCAGCGGGTAATTTTACCGTTGATTATGGTACTGCAACGGTGAACGGTCATAGTGAAGCCACGGTAATCGCCTATTCAGCTAACAGCACCTTTGGTGGCTCAAGCGGCGTATTACTGAAACTGAACCTCAAGGTGGATGCAAACGCCACAATGGGTCCACATACTGTCCAGTTTGCAACAACCGATGTCAATCCGCTTATCAACGCAAAACATGCTGTTTCTAACGAAGATGGGTCTGTTTCTATGGGACATACCACTCAAGACGGTTCTCTTTCAATTGGAACTGGGGGATTTGTTGATACTGATAAAGATGGTATTGATGACAATTGGGAAATAAAAAATTTTGGTAATTTAAAGACGGCTGATGCAACCACCGATGCTGACAAAGACGGTATTTTGGATAAGGATGAATATAACAATAGTTCAAATCCCAATCTGATAACCCCAACCGTAGTATCTATTACACCTTCGTCCGGCAAGAATACTATAGTTACGACAGACCTCATGGGAAGTAATTTCCAAAATGGGGCAACGGCGAAGCTGGTAAAGTCAGGTCATTCAGATATTATCGCAGCAAACGTGCAGGTTGTCAGTCCAACGAAGATTTCATGCGAGTTCAGTCTTACAGGCGCAGCAGTAGGAACATGGGATGTGCAGGTAATGATTCCTAATGGGGAGAAGGGGATGCTTTTCAAAGGTTTTACCGTGAATGAATCTAGTGGGTCATGTACTGATGACTTTGAACCGAATGACGATTTTAATGTAGCGAAGGGGCCTTTAGATGCCGACACCGATTATCAGGGAAAGATTTGCGAACCTACAGATAAAGATTATTTCCAGGTAACAAAATAACAGATGCTGGTGCAATCTCGGCGCATCTGGATGTGCCTGATGGAAAAAATTATGACCTCTATCTATACGATTCGTCTTACAATGAGATCGCTAAATCAACAAAAGCTGCGGGTGAAAGGGAGTTTATAATTCACGAAGTTACTCCGGACGATTACTACCTGAAGGTGGTTGGCAATGGCGATTCGGACGAGGATCAGGAATATACCTTGTCATGGACCCGGTGGTTTGTTAATCCGGCAAACGGGCATTTCTATAAACTCCATGAAGGTGGGGATTGGGCAAAATGCGAGCAAGAAGCAGTTGACAAATATGGTGCGCATCTGGTGACGGTTAATGATCAGGGTGAGCAAGATTGGTTAACGGATACCTTTGGAGCAAATACAAGGTATTGGATTGGTTACACAGATAAGGACGAAGAAGGGAACTGGAAATGGGTGAGTGGTGAGATTTCAAGCTATACCAATTGGAATATTGGAGAACCTAGTAATTCAGGTGGTTGTGAGAATTATGCGATTATGAGACCAGACGGTAAATGGAATGACATGGGGCCATGTAGTTTATCGTGGTCGGGCATTAA
>JAXMAC010000188.1:0-2697 GCA_046350595.1 Candidatus Brocadiaceae bacterium | reverse complement strand
GGCAGGCATGATTTTCTATCTTAACATACTGTCCAGTTTTTGGGGTACATTATAATATATAGTCAAGCTTGTTATATTGTAAATTAGTAGTATAATGCAGAACAATTTATTTGTGGAATGTTTTTTGCCAACGGTATATTGAAGGAAACTGTCAGTTTTCCCAGAAGATACGGGCAGTTGCAGAGACCTTCGTTGCCATGGGAAAGAGCCTTGATCAGGAAAAGGCTGCGATGAATAAGCTACGGAATAAAATTGAATATTAAAACATTTCTGCCCTGAAAGGGAGAAAGAAATACCCCATACCCTGTTTCCCGAGAAAGCCGACAAACTCCTCCTGACCGGCAACTTTATTCCACAACTCCCCAATTACCCCTTGACATTAAAATTATGTATGTATACATTATGTGTATGAATTGTATATATAATGGAGGTAAAACATGGGCGATCTGTTAAAGAAGATAAATTTTTTTATCGACGAAGATATCCGTAAAGAATTGGAATCGCTGGTGCCTGCCGGACAAAAGAGCAAGGTGATCAATGACGCACTGCGGAAAGAGTTGCTGAGAATAAAACGGGAAAAGGCGACAGGAAAACTCCTGGCCCTGAAGTCAAAAGGCGCAACGGTTTCACAGACCGAAATCGTTGAACTATTAAAGAAGGACAGGAGAAGGAAGGTTTGAAAATCTTCGTGCCGGACGCCTCGGTAATTTTAAAGTGGGTGCTGGGTGAGGATAAAAAAGAGCATGATAAAGCCATTGCACTTTTAGAAGGATGGCTTAATCAGGAACATGAGTTTGTTTTACCATCCATTTGGCTTTATGAAGTAGGGAATGTAGTTGGGTTGAAAAGACCAAAAGACGCTGAAAGAATTTTAGAAATACTCCTTGAATACGAGTTTACAGAGCGTCCCATTATACAAGAAATTGTAAACATTACCTTGAGTCTCATGAGGGAATTTAAAGGAATCACTTTTTATGACGGCGTTTATCATGCGTTAGCTATTCATGAAAACGGCTTCATGGTTACTGCGGATAGCGCTTATTTTGAAAGAGTGAAGGAAAAAGGCCGTATACTGTTGATTTGAACCATAAAGAAAGGAAGAATATGGATATCTTAAAACAGGTTGATGAATTGAAGGAATTTCTGGGAAAGGTCTATTGCTTTATTGAGGACAACGAAGACCACTTCAAAGACGGCGTTGAGGCTGAAGAGATAAAGAATGAGACGTGGCGGTGGATGCAGGAACTGGCGAAGTTTTTACCGTGAGAGAAACCACAGATTATCGTAAAAGAATTCATTTGAGGAAATAAACGAATATGACACGACCGATGTTTTACGAATTCAGACCGCAAGGACCTGTTAAGGCGCAGAGGGGAACTGCCCTTACGTGCAAAAACTGGGATAGCGAGGCTGCCTTGCGGATGTTCATGAACAATCTCGATCCTGACGTGGCCGTCCAGCCGGAGGAACTTATCGTCTACGGCGGCACAGGCCGTGCAGCGCGAAACTGGAAGGAATATCAGAGGATTATCAATACCCTGAAAATTTTAAAGAGTGATGAGACCCTGTGCGTTCAATCGGGCAAGCCTGTCTATGTTGCCAGGACACACGAATGGGCGCCCCGTGTCGTTATTGCTAATGCAAATGTGGTTCCAGGATGGGCAAAGCAGGAGGTGTTTGACAGGTATGACGAAATGGGACTTACCATGTACGGGCAGATGACCGCGGGAAGCTGGATTTATATTGGCGCTCAGGGCATCCTGCAGGGTACGTATGAAACCTTTGCTGCCCTTGCAAAGAAGATATTTAATACAGACAGTTTAAAAGGTAAGTTTGTACTCACGGCAGGTATGGGCGGTATGAGCGGCGCCCAGCCACTGGCGGTAACGATGAACGATGGCGTGGTTCTCTGCGTGGAAGTCCGCAGGGAACGTATTGAGAAGAAGGTGAGTGTAGGTTACTGCGATAAAATGACGGACAATCTCGGTGAGGCGCTCCAATGGGTGACGGATGCAAAGTCCCGGCAAATACCTCTGTCGGTAGGTCTTGTGGGCAATGCTGCTGAGGTTCATCCTGAATTGGTGAAACGAGACATTATTCCCGATGTTGTTACCGATCAGACTCCTGCCCATGACCTTATGTGTTATGTGCCTGTAGGTGATGTGAAGGAACTCGACAAGCTCAGGGAAAAGAATAAGCGTGCTTACAAAGAAAAGGTGTTAGATGCCATTGTTGACCACGCCAGAGCCATCCTCGATATGCAAAGAAAAGGGGCAATCTGTTTCGATTACGGCAATAATCTGAGGCCTCAGGCGGAAATGGCCGGCGTGTCTATGAGAGATTCGGACGGACGTTACTGGTATCCGGGTTTTGTCCCTGCGTTTATCCGTCCCTTATTTTGCGAGGGGAAGGGGCCGTTTCGGTGGGCGGCTTTATCGGGTGATATGGCAGATATCGGGAAGATTGACGAGGCGGTCATCAGGAATTTTCCCGAAAATGCTTCGTTGGTAAGATGGATAAAACTTGCCAGAGAAAATGTACCCCAGTTGGGACTGCCCGCCAGGATTTGCTGGTTAGGGTACGGCGAGCGCGCAAAAATGGGTTTGATTATTAATGATATGGTGCGAAAGGGCATCGTCAAGGCGCCCGTGGTTATTGGAAGGGATCACCTCGACTGCGGTTCTGTGGCATCTCCCG
>JAXMAC010000187.1:0-2719 GCA_046350595.1 Candidatus Brocadiaceae bacterium | reverse complement strand
GACTCCCCCAATGGATTGGCTTCGTAATATAATCAAAAAGGCCCAGACCTGACATCTTCATTTGTAGTGCAATATCAATTTTACTTTCCTTTGTTATAGGCACTATCACTGTGTGTGGATAATATTTTTTCACGATTTGAACAGCCATTATCTGTTTATCCGGATCGCGATCAACGTCTACTAAAACTACATCAAAACCGTTATTGCTCTCAGGTATCTTATGTAAATCTCTCTCGTCATAAACAAAAGAAACATCAAATCCATCCTGTGTAAAATAATCACGAAAAGATGTAAATTCTGTATTTTCACTGCCTAAAGAAACAACAAGAAATCTTTTGATTATTGTTTTATTTGACATAGTTAGCAATGATGTTTAAAATTTCATCTGCAAGAATCTAAGCATCAAATTGGCAAGGATCATACCGAAGGACTTATGTTTATGTTAATAAAATAGTCTTAACCACAATTTTTATACATTTCCTCCTGTTTTTTTGCAATTAAAATATATTTGACCCCTGAGCAAAAAACATTTCTTCTTTTCATTGAAACGAACTTTTTTTACCTTTTGCAATATACCTATAATCAATAATATACACAGCGTCATTAATCAGATACGAATATGTCATTCCCGCGGAAGCGGGAATCCAGAAAAAACGCTGGATTCCGGGTCAAGCCCGGAATGACAGACAGTTGTATACTTATGTCGCTATGTATAATTCTTACTTAATGATTTCACGAATTTTTGCCGCCTTCTTTTTCCCGATACCCTCGACGCAGATAAGTTCCCGCTCATTTGCATGAAAGACCTTTTCTATGCTCCCGAAATATTCCAACATCCTTTTTGCTACCCTTGGCCCAATACCGGGCAATCCCTGGAGTAGGTATAACTTCCGTGTTTGTATTCGTTTGGGTTTTCTGCCCATCCTCTTTAACAGAAGGTCACGGTACCTAACATCATGAATCCCTGCCATTATCAATATCTCAGCCGTACCATGCGGGGTTTTTGAGAAGATCAAGGGTATTTGCCATTAAATAGATAATGAGACGATCGCCCCCTTGATGGCTTGTGGATCAACTTCAAAACCGGTACAAAATAAATCTGTCCCCTCGATTACCATTACCGGTATTTTCGCATACTGCTTTAAACGGGACGCCTGAGAAAACAATCGCCCGTCAATAATGGACATGACGAAGTCTTTTGTCGTCTTTCGTTCAACCGCAATGCGTTTATTAATGAGATAATCACCAATGGAGAGATACTTTTCTTCCACAACAATATCTTCCCTCGCACGGAGCACCTCTATAATCCCAATTTCTCTTTCACAGTGGTCAACTTCTATAAAAATACCCATGGTGAAAACCTCAAAATTCTCAGTTACTCGATGGTCATTGCCAACTTTTTATTGAATTGTTCCTCATACAGTTGCCGGTAAAGACCGTACGAACGATGCAACAGTTCCCGATGGTTGCCGATCTCCACGATCTCGCCGTTGTCAAAGACAACAATCATGTCCGCCGATTGAATCGTGGAGAGACGGTGAGCAATGATTATGGTCGTGCGGCCTTGCATTAATCTTTTCAATGCCTCCTGGATCAGATTTTCCGCTTTAGAATCAAGGGAAGAAGTCGCTTCGTCTAAAATCAAAATAGGCGCATTTTTTAAAAAGGCCCGCGCCAGCGCAATGCGTTGTCTCTGTCCACCTGAAAGCTTCATACCGCCCTCACCGATTTCCGTTTGGTACCCCTTTGGCAATTTGCAAATAAAGTCATGGGCATTCGCAGAAATCGTTGCTGTCCGGACGTCTCCTTCCGTGACATCGGACTTGCCGAACAGGATATTTTCATAGATCGTTCCGGAAAACAAAATGGGCTCCTGGGGCACCGTAGCAATGTGTCTTCTCAGGCAACTGAGTTTAATATCGCGGATATCCCAACCATCAACGGTGATTTCCCCTGCAGTAACATCGTAAAACCTTGGTATAAGCTTGACAAACGTGGATTTACCGGCACCACTCGGCCCTATCAGCGCCACCGTACAACCGGCCGGTATCTGTAAGTTGACACCCTTCAGGACAGTTTTTGACATTTCATAGGCAAAGTGGACATCTAAGAATTTGATCTCACCTTTGATAGTTCCGACTTCCTGAGCTGCAGGGCGATCCACGATCTCGGGTGAGGTGTTAAATACCTCAAAGATCCTTTCCATAGCTGACTGGGAGTTGGCTAAAAGAATATTGAGTTCCGTAAGCCGGTTGAGCGGGTTGTAGAACATGCCCAGGTAGGCATAAAATGCAGCCAACTCGCCAACCGTAAGGTGGCCATAGATGACCTGCATAGCCCCAAACCAGATGACAAGAACCGGAGCAATGGAAGTCAAAAAACCAATTACGGATTGCGCCGTGGCGTGATGTCGTATATGCTTCAACTGATAAAATAAGTATTCAAGGTTATCCTGAAAGAAGTTTTTTTCTTCCGCCTTCTCCCGTGTGTAGGATTGTATGATGGAAAGGCCACCGAGCTTTTCGTGGACATTTCCGGAGATTTCTTCCATCTTCTGATGGGCCAGCTTACTGGTTTTTTTGATCTGGGACTTGAAATACTTGTTTAACATGACATAAAAAGGGAGGAGCGAGATAGAAACCACCGCCAATCTCCAATTCATACGGAAAAGGAGAAAGACGATCAAAAACAGGGAGCTTGCATCCATGACAGTATTGGT
>JAXMAC010000186.1:0-2740 GCA_046350595.1 Candidatus Brocadiaceae bacterium | reverse complement strand
AAGATGAACTCATGCTGTTAGTGTTGGACGCGGGGTCCGAGGATTTGCAAAAGGTCGGGGACACTTTTCATGTTATATGTCCGCAAACAGAGTTAGACGCCGTTAAAAAGGCTATTGAGAGCAAAAATATAACCGTTGAAACTGCAGAAATAACCTGGATGCCTAAGACGAATATCGATCTTGATGAGGCAGCAGGCCGTAAGGTGTTGACGCTTATGGAAACCCTCGAAGATCACGATGATGTGCAAAATGTATATTCCAACTTTAATCTCCCACAAGCAATTCTTGCAGAAATACAATCGGCAAAGTAACCACCTTGATGTAGGAATTTTAATACAAATCATAGAGCGGATAGTTTATCCCTATAATCGTTTGCACAAATCAAACGGTTTAAGCAGTTTAAACGGCTTAAACGGCTTAAACGGTTTAAACTGCTTAAACTGCTTAAACTGCTTAAACTGCATATTTCCGACCACATGAGATCTGTACTACAATATAAAGTAACCGAAGCTTCATTTAATGTTCAGGCATCTCGATGAGGCATTCCAATATAGTAGAGACGCAAAATCTTGCGTCTCTACTACAAGCTTAGGTGTTTTTGTGTGTACTGAAGATTTTGTTGCGGTTGTTCTACTGGGGCAATATCTGCTATTTTATGGGCTTTTGTGTGCTTCTTTTCAACATGGAGTAACGCAAGCACCTGTTCTCCATCGAGGACTTCTTCCTCTTCAAGCTTCTTTGCCAGCATATCCAGCTTGTCCCTGTTGTCGATGAGGAGTTTTCTGACCTTTTCATGGCTTTCTGTAATGATGCGGGTCACTTCTTCGTCAATAATTATAGCGGTCTTTTCGCTGTATTCCTTTTCCTGAACGAGATCATGTCCAAGGAAGATATTACCCGATTGTCTGCCAAAGGTCTGTGGCCCAATTTTCTTACTCATGCCGAATCTGCATACATAATTCCTGGCGAGTTGTGAAACCTTTTCCAGATCATTCTGCGCGCCAGTTGATATTTCATTTAAAATTAACTCTTCAGCTGCACGCCCACCCAGGAGAACACAGAGCATATCAAGAATTTCTGATTCACTGGTTAGGTATTTATCCTCCGTTGGCAACTGCATGGTATAACCAAGCGCAGCAGCTCCCCGGGGAATAATTGAAACTTTATGAACGGGATCTGTATTGGGCAACAGGGCTGCTACCAGGGTGTGACCTGACTCATGGAATGCGACCGTCTTTTTTTCCTTATCGCTCATGATCCTGCTTTTTCTTTCAGGTCCTGCGAGTACCCTGTCAATTGCAGACTCCAACTCATCCATGCCTACGGACTCCTTATTGTGTCGCGCAGCAAGGAGTGCCGCCTCGTTAACAACATTTGCCAGATCCGCCCCGGAAAAACCAGGCGTGCGTTTGGCGATAATTTTAAGATTTATATCGGAAGCAAGCTTAATGCCCCGTGCATGTACAGTAAGTATTGATTCACGTCCGGTCAGGTCTGGCCTATCAACCGTTATCTGGCGGTCAAAACGGCCTGGACGCAAAAGCGCGCCATCCAAAACATCGGGACGATTGGTTGCCGCAATAATGATAACGCCTTTCTGTGAATTGAAGCCGTCCATTTCGGCCAGGAGTTGGTTAAGGGTCTGTTCCCGTTCGTCATGGCCTCCACCCAATCCCGTGCCGCGCTGGCGTCCAACACTGTCAATTTCATCGATAAATACGATACACGGCGCCTTTTCTTTCGCCTGCTCAAACATATCCCGCACCCGGGCTGCGCCCATACCGACGAACATTTCTACGAAATCAGAACCGCTGATTGAGAAAAAGGCAACCCCTGCTTCTCCGGCAACGGCTTTTGCCAGAAGTGTTTTACCCGTTCCGGGAGGGCCTATAAGGAGCACACCTTTGGGGATTTTTCCGCCCAGTTTTTGAAACCGTTCCGGATAGGAAAGAAAATCAATTATCTCTTTCAGTTCTTCTTTTGCCTCATCGCAGCCGGCGACATCGGTAAACGTTGTTTTCTGTGCCCCGTTATCGGAGTATAATTTTACCTTTGCCTTCCCAAAGGACGTGAAGGGCGATCCCATGCCGCCAACCTTCTTGAAAAGAAAAAACCATCCCAGGGTCATAATGCCAAATGGGAAGACCCACCACATCAGGATGTTTTTCAGGAAATTGCTTTCGACCGCCCCTTTAAAACGAACTTTTTGTAATTCGAGTTCGTTGACGAGTGTCATGTCCTGAATTGGTACCGTAACAAATGCAGCCGTTTCTTCTCTGCTGCCTTCCTGTGATACTTTTTTATAATGACCCCGAATAAGATCGGCGCCAACGGTACAGTCAGATATCAGACCATTTTTCAGATAGAGACGGAATTGACTATAGGAAATTTCTTCCGCCCTTGGCGAAAGAAACATCTGAAGAATATACAAAACGGCAAGAAAGATCAGGATATATAAAATAGAGAATCGTGACTTTTTGGGCTTATTTTTTTTTACCATACGTATAAAAAAGCTCTAAATTTTTTGGTAGTTGAGGGTTAAAAAACTAAAAAATAATTATAGTAGAAATGATTATCAAAGTCAAAATATTTCAAAATAGATTTAAGTTGATAATAGGCAAAAAGATACTATAATATGGAAAGTCGGGGTGTAGCGCAGCTTGGCTAGCGCGCTTGAATGGGGTTCAAGAGGTCGTGGGTTCAAATCCCGCCACCCCGACCAATAAAATCAAGGGTTTCA
>JAXMAC010000185.1:0-2742 GCA_046350595.1 Candidatus Brocadiaceae bacterium | reverse complement strand
CAACGACATCTTATGCGGTTACCCTCTTTGAGATGCCGGAAGAGTAATCAAATAAATCTGTGCAGGTATAAAATTCCCCTTCTCTAAGGGGAATTTTATAGGACTAACTCGATGTTGAAATATTTAAAGCGTTTATTCAATTAATTTTTTCAACTCCAAGTATAGTGGGGAATGCGCTTTTTTTCTACCTCCTCTTATAATTTACACAAGATATTTTACACTACCCATGTTGTGAAAATATTACAAGAAACTACTAAAGTTTTAAAGATAGCTACGAGGTTTATACAAAGATATGATTAAATCTTATCAATTTCCTTTTCATAAATTTGAGTAATTTAAAATAGCGCGTTTCAGTACCTCATAAACACCTTGTACTGGTGTCAGTTTAACAGTATTTAGGATATATTGTGGTAACCCCTGTGCTTCTTTAAGGTTATCGGTGGGTAATAATACCTCTTTAACGCCTGCATCATATGCGGCACGGATTTTCTGCTGGATACCGCCAACCGGAAGCACTTTGCCCATGATGGTAATTTCCCCCGTCATGGCTAAATCATTGCGAACTGGCTGCCCTTTTAAGGCAGAGACGATACCTGTTACAATAGCGATTCCTGCGGAAGGTCCTTCCTTGGGTATTCCCATGAAGGTTGCAAGCACGGCTACATCATAGTTTTGACGCCACTCTGCACTAATTCCTAATTCATTATATTTGGCTTTGATGAATTGCGCTGCTGCTTCAATACTTTCACGCATTACTTTTTGCATAGAACCGAGAGGGACTATCCGCCCACTACCTTTTGTTGCCTGCATCTCGAAGTGCAGGATACAGCCATGATCGCCTTCGACTGCAAGACCAATGACCTCTCCTACCGAGGGCTTTTCTGGAAGTGTAACCCTTTGAACTCGCTCTGCATCGGGAAGCTCAGGATGAATTTGCTTGCCGGAAGTTAGCAACTTCACCCCAAGCTTAACATTGTCGTATTCACCTGGCGCTATTAAATGGAGTTGCTCACGTACTCTTTGACGCAATTCGCACGATAACATGAGTATCTCTTCTAATTCTCCATCAACAAGTTTACCGTCGGGATACAAAAGTTTTAGCAATCCAGAAGTTGTCTTCATAATTGCCCGCTGGTCTCGTCCTGAAATGCCCTGAGAGGTTTTGGTAGTATCTGTAAGTTCGAAACGAGATCGTATTGTACTCAGAAGTTCAAGCCGCCGCAATTCATGCATGATTTCACAAAAGTAGTCCGTAATAAACCCATAGTCTTTGGAATAACTTGAAGGTGAAAGCTTGGGAATCTCCCACCCTGGTAGGTAAACATGAATACGGTCGAGAAAGGCAATCACCTGCAAAAAATCAGGTAGTGGTTCAAAGAGATGATAATACTTTTCATGTGGCATACTTCCCTGGACATCAAGGTTGCCCACGAATACAAGACTTGCAAAGGCCAGTATCTCCTTTTTCCCTCGACTAAACTTCGCATCCTGCATGTATGCCTGCATAATGCTAACGAGTGCTTTGGGGTCGGTAAAATCAGTGTTGGCAATTTCATCCATAACTACTGCATCACGAGTACCTACAATACCAATCTTACCATTATTGAGATTGATGAAAAGTTGGGCTGGTGTCGCTTTACCGCCAGATAGCACATGGGCATAATATGAGGTGTTTCGGTATAAATAGGTTTTTCCCGTCTCTCTGGGCGCAAGCTCTACCATGTTCACGTTTGTTTCAACTAAAGGTATACATCGGCACAGGTACAGGAGCTTCTGCCTTCGGGTCATCTTTTCCGGATTAAGACCGCAGGAATTGATGAGAATGTCAATCCATTCATCTGTAGTGAACTCCTTACGCTTTTCGATATACTCATCCAAATTAATAACGCTCACCTGGAATGGTGTAAAGGCAGTAACCTTAAAGGGGCGAATTTTTTTATTATGAACCTCTGTTTCATCATACGTTAACTCAATAGTACCCCACATACCGCCTGAAAGAAGCATGGGATATTGCCGTACGATGTTTTCTGGAATATTCACATAATTTTCATTAATTGCGGAGATTGTAGACCAGTACTTATCCTCTGTTTCTACCAGTCTGGCTTCCAGATTAGCAATTACCGAATGACTGCGATTTTCTCGAATGTAATGGCGAATCTTTTCAGCCTCTGCGCCGTAGACAAAGGTCTCTTTAAGTCGGCGAACAACCTTTTCCATATCCTCATGAAAGGTTTCTTCAGAACAATAATTGTCAATGAGGTATTCAAGGACATATCGGGGGAATTCGTCCACGCCGGTGTTGATGGTATGGGCTTTATTTACAACCTTACCTTTAAAGATTTCTTTCAATTTTAAATTCACATGCCATTCCTAAAAGGGTATTTCTAATTCTTCAATAAAGCCATTTTGATATGCCAAGTGATCATCGAGTTGGAACTTTACTGTATAATGTATTGGTTCAGCCATATTTGGCAGGTCAAAAGATAAGGTTTCTTTAGCGTAAAAATCCTTTTTATTCTGTGCAAAAACATTTTTTGTATTAATATCAACAACTTCTAATTTTGCATCAAAAGGTCCGGATGAGAAAGAAGGGTTAAAAGTGAATGAAATTGATGAAGTACTCAAATCGACTTTTGTAATAAAAGTCCAATTAGCATAAAAAAGTATGGGTTTATTGCCAACACCAATATTTTTTTGCCATTTTTGGCGAATCTTTGGTGGGAGCAAATAAATGAGAGTTTC
>JAXMAC010000184.1:0-2904 GCA_046350595.1 Candidatus Brocadiaceae bacterium | reverse complement strand
CTAGTAGTCTGTAACATTATTTAGTACACTTATATTGTAAGAGGGTCTCCTGTATAAGTCCAACGAAATGGTTGGGCGTTTTTGTTATAGAGTTTAATGTATTCAATGGTTTTTGCAATCAGATCATCTTTTGAACTAAAGACGCCCCTTTTGATTACCTTGCGTGCATAAATACTGAACCATAGCTCAATTTGGTTGAGCCACGATGCGTGAGTAGGTGTAAAGTGAAGAGAATAGTTAGGATGTTCGGACAACCAATCTTTTACCTTTTGATGTTTATGGACACTGAGGTTATCTACAATCAAATGAATCTCCTTGCCAGAATGTCCGTAGGAACGATCGATTTCTTCAAGAAAATCTATAAACTCGGTATTGGTATGACGCTCATAGCACTTTCCAATGATATTGCCTTGGTGAACAGCCAGCGAGGCAATAAGGGATACCGTACCGTGTCTTTTATATTCAAACTCCATTTTTTCTGGAGAACCCTTTGCGACAGGTTTGCTTGGATGTTTTCTGCCAAGTGCTTGCAACCCTGTTTTTTCATCAACACTAATTACCAGGGCATTTTCAGGGGGATTCAGATAAAGACCAATAATTTCTGTCTGCTTGGCTTCAAAGTCCGGATCAGTGCTGTTTAACCAGTATTCCCTTAAGTGAGGTTTTATTTTTTCTGCGGAGAGAACCCTTTGAACAGTCATATGGCTCACGTTTATTCCTTGTTCAGACAAGTGTTGTGCGAGTTCTCTCGTGCTCCAGTGGGTAATCGTCTCTGGTGGTCGACATGCTTCTGTCGCTATTTTAAGTCGTACTTCAGCGTAATGAGTTCTTGGCTTTCCAGGCCTTTGTTCATCATGAAGACCATTGAGCCGATTCTTTAAAAACCGTTTTCGCCATTTTACTGTTGTATTCTTCGATATGTTGAGTTCTTTCATGATTGCTTCTGTTGGCAGCTTCTTTTCTGCCAATAACACGATCTTTGCCCTCAGTACTTTGTGTTGTGGCGATGTCGCTTTGCGAATAATACGATATAGTTCTTCCCTTTCTTCTTCTGAAAGGGAAATGTCCGGCAGCGGTTTGGCCATAATACCTCCTTTATTCTTTTGAAGGTATTATACCAAGTAGCCACTCATTAGTCTATTAATTAATGTTACTCACTACTAGACATTGTCCGTAATTTTATTGCCTTTGAGGTTGAAGGCGGCAGAACGGTAAAAAAAGATAGCAAGGTACCAGAAATTTTTTGCAGTAAATACGGGGGTAGAGCGCATTAAGAGCGTAGTGGCAAGGCGCGCCTTGCCACTACAGAGACGTGGTGGTGTTATCTGGCATACACAAGGTTCTGGAAAGTCCTTGTCCATGTTATGGCTTGCGGTAAAGTTAAAAAGATGTAAGAAATTAGAAAATCCCATTTTAACTATAGTTACTGATCGTATAGACCTTGACAATCAGATTATCGGGACATTTCAGCATTGCGGTTTTCCAAACCCGATTCAGGCCAGCAGTGTAAAGAACTTAAGGGAATTGGTCCAGGCTGGAAATGGTCAGACAATTATGACCACAGTACAGAAATTCCAGGAATTGACCGACGAGAACGGTCATCCGGTTTTATCCGATGCGGAGAATGTATTTGTAATGGTAGATGAAGCCCATAGGACGCAATATAAGAACCTGGCGGCAAACATGAGACAGGCATTACCCAAAGCCTGTTTTTTAGGATTTACCGGGACACCAATAGATAAGAAAGATCGTAGCACTATCCAGACGTTCGGTCCTTATATCCATACGTATAGTATCGAACAAGCCGTTCAGGATGGAGCAACGGTTCCGATTTTTTATGAAAGCAGGCTTCCGGATATACACGTACAAGGCGAGAAATTAGACACACTTTTTGATAGATATTTCCAAGATTACGGTGAAAGAGAACGTGAAGAAATTAAGCGAAAATATGCTACGGAAGAAATAATCGGGCTCGCTTCTACCCGGATAGAAGCTATATGCCTTGATATAATAGAACATTATGAAAAATTTATTATGCCTAATGGTTTTAAAGCTCAAATTGTTACTACCAGTAGAGAGGCTGCAGTAACGTACAAAGAGTCTCTTGATAGATTGAATGCCCCGCCATCTGCAGTTTTAATTTCCGGTAGTAATAATGTTCCTCAACGCCTTATAAAGCATCATAAAAGTCAAGCCGAAGAGAAGGAAACTATACGCAGTTTTAAAGAAGACCCTGTCGAAAAGTTGGCTATTATTGTTGTGTGCGATAAACTCTTAACCGGCTTTGATGCGCCTGTTGAGCAGGTTATGTATATTGATAGTCCGTTAAAAGAGCACACGCTTTTGCAAGCAATAGCTCGTGTTAACCGGACTGCCGATAAGAAAAATTATGGGCTTGTGGTTGACTATTGGGGGATATCACGGAATTTACAAGAGGCGCTTGGGGTATTTCAAGCAAATGATGTTATCGGTGCGCTTACACCCAAAACAGATGAGTTTCCGCGGCTTGAGGCTCGTTATCGGGCAGTTATGCGTTTTTTCGATAAGGTAGATAAATCAGACCTTGAGTCCTGTATAAAAATATTAGAACCAGAAGATATACGAGCTGATTTTGACATTGCCTTTAGGCGTTTTTCACAAAGCATGGACATGGTTTTACCTGACCCGGCAGCATTGAGATATAATGCAGACCTTAGATGGTTAGGTAAGGTAAGAAATGCCGCCAGTGCGCGTTTTAGGGACTTAACTTTGGATTTATCAGCTTGCGGAGCAAAAGTTCGCCAACTTATTGAGGATCACATAAGAACCAATGGCATCCAGAAACTCATTGAGCCAGTATCTATATTCTCAAAAAAATTTATCTACTTCTTTTTGGACTCTATTTCTTTAACCCTTTCTCTGATA
>JAXMAC010000183.1:0-2880 GCA_046350595.1 Candidatus Brocadiaceae bacterium | reverse complement strand
TGTTTTTTCCCAAATCTATGGAAAGTTCCCGTGATAAATGATTTGGCATTAGAGAGCAAAATGGGGGTCCATTTGAGCGCTTCATGGGCCTTTTTACCTTTGACAATTTCTCGTATGTGATTGTGTCCACTTTTGATGACAATCGTATAGACAGGCAAACCATCCGTCTTGACCGATTGGTCTTCTCTGATATCCATTTTTATGAGGTGGTCAAGGGTTGTACTGTCCACTTTATCCACTACAGTCATTTTAGCAAAGCCAACGGCATCGCCATGGGTAGATGCTTCAACAATTACAGCCGTTTTCGAAATACCCCGTCCGCGCTTGATCCTTCCCGTTACGGAACTGCCAAAGAAAGAGTCGTCGGTCTCTATAATCCCAGCCAGTTGGGAGGCAGCATCGCGATTCTTCATCGCATGGCGAATCTTGTGCAACATCGTCCACGCTTTCCAATAGCTCATACCGAGCTTCTTGGAAAGGGACAGGGCAGATTACCCTTCGTTTATCAGCGCTTGTCGGGTATATTGCCCAGAACTACAGCAAAAGCGAAGTCCTCGTATTATGCATAATAGTTCCTGCCGTCAAAGATGTCTAATATCTCCATTTCTTGCATTGATGCAATTTTCGCTGAGTAACACGGTGATATTCTTGATGTCCACAGCTGGGACAAGCAAATCCTTGCGGCCACCGAAGTTCAAAGAGTTTCTTTTCACAATCTTCTTATCTTTGATATTTTTTCTGAAATTCCGGAAAATTTATTTCCTGGCACGGCTTATTCATAACAACTCCCTCTCCCATATATATTTACACTTTGTACTCTTTGTCACGCTAATTGAAGCTTAATGGGTTTTGCTGAGGGAAGTCAATATGCATTAAAGAAAATTGAAAATATTAATTTTTTAAGTAGTATTAAGACACCTATTTACAACTTATATTTCTAAAATGTGATCTGGATCACAGGCACAGAATAAAACAAGCTAGTATAATATTAACATAATATACTTGAAGGTTTCTTATAATACGCGTAAATCGGCATAATTGGAGAATAATATTGGAAACATAATAAACATTCGATAAAGGTAAACTCTGAATGATCAGAGGGCCCAAAGCAGTAGGGTATTTAATTACCCTGAGAATAGCCCACTAAGATAAGAAGAAAGCCTTACTGCCGAAGATGTCTCGATAAAATCTGTGCTGTAAGGCTTTTTTGTTTTGCTTGTCGGGAAAAGGGGTGATGGGAAGAACAGAACAATGAATAGTTGTAGTTTTCGTTAGTTTACCGTAGCCGACCACTTAATCAAAAAGAAAGAGGTGATGTGGAGACATAAAAATAGTTGGAATTATGCTTTTTCACTCCTCAACAAACTGGAAAGGGGGTGGTACGCATGGTAAGAACAAAAGCAGACAGCGTAACATTACTTTAGCGAATTTACAGATATTTTAGGAGAACTAAGTTATGAAAAACTACATAAAGAGTTGGAAAATCATGCTGGCAATTGCTGGCATAGTTTTGGGATTTGCCGGAGCGCCTGTATCAGTGGCGTTTGCGGATGGTGGTCAGAAAAAGGCAGTCTCTCCATCGGATAGCATATATGGCATGTCGTATGGGGACTGGTCTGCTGCATGGTGGCAATATGTACTTTCGATCCCCATCGGCGCTAACCCTGTGCTTGATACGACAGGGGCTAACTGCGGTGTAGGGCAATCATCAGGACCCGTATTCTTCCGTGTGGGTGCGGCTACTACTGATCCCGTACCGCGCACGTGCGCGGTGTCTGCTGGTAAAGCGCTTTTCTTTCCTATCATAAACGCAGAGTGTTCAACAGTTGAACCTGACCCATTTCATGGTGATGATGGGCAGGAATTGCGCACCTGCGTAGGGGGAGTAATGGATGGTGTAGATATAAAGTCATTGAAGGTGACCGTTGATAAGAAAAAATTGAGCGACCTGAAAAGCTTTAGGGTTCAGTCCCCGCTCTTTGACTTTGTCATGCCATCTTCAAATAACTACCTCGGTTTGAATGGTGTAACCGCAGGTTCTTCAGTATCTGATGGATATTGGATAATGCTCAAACCGCTATCGCCAGGGAGCCATGAGATCCATTTTAAAGCAAAAATAACTTCAGGGATCGGCGCGGGCTTCTCCCAGGATGTAACGTACAACCTTACCGTGGCGGATTAAAGGCCATAAGGCAAATTGGTCATTTGAGTAGGTTTGGTTAAGCGTAATAGACTGTGCCAAATGAGCGATTTTCTCTATTTCTGGAAATTCAATCCCCACTTTGATGGTTAAAATGGCTCAAAATGCCGAGAAACCAGTGCTTAATTGCATTAATTGTCGAAAGTATATTTTTCCCTGAAAGCCTTTAAGATTAGCTATTTACTACTTTGATATAATATCACTAATTTATGCAATTAGACACTAGAAGGAAATAGGCAATATTTAGGGATTCAGTCCCCACTTATAAAACAAAAAAGTTCATTTGGCCCAGTCTGGCAGCGAAACCCAACCCAACATAAACCTGTATTGACAATATAGACCATATAACTTTTAAAAGGAAGAAATACCATGAAAATGAGCAAGGTTTTTGTAATACCTGTCGTTCTTTTTCTGTTTGTGTTGCCCACTATGCTTTATGCTGCGCAAGGGGATGTTGGTCAACATACCGTAGATGACAACATCACCGGCCTTTCTGGGAACACATGGATAATAACGACGGTAGATAGTAATGGAGGTATTTATACCGCCATAGCATTGGATACATCGGACAAGGTGCACATCAGCTATTCTGGTCTTCCTTACTTGTATGTCAAGTACGCCACGAATGCCTCTGGCTCATGGGTAACAACGACGTTGGACAGTAGTGGAGGTATGTATAC
>JAXMAC010000182.1:934-4046 GCA_046350595.1 Candidatus Brocadiaceae bacterium | reverse complement strand
GAACCGAAATTGAGCCTTGTGCCATTAATCTTCGGCACTATTAAAGGCACAGTCTATGCTTTGATTATTGCGGTGCCGGTAAGCATCCTTGCAGCGCTCTATACATCCCAATTTCTCCATAATTCCTTTAAAATAATAAAACCGGTTATCGAGATCATGGCGGCGTTTCCCAGCGTCATCCTCGGTTTTCTTGCAGGGCTGTGGCTTGCGCCACTGATGGAAAGAATATTTCCCGCAATAATTATCATGCCGTTTTTCATCACCATCTCCATTGTAACAGCGCTCCTGGTTTGGAAAATTTTGCCAGTCTTTGGGAATGGCAGATACAGACATGGGTTCGAGGCGTTGTTTTTGATACCCTTTATCATTGGAGCCGTATATGCATCACTTCAGCTTGGCAGTGTCTTTGAATCCTTCTTCCTTGGCGGGGATTATCGGGCATGGTTTGCAAATGTCCTCGGTTTGGAATACGATCAGAGGAATGCAGTAGTCGTAGGCATCGCCATGGGGTTTGCCGTAATACCTCTTATTTTTTCCATATCCGAGGATGCCATGAGCAATGTCCCCAACAGCCTAAGATCAGCCTCACTGGCGCTTGGCGCAACCCCATGGCAGACTGCGATCAGGATAGTTCTCCCGGCTGCAAGTCCGGGAGTTTTTCCAGCCATTATGATCGGTGTTGGGAGGGCAGTGGGCGAGACAATGATCGTGCTCATGGCTACCGGCAATACTCCCATCATGGAATGGAATTTGTTCAATGGCTTTCGGGCACTTTCGGCAACCATCGCCGTTGAAATACCAGAAGCGCCCTTTGGCGGGACGCTCTACCGGGTGCTTTTTCTTGCCGCCTTGCTACTCTTCATAACTACTTTTATCATCAACACACTCGCAGAACTGGTAAGGCACAGGATGAAACGAAGGTATAGCAGGCTATGAAAAAATTTTTCCGAACCGGAAGCCCCTATATATGGCTAACGGCAGGGACACTGACCTTCTGCCTCCTGATGATATGCGGATTAATCGCACTCATCACGATAAACGGGTTCGGTGTATTCTGGCCCCGCAAGGTAGCCAGGTTTATCCTTACGAACGGTACGGTAGCTTTTGGGGAAATTGTAAAACGAGGTAATTCCTTGCAAAAAAGACTCGTATCGGACTAAAATAAAGATCGGCAACAGGGATGTCTATGGTTCAGATTTACATGGATAGCTAACGCGGATATTGTATCCTTGCATTTCCCGATCGACGCCGTGGTCTTCGAAAGGCGTGAGTGGGAAATTTATATGGCTTTTTTAAAAGGCTTCAGACAGGGGAGAAACTATCAAACCACTGCAACACGATACGTTAATGATCCTCCTGGCTGAGAGCAGGGGTCTTTATAAAAAGATCCGTTACATCGAGAAAGAGGAAATTGGTAATATTAACTACCTGATGGAAAAATATCGCCTTGAGTTGAAACGGCTCATGATGTTTCCACCAACGGAAAAAATTCGCAAAAAGACGGTAGCGCTTAATGCAAAAATAGACGGCCTAGAAAAAGTTTATCAGGAGAGAGAAATATTACTCAATACTCTGTACAAAGAGGCAAAAGAAAAGGAGATCGTGGTGCTTCTTGCCGATGGACAGGATAAGATCGTGCCCATTTTTCAGATTATTCGCGTCTATGCCCCAAATAAGATGGGGTTTTTCTAAACTTGTTTTTTATCTAACAAAATTTTGGGGAGTTTATCTGGAGTGAGCCCAGAGAAGCCAATACAGAAGGCGGTATCTTCCCTGCTATTTTGGAACGGTAATGATGGTGATTATTATGAGTATTGCGGTAGTTCCTTTGGGTGTATACAACGGCGGTTTACCTTAAAGAATATGCCGAGTGACAATATGATTGCCCGCATGGTAAGAATTTCGGTTAGCAATCTCGCAGGTGTTCCATCCATCGTTTTTGGTATCTTCGGACTAGGTTTTTTCATCTATTTTGTTGGTGGAAATGTTGATAAATTCTTTTTCCCTGAGGCCTTGCCCGCTCCCACCTTCGGCACGGGTGGTATCTTGTGGGCATCGCTTACCCTGGCGCTTCTGACGGTGCCGGTTGTTGTGGTGGCTACAGAAGAGGCATTGTCTTCCGTTCCATCTCCCTGCGTGAGGGTTCTTATGCACTTGGTGCGACGAAGATTGAAACGTTATGGAGGGTCGTGATTCCTCAGGCGACCCCAGGCATCCTTACCGGAATGATTCTTTCCATGGCAAGGGCATCCGGAGAGGTTGCCCGCTGATGATGACCGGTGTTGTAAAGCTGGCGCCATCATTGCCAATTGACAGTCATTTTCCTTATATCCATCTGGAGAGAAAATTTATGCACCTGGGGTTTCATATCTACGATGTGGGATTTCAATCACCCAACGTGGAGGCGGCAATTCCCATGGTCTATGCCACAACCCTCGTTTTGCTTTTTACGGTGCTTGTATTAAACCTCACGGCCATTGTGGCGAGACATAAACTAAAAAAATGGTACAGTGCAGGGGTTATGTAGAAGAACAGCAAGACAACCTAGTTGAGCCATTAACCAGAGTATGGAAAACAAGAAAACAGAAGTCCCTGAACCGATAGTCAATATTATAGACCTGAGCCTGTATTACGGTAAAACGAAGGCGCTGAAGGGGATAAATCTTGATATCCCCCCAAAAAAGATAACCTCCTTTATTGGCCCGTCAGGTTGCGGAAAGTCTACCTTGATCCGATGTCTGAACCGCATGAATGACCTCATAGATAATGTGACGATTGAAGGGAGTATCAGAATAGATGGCCAGGACATCTATTCCCCTGCGGTTGATGTTACTGAGCTCAGGAAAAAGGTTGGCATGGTCTTCCAGAAACCGAATCCCTTCCCGAAAACTATCTTTGAGAACGTGGTGTACGGTCCCCGCGTCCTGGGCATCAAAAGGAAAAGTCGTCTGGATGAGCTTTGTGAAAACGCATTGAAAAAGGCCGCACTCTGGACAGAGGTTGAGGACAGGCTTCGCGTAAACGCCCTTGAGCTTTCCGGCGGTCAGCAACAACGCCTTTGTATCGCAAGGGCAATCGCCCCGGAAACAGTTTCGGGTCTCAGGAATATTTT
>JAXMAC010000182.1:0-924 GCA_046350595.1 Candidatus Brocadiaceae bacterium | reverse complement strand
TATCGCAAGGGCAATCGCCATGGAACCTGAGATTGTACTCCTGGACGAACCATGCTCCGCCCTTGATCCCATTGCCACCGCCAAGATAGAGGACATGCTGGTAGAGTTGAAAAAAGATTACACCGTTATCATCGTCACGCATAATATGCAGCAGGCTGCCAGGATATCAGATTACACAGGCTTCTTCATGATGGGCGAACTCGTTGAGTGCAGTGTTACCAGCGAGATATTCACAAACCCGCGGGAAAAAAAGACAGAGGATTACATCACGGGAAGGTTTGGGTAAAAAACAATTCAAAAGTCATAATACAAAAATACTAGTCAAAAATGTAAATCAAACAGGAGAAATTATGGCACGTGAGGCTTATCATACGGCTTTAAAAAAACTTGAGGATGAAGTGCTGCTTATGGGGGAGATGGTCGCAAACGCCGTAAGAAAATCGGTAGAGGCGCTAAAGAAAAGGGATATCGATGCGTCCAAAGAAATCGTAAGAAACGACCTTTTGATCAATAAAAAACGGTTTGACATTGAAGAAAAGTGTATTTCCCTTATTGCCACCCAACAGCCCATGGCAGTTGATCTGAGGGAATTGACCTCCATCTTAAGCATAATAACGGATCTCGAACGCATGGGCGACCACGCAGAGGGGATTGCCAAGATAAACATTTTAATGGCGAATGAACCCCTGATAAAACCCCTGATCGATATCCCCAGGATGGCCGATATAGGGCTGTCCATGCTCGATACATGCCTCAAGGCATTTATCGGGAGGGATACGGAAACGGCACGGCGCATCTGTAATGAGGATGATCAGGTAGATGCCCTTCATGACCAGATTTACCGGGAACTCCTGGTGCTCATGATGGAAAATCCGAGGATAATCCACATGGCAACTTATCTCACCTGGGTGTCCCACAATCTGG
>JAXMAC010000181.1:0-2981 GCA_046350595.1 Candidatus Brocadiaceae bacterium | reverse complement strand
GTTGGTATGTCCATCGCCGTCAGGAGATGGCTCCTACCACAAGCATTTAAAACTTTAAGTCGCCGAAGGCCTGATTTATCCAGCACTCCGGCGTAAAAAAGTACCTTGTCTTTTTTACTTTGCCACAATATTCACCAATTTCCCGGGTACTACGATGGTATGCATAACTTTTTTGCCTTCCAAAAATCCACCAATTCGTTCATCATTCAGTACGCGCCTTTTCAATTCATCTTCGCTCGCATCAGCAGGCACAGACAGACGGCTTCTTACCTTGCTATTGACCTGGATTACAATTTCTATCGTTTCCTCCTGAATGGCATTTTTGTCATACGCAGGCCATGATTGATGAAAGATACTGGGCTTGTGTCCCATCACTTCCCACAGCTCCTCGCAAATGTGTGGCGTAAAAGGCGCCGTTAACAAGAGAATGGTTTCCATCGTATGACGAAAGACATTGAATTGAAGCTCCTCGGTGATGTTCGCGGGTATAACGACCTTAAAAGAATCAACTGCATTGAGGAGTTCCATAACGGAGGCAATCGCCGTGTTGAAATGCCATGAAGATTCCAGATCATCCGTGATCTTTTGAATAGTTTGATTCGTTAGACGGTACAGTTTCTTTGCATCGTCGGGAAGCTTTGATATATCAAGATCGATACGTTTTACCTTGCCGTAAACCTCTTCATATTCTGTAATCTTCTGCCAGAGTCTCCCCAGAAAGCGATGTGCGCCTAAAATTCCGCGATCATTCCACTCGGCGTCTTTTTGCGGTGGGCCGATAAAAAGGATGTAAAGACGCTGGGTGTCCGCTCCATATTTGTCAATAAGAATATCCGGACTCACCACGTTGCCTTTGGACTTGGACATCTTGGCGCCGTCTTTAATAATCATACCCTGCGTAAAGAGATGCTGAAAAGGTTCCTTAAAACTGATGTACTTGAGATCATGAAGCGCCTTCGTAATAAAACGTGAATACAACAGGTGTAAAATTGCGTGTTCCACGCCGCCAATATACTGATCAACCGGCAACCATGTATTGACCTTCTCTGAAACAAAGGGACGCGTGCCATCTCTGGAAGAGAGATATCTGAGGAAGTACCAGCTCGAATCAACAAAGGTGTCCATGGTGTCAATCTCACGCCGTGCCGGACCGAAACACTTTGGACACTGTGTGTTAATGAAAGATTCGACTTCAGCCAGGGGACTCATGCCGTGAGACTTAAATGCCACATTTTCTGGCAAAACCACGGGGAGTTGTGATTCAGGGACGGGCACGGCGCCGCATTTTTCGCAATAGACAATCGGGATGGGAGCGCCCCAGTAACGCTGCCGGGAAATCAGCCAGTCCCGCAATCTGTACGTGACGGTTTTTTTGCCAAGCCCTTTGGAATCGAGGTATTCTGCAATCTTTTGCTGGGCTTCTGTATTGAATAAACCATTAAAAATATCTGAATTAACCTGTACGCCCTGGTCTATATATGCCTCAGCCATGGCATCTGCATTTAGTTCTTTGCCTTCGGGTTGAATAACGACTTTTATCGGCATGCGATATTTCTTTGCAAACATGAAGTCTCTTTGGTCATGGGCAGGCACACCCATAACAGCGCCTGTGCCGTATTCCATGAGGACGTAGTTGGCTACCCAGATGGGCACTTTGTTATTATTTACGGGGTTGATAACATATTTACCGGTAAAAATACCCTCTTTTTCTGTCCCTTCCGCCGTGCGTTCCAACATGCCCTGGTTTCGGGCATGCTCCACAAAATCCATTACTGCCTTTTCCTGTGATGTCCCGGAAACCAATTCTGTAACAACCGGATGTTCTGGCGCAAGAGAAACAAAGGTCACGCCATAAAGAGTGTCAGGCCGTGTGGTAAAACAGGGCAATACCCTTCCGGTGTGTTCCAGTCTAAAATCAATGCGCACCCCTTCACTGCGACCGATCCAGTTTGCCTGCATGGTCTTTACCCGTTCCGGCCACCCTTCCAATAAAGAGATGTCGTCCAGTAATTTCTGTGCATATTGACTAATGCGGAAAAACCACTGCTCCAGGTCCCGCTGACGTACCGCGCTGTCACAGCGCTCACAACAACCATCCACCACTTGTTCATTTGCCAGCACCGTAGCGCATGAAGGGCACCAGTTCACCGCCGCCTTTTTCTTGTAAGCCAGGTTGTGCTCGTATAATTTCAGAAATATCCACTGTGTCCACTTATAGTAGTCAGGATTACACGACGTAATCTCCCTGTCCCAGTCGTATCCTACGCCCCACCGATGCAACTGGCGTTTCATAGCCTTGATATTGTTCTTTGTCCATACGGCAGGATGGGAACCTCCCTTAATGGCGGCATTTTCCGCAGGCAGGCCGAAGGCATCCCAACCGATAGCAGAAAGTACATTATAGCCCTTCATAATCTTATAACGTGAAACAACGTCGCCAATAATGTAGTTTCTGCCATGCCCTACATGCAAAGTGCCTGAAGGATAGGGGAACATGACCAGACAGTAGAATTTTTCTTTCTGACTGTTTTCATCGGCGCGGAATAATCCACACCCTTCCCAGAATCCCTGCCATTTTTGTTCAATCTCAGTAAAGTTATATTCCCGATTCGCCATTCAACGCTCCTTAAAACATTAACCACAGGGACACAGAGACGCGGAAAAAGAGAAAAAACATATTCGACTTTGAACGGAAATCCCCTTTAACAAAGGGGGAGCAAGGGGGTTGTCTATAAGCCCTCTTAATCAAAATAAAAATTTCTCAATCTCTGCGTCTCATCTCTTGTGCCATTCTATTCATATCGCAAAATTCTGAAAGAAATTAGAATTTTATCAAAATCTCACCTTTAATCAAAAGAAATTCGTATCGAAAAACCTTGACAATCCCAGTTTATCATGTTATTTTTTAGACATCCAATAAAGCATTGAGGTGGGGCTGTGGCGCAGTTGGGAGCGCGTTTGAATGGCATTCAAAAGGTCAG
>JAXMAC010000180.1:0-3093 GCA_046350595.1 Candidatus Brocadiaceae bacterium | reverse complement strand
AAGGAATAAGATGGGAAAAACTATCCCGCTGAAGAGAAATTGAAGTCTCTTCAGCGGGAAGAAACTAATTCTAATACATTGGTGGTCAAGTGCAACCTTCTCGCCTGAATTCCAGACCCATATCTTACATTTTACATCATTATGTCCTCTAAATGGGGAAACCTTCAAACTTCATCTTCTAAGGGTACGAAAGACATCTGGCTCCGGCTTGAACGTCTTTTTGTTTAGACCCTCCCCATAAAATAAATTTATTGAGAGTAGGGTGATAATCAACAGTGACCCATTCCCCACTCCCATTAAATTTCCCTGAAACTGAGGTCAAGAAACAGACCGAGTTTTCCAACTCCTTATAAGGTTCACCTTGATGCCATATGTACTCATCCGAGACTGATCGACCTCCTCTTTTAATGCAAATAGCATTTGCCCTTACATCTTTTTGGCGTGATCTACCTGTTAACCACCAATACCCATCATCCCATACAATCTGAACTGCTTCACCTGCACCATGAAACCTTCCCGATATTTCGGTCAGAAAGCAGATATTGTCAGCGATTGGCATCATCCTTGTCGGGGCATTATTGGCTTGATGCCAATTAAATACTCCAGAAACCTCAAGAGGGGCGCTGTATAAGCCAACTATACATCGTGCAGATGCGGCCACATCTTTCTGCTTAGAAGCCCCTCCTTCAAGATTCCATTCATTAGAATATTCAGCAATTCTTATAACTTCACCTGAACCTTCAAACTTACCGCCCATTGCTGTTAAGAAGCAAACACTGTTATAAGAGCGAAGCATGCGAACCGGATCTTGCCCCTGATACCATGTAAATGTTGATGATTGTGTAGCACCTGTGAACTTGTAATTTACTGGAAAGAAGGCTTCGTATAATACTTCTGTCTTGGCGGTATTCCACATCTGAACTTTGAGTTGATCAACAACTACGGCACCATCGTCCCCGTTTCCGTAGACGGTAAAACGGCCTGAAGCGTGTCCCCATCCAGTAGGATAAAGACCTGAACCACTAATCCCAGGAACTATGGAAAGATTCCCATTACTAAAGGGAAGAACAAAGATGAGAACCCCTCCCGGTTCGGTAGTATGATACGTTACTTCATAGTTGAGCCACTGAGAAAAGGGGAACGTCGCCGGCCATGTTGGACTCGCTATACCCTGGATAAAATTATCCGGCCCTGAACTACTAAGATTATAGTTGTTTGGCAGTTCTTTCGATATATTTGCTGCTACGCTGGGGGTCGCCCATTCAATCGCCAGCACTAAGGCAATCAATATGCCGCCGACAATCCAAAACTTGCTAAGCTGTTGTGTTTGCATTTTTCCTTCTCCATAGCTTTGCACATTCATAACCTAAATGTTAAAATTTTTATTACCCTTGGCACTTTTCATTCTTCGATATCTTTTCTCCTTTCTTGCCACTCTGGCTCATCTAAAGCTCAATTTAACCACCAGTGTCACTACTATAAATCAAACCAGTTTGCATGAATTGATTTTTTTGCAGGTTTAGCCTTTTTGAAATGAGTCTTTGTAAAATGATTGATAAAGACAACGAACTCAAGGAGGAATTTGACTATCTTCTGCACAACTCAGAGTTAGATCCTCCTACTCAGCAAAATTTTGCTATGGCATTAAATGTAAGTGCTGCTACAGTGACCAGGTGGTTGAATGGAAAAATTGAATGGCGTTCCTCAGACTTTCGTAGAGCTTGTGACTTGTTAGAGCTTGATGAAGAAAAACGAGTACACTTACGTGAATTAGTTTCGGCTCAACGCAAAAAATATCGAGATTCGCAATCAACTGGGCCTAATACTCTATCTTCTTCTAACGTCCAGAAAAATAACAAAGCCAATAAAATTCCCCGCAAGCCAGATATGATGCTTATCCGCGCTGGAAGGTTCTGGATGGGTAGTGATCCCAAGAAATACAGCAGGGATTTTCAATTAAATCCCACCGAGCAACCTTACGTTAAGGTATACTTACCGAATTATGAATTATCCAAGACACCTATAACCAACGCTCAGTATGCTGATTTTTTGCAGAAAAAAAAGGATAAGCAACCACCCCCTCATTGGAAGAATAAACGGGAACCTCCGCCTGGTTTGGAGGATCATCCCGTGGTAAATATAAATTTTGAGGATGCGTTGGATTACTGTAAGTGGTTGGGATCCACTTATGAGCTACCTACCGAAGCGGAGTGGGAAAAAGGCGCACGAGGCACGGAGGGTCTAATTTATCCCTGGGGGGACGAATGGAAGGAGAGTCACTGTAATTACGGCGTAGGTAAGATGGGGGGCACTACACCGGTAGACAAATATCGTGACTACGGCATCAGTCCTTACGATTTATTAGATATGTCGGGTAATGTTTGGGAATGGACGTGCAGCACCCTCAAACTCTACCCCTCAGATCCAGAAAAAGAACCGGAAAAAAATCCGGCGGATAACCGGAATTTAGACCCTAATGACAAGGAACCCCGAGTAATCCGGGGTGGCTCATTCAACAGTCCCCTCCAAGATGTCCGCTGCGCGGTACGCCGAACGCATAACCCTAATGACAAAAGATCGTTCATAGGCTTTCGGGTCAAAAAAAGACTGTAATAACCCTTTCAGTGATCACACAATCGTATACAGCTGGCAAATTCCTGACAACACGTAAGGCGCTGCTGGGTACAATCCGGCATGTTGAACGGTATCATAAAGTCATCCCTTAAAATGGTCTGCGCGCAAAGGAGGTTGCTATCATGTTCGAAAATTTTGAGAACCGTGAAGTGCCTAAGCCCACATGCGCTAAACGCAAATTGGGGTGGCTTACTTGGATTGGACTAATCTGTATTGGCTTGGCTGTGCTATTACTATCTTTATATTTTTTTGCGCCCACAGCTACACTTGGCCCAAACATATCTGGCAAATTTGAAGCAGATACGCCTAGCCCGATTCCATCCTATCCAGTTGAGCCGTCGGTTACAACTAATGTCACCCCACCTCCTGAGCTTGGACAGGCGGCTACTCCTACTCCAACCCCATCTTATGAGCCTGAAATCACATTTATACCTAGACCAAACTCAGTAATATTTGGAC
>JAXMAC010000179.1:0-3122 GCA_046350595.1 Candidatus Brocadiaceae bacterium | reverse complement strand
GCGCGTAAAGAAACATGAGAAATATTATTGCGATTTTAATGATATCCATCTGGATAGGATGCATGGTGTGCTTCGGTGAAAATCGGCATGATCAGATATCGTCCTTATTCAAGGAAACACAACAAGCATCAGTATTCTACCTGGATAACGGCATGGAGGTTATCCTCATTGAAAATCACGCCAGTCCCATGATCGCTGCGGTAACTATTGTTAAGACCGGCAGTCGCAATGAGGATGAGGCCAGCAATGGCTCAGCCCATTTTCTTGAACACCTGCTTTTTAACGGCACAAAGACGCGCACACAGAAGCAGATTTATGATGAGATGGATTTTTACGGAGGCTATAACAATGCCCACACCGCTCAGGATTATACTAATTACATGATACTCATGCCAAAGGAGTATATTGCTCAGGGGATGGACATCCAGGCAGATATGCTCTTCAATTCCACCCTGCCCGAAGAGAAATTTGAAAAGGAACGCGGCATTGTGATTGAAGAGATTGGGAAGGGCGCAGACAAGCCGGAGTATCAGGTCAACAACCAATTCGTGAGGACTTTTTACGTCGGTACTCCATACGAACGGCCGGTGCTTGGGACGGTCTCCACCATTACTCATTTACAACGTGAGAAGGTTTGGGAGTATTATCGAACCTGGTATGTGCCTAATAATATGACCTTAATGGTGATCGGCGATTTTTCAACTTCAGAAATGGTGAAACTGGTGAAAGAGAAGTACGGCCATTATCCAGCGGGGACTTTGCCAGAGCACAAAACGGTGAGTCTTAAATCACCACAAATATTACGCATTGTCAAGGCAAATGGAATGGGTAAATTCCCGAGAGATCGTCAGTACCTGACCATGGGGTTTGTATTGCCGCCACCGGTTTCTGATGACTTTCAGGTATTGGTATTGTTGTCTGAATTTCTTGGCGGCAGAGAGACTTCAGTCCTGAATACATTATTCAAACAGGATCAATATAAAGACCTGGTTGAAGAAATCGATACGAGCGTCGAATTTAACCGCGACTTTTCTACCTTGCAAATCTCTGCAGAACTTCCCCTGAACGTTGATGGAGAGCATGTTGCAGAATTGATCATTCAGGCAGTGCAGGGGATGACAAAAAACCCTGTCCCTGCCAGTGAACTACAATCAACACTGGTGGAAAGGGTTACGCAGGAGGTTTATTTACAGGAAAATTTGCACTACTATGGCATGATGAAATCAGGTTTTCTGGCCGCCGGAGGTTATTCACTCTTGCGCAATTACATGGATGGTCTGATGAAGGCAACGCCGCAAGCCATCCAAAAGGTTGCTGAAAAATATTTGATTACACAAATACCTGTAGTTACGCTGATGTCCCCGCCGCAAGAAAAAACAACCGGTGACAAATCCGGTCAATCGGTGAATCAATACCACCAGGAAATGTTAAAAAACGGTTTAACCGTTGCTATTAAGGAAAATCAGGACAGCCGTGTTATTGGTATACACCTCCTGGCAAAGGAGCGCAGTTTGAGTGAGGGGGAAGAGAAGTGGGGGATGACGGAAATTTTACAACGAATGCTTATAGATGGCGGTACGGTCAATCATCCGGACAAGGCGTTGTACCAGGAATTAGAGTCCATCGGCGCCGAAATAAAAGTTTGTGACGACCCTTCCGTCCCCTTTGACGACTATTACCACACCCCTCGTTTTGCCTACATTCGGTTAAAGTTAATAGATGCATTTTTCGGGAAGGGTTTGAAATTGCTTTCGGAAATGGTAACACAACCGAACCTTACGGAAAAGTCCTTTGGTGAGGCAAGGAAAGATGTCCTATTGCTCTCAACCAACTCACAAATGAGCGCACCAAAGGTAGCAGACCGGATATTTTACGATAATTTATTCAAGGAAAATCCCGGTTTTGGCTGGTTGTACGGTGATGCCAAAAGGTTGGGGCAAATTCAATTAAAAGATGTGCAAGATTTTCAACGCAGGTTTTATAACCCATCAAATCTCATGCTCGTCATTTCCGGCAATGTCCCCGTAGAAAAGGCGCTGTCGCTGGTCAAACAGTATTTTGAAGGCACATGGGGCGAAGCAGTGTGGCAGCCGCCGGCATTTACACCGCAGTTTAAGTCACAAGGCCCTACGATTCGTGAAAAGGTTGGTAAACAGCAATCCTCTCTTTCAGTAGCAAATACCTGTAACGTGGAAGAGAAGGATTTACCTGCTCTGTATGTTTTAGAAAGTATTTTCAATGATCGGCTTGCCTTTAATCTTCGGGAGAAGCAGGGGCTTGCATATAGTCTTGGTATTAATTTTCATAAATATCATGGTGTCCAGTGGTATCGCATAACCATGGGTACACGTCCCGAAAACATCGAACGTGCCCTTACCGGTATTCGTGATGAAATCCGTGCCATGCGTGAGGCAACCATTGAAGAGAAAGACCTGCAGAAGACTGTCAACGCCATGCTGGGACGCCGCGGCATGCGTCGGCTGGACAGGGTAAATCAGGCATACTACATGAGTATGCAGATGCTTGACGGCAAAGCGCCAGAAGCAGACGAACAGGAGGCTGAAAAGCTGAAGAAAGTAACGGTGCAGGACGTGGAACGCCTGGCGCGTCAGGTCTTTCAGGACGAAAACTATTTAGTCGTGATTGTGGAATAGATAATTTCCTTTTTTGGCCATGAATCTACACGAACAGACACGAATAAAACTTGAGTTGTATTTTGGTTTTTTCTTGTAATAGGAAAAAAAATCATGGAGAACGGAATTGAATAATAACCTACCAAAGCCTATATCAATAGAAAAAGAACTCCATATCTGTCCTCAATGCGGGTATGAAGACGGTTTTCACACTTCATTTGTGCGGGTGACAAAAGGAACATGCAAAATAATACCCATCTGTCCGAGCTGCCACGCCAGATATGATCCTGATTGGAAGATTGAGGTCTAGCCGCCTTTGCAGCGTCTTGGTAGTCGCGGAGTTTATGTCTGCATCAGTTGCGCACCCATAAAGAGTATGGCTGCAGATGGGAATTTCTTAACATTAAAACAGGGAAGAAGCCATTTTATTTTGCATTGTTAATGGAAGAAAAGACCACAAGCGGGGGCAGGTTTTAAACATGAAATATG
>JAXMAC010000178.1:0-3507 GCA_046350595.1 Candidatus Brocadiaceae bacterium | reverse complement strand
CAGCCGCCGTTAGCACTATTATTTCCCTCGTTATTCGATTCATTTACCTGATTATCGGAATCAACGGTTATTTTGAATGAGCAATCGGGGCTGAAGCAGTTTGACGGCACCTTGAACAAAAGGTCAATCGACGCACCCGCAGGAACAGGCGGAGTATCCAGCGTGACGGGGATATCATTGAATAGCACCGTTGTCTTTGAGGCGGCCGCATGGTCATTTCCCTGATTCTTAACTGAAACCCTCAACAACTTTCCGCCTTCCTCTAATCTGCAAAAAGCGGCGGGGTCTGTACCATTCGGACTAAAAGGCAGTAAATCTGGTGATTTCAGACTCGGTATCCCGCCAGACACGGCCCGTAGCCCCAGGACCGTGACTTTATGCCTACGGTTGAAACCGGGATCAGTGTCTTTGTCACGCAGGACTGAGGAGAGCTTATAGCGCAAAATTCTTGTGTTTCTATCATAGCTCCATTCATCTATCCATATCCCTGCTTCTGTGACGTGCTCATCGCCACTACATGGGTAAGCCAATTCCCAACCTGTCAGCATTGGTATGGCAAATTCAAACGGGACTTTCTCAATGACAAACTCCTCAGTGTGGGGACTTGTTCCAACGCCTGTGCAGAAATTTTCGTCTTCAACCGGGAGGATCGAAAAAGGCGGCTGGATGATCCCAACGTCGCTGCCGTATAATCCGGAAACCATTTCGCCAAACGTGTAATCCCTTCTGCCCTTGTTATCTTTGAAAATGGCGGATGTCTCCCAACTCACAAAGCCTGAATCTACCTGACTTGCAGAGTTCGGCAATGAAGGTGTCACTGCTTCTGTCTTCTTTCTGTACTTCTTGCCTTGCTCAACGAAAATTTCGCTATGATCCAGGTTATACCCTATTTGTAACAGATGGTGGTCATCAATATTACAACTCTTACTCAAAATGCCGTTGCCCCAAGTGAAGAGGAATCCACGCGGGAGTATGGCAACGGTCTTACTGGCAGCGAAATCAGGATTTTGGAGAAATGTAGGAAAAGTTGAAAGAGCGGTAGTCGCTCCTTCGTTATCAGCGCCAAAAAAATTTGTTTCACTGGGATCACGGGCGTCACAGCCATCTTTATGGTCGACCGTGAGATTGATGTTTGAGGGGTTCCAGGCGACAACCGTGTAATGGTAGCACCAGCTATATGCGTCATCAAAATTATCGTCCGAAAGCGCACCATGCGCCTCCCATTTCAGAGTTTGACCCTCCAGTCTGATGTTTCGAATCAAGGTGCCAAGGCCTGCGACATGGTGGTCTTTGTGAAGGTATTGCAGATGCCAGCCGTTCAGAAAGACGGTAGCATTGGTAGCGTATGACGGAATATCCAGGCTTTGCTCCACTTTTTGAACATCTTCTGTTTCCCGATTTTTTTGATTCTGCGCACCCAAATCCATGATACACAATTATCGTCCCTTGCTCTTCAAATATCATGCTTCGATCTTCAGAAGTCAGCTCCGCAAGCGGAGAGTCCGGAATCAAGCCACATAGAGTAGCAGTCGGCGAGCAATATGAGCATGACCCCAAAAGAGCTGCGATTAGAACTCCCAGTAAAGCCAAAAAAGCCCGTCTATGATATAAGTTTTTTGTAGCCATCTTGTTTTCCTCCGTCTATGTAAAATTAATAATCTGATTTGATATCTACCCTTCATTTGATGAATTGGCTATGAGCGAGTAGCCACGACTTTAATCCTCCGAACGCATAGAAGCATCTAACGATAAAACTTGCCTCTTTCGCCTTTGGAAAAATCGTATTCTTTTTTCATTTATTTTCCTCCCGATACTGTTTTGACTCTTTTTTGGTTGCCTTGCGGGCTGAAATAATTCTAATTCTGCAACAGTCGGCATCCAACTGCTGGAAAGTGTGTACTACAACCAACAAAATACCATTCCTGTCAATTCCAATTGCAGCCCATCGGTCTTCGTGTTCGCTATGCTCACTATACTTTAAAGGTTCACAAAATGTGATTTATTAAATGTTTGAAAATTAAGTGTCAGTAATAAAACAAGTTCTTGTTTATACTGGGAATGAGTTTTTTGCAAACAGTCCATGATTGAGCGTAGCGGAATAGCGGTCAGGTGAAGCGACTTGTTAGGCACTGTGAACTCATGATTCAAATACACTCCGGGGCAGTCCGGACTGGCGGATAATGGACTGCAAAGTCCCAATACGGACTTCATTGTGATCTGGAACCGGGACTGTAATAGTTCCTTGGGACAGTTTCTTTTGCATTATGATGTGGCTACCGCGTTGACGCACTTCAAAGAAACCGTGTTTGGCAAGGATAGCACAAACCTCTTTGCCGGAAAGAACACGGAGTTTACCCAACTGCCACCTCAACTTGAGTCACGAAAACATCATCATGAAGTCGATGTCTTATCTCATCAGGTGATGCTGTCTCGAAAAACAGTTCCAATGCTTCCCGAAGGTTGTCACGTGCTTGTTCTATACTATCGCCCTGGCTTGCGATATCTAACTCCGGGCACAGCGATACGTATCCATCACCTTCGCGTTCAATAATTGCCGTAAGTTTCATTGATAACCTCCTCTTATCCCAAAATTAGTCTTCAAATAATATTAGCACAGACTTCTCCATTTCCCAATCAATATCTGCGTTAGTCATATTCCAAGCAGCCATCTTTGGAACTATAGCAACAGTGTCAAATTGAACATGTTTGATTTGGATTTCAGGGTTTTCATCCAAAAAGTTCTGTATTTCATGCTCCATACACTCATTTGCCGATAACATTCTGGTCTCATCCCCTATCCTAATGGCCTCGAAATTCTCGTTTGTACGCGTTGAGAATACTTTGACTTTCATGTGCCTTGTTTCCTTTATCGTGTGCCTAACGGCTGAACTGTGCGGTGGCTATCAGCCATCCGCATGAGTGATTTGTTAGGCAAAGATAAGTCGTTCACCCTTAGGATCAGGTATGGGATCGCCAAACTCTTTAGCTGTATCAATCCATAATTGAATTGCCTCCTTGACATTTTTTAATGCGTCTTCGAGAGCGTCTCCATGCGCTATACACCCTGGAAGCTCAGGAACTTCTGCTATAAAAGCCTCATCTTCGCTGCTCCAGTAAATAATAATCTCATACTTATACATCAGTATTTTCCTCCAAGTTTATACTTTACTATAATATTTCGTACTTGTTTCACCTGATACGGCTTAGCTTTATTTTCTTCCCGTTGAAGATTGATCTTCTCGACAATTCCTTCTTTTCTGAATATATGGTGACTGCCTCGAATACGCATTTCAAAACCAAAATCTTTTAGCAAGTTGCATAAGCCTTCAAATGGAATATTTGCATCGGAAGTTCCACTTAAAATTTTCAGCAAGAGTTTTTCATGTTTACCCATCTGATTTATTTTATTAGAAATCAATATTGGAGGCTATTATATTTTTACTAATTTTTGTACCTAACGCCCTGATGACTGACGAGAGGTACAGAATGACAATCAAAAGCAAAAAG
>JAXMAC010000177.1:0-3097 GCA_046350595.1 Candidatus Brocadiaceae bacterium | reverse complement strand
CGGAAAAGAAAGTTTTCTCTTTTCTCGAACAAAGCCACGAAGACATAAAGATTTATCGTATTCCCTTGTAAAAACTTCTTTTTTTGCAAGTTTTTTAACACACCCCTGAATTCCACAAGGTAGGTCAACCGTCCTCGGTTGACATCATAAATGGCAAGCGGAGACGCTTGCCCTACCAATAGAGGGGACTTGGTTGCGGCGGATATCTCCATTCATGACTTTTATTTTCAATAAAGTAAGGTAAATTAAGGCGCTGTTTTTTGCGCCGAATCCGTCTTTCCCGTTTTATCAAATGGTGGATTCGCTTTGATTAATCAACCATATTCAATTATATGCGTTAGGATTTCAATCCTGTTTTCCCCTCTGGAAAGAGGGGACTAAGGGGTGTGTGAAAAAAGGCCCTTAACACCCCCCCGGCCCCTCTTGATAGAGGGGAGATTAACAAACATCTGCATCTAAAACCAGTTGCCTGAACATCCGCAGGGCAATATCGTTTCCCCGATTTGCCCATTTTATATCATTTTTTTGAAAACCCGTCTGTGACGTACGTCACGTTTTAAATAAATAAGTTGTAACCGGTTTTGGGATTGGTGGTTGTATCTTCAAAAATTTGAAAAAATTTGCAATTGCATTCCTTCCGTTGCATAAAAAAGCCAGGATCAAAAATACAATGTTATCGTGAAAGGCAAAATACGCATACATATTTGTCATAGCTTTGAGTTTGTACTGTTTTTTTTCAGTTTCCGTGCAAGTTCTTTTAGTTTTGGATGGTAATTTACTTTCATCAACATGAACTTAATTTTAACCTTATTTCGATATTACGAGGTCTTTCTTTTCCACCTTCTCTGCATCTTTTGTGCTTATAATTTTAGCGAAGGAGGAGTTGGGCTGTACTTGGGAAACCCTGGCAATGGTGTTTAATGGTTCCTTTATCATAATGTCGCCTTCCTTGATTTCCCTAAAAAGCAATAATTTCATGCCAATCCCCACATTGCTGGTGGCGCCAGCGTCGAAGTGAAATCCCTTTGGCGACGTATGTATAACGATTCCCTGCACTATGGGGAATCTTTGCCTCATCTTGAGTGATAAACCATAGGTCAGCCATTCAAGATTTTTGATGCTCTTGTCTTCATCATACACATCAACGTTAGCGAGCACCTGCGTTGTCTCCGTGTCGACAAGCCTCAGGGTGAGGTTGATGCCCTTGGAGTCTTCTTCAACTGAGCCAAAAAGCATGCATTCGGCGGCGCGGATTTTTCCGATCTTAATTGCAGTTTCCGGCGAGGCAAGGTCTGTGTTGCTGAATTTTTGTTCACGGAGGATTTCCTCCAGTTTCGCCTTATCGCGTTCCACAAAGTTAAACCTCCTCGGCTCCTCGTCAAATGCCTTGAGCAGGAGCGAGTAAATTGTCTCAGAAGGCACGCCGTTCTCAGAAATAATTCTTAGAGGTAGTAATGCAGCCGTATACCGCGCCTCTGTTTCAAGGAGTTCAAAGGTTTTCAGGGTAATCTTGATCGGCGGTATCTGGATTTCATTTCCCTCTGTATCGATTGCCTTTATGCATATGCTGTTCTCGCCTTCATTGAGCGTTAACAAATGATTAACAAAGATATGTTTCCCCTGGCGGATATCAAGGGGTGTTTGGTTCACCAATATCTTTGCAATGCCGGTATCATCATGCGCATCTATATTTATAAAGAGGTTTTGATTATAGACAATTGCCGGCTTTAAATCTGTATGCAACACCGGCGGGACTTTGTCAACCTGGGTATCTTGTGATGGATTGGACGCCTTGTCTTTCCCGTGCCTTTTACTGACATGGTGGGGAGAAGATGTTCCGGATATTGGTTGGGATGCCATTTTCTCCTGGGAAGCAAGGAGTGTCTTTATACCCGTTTTGTCGAGTCTGTCGGATGCAACACGGATTGGTTGCGCAGTATGCTGGGTGGCATATTTCGTATGGTTAAGCATATTATGTGGCCACAAAGTTGCCTTTACGTCGATCGGCTCATCGCCTCGTGTTTCATTTCCTGCAATATCAGACGCCCTGATGGAAACCTTCTTTTCACCGTTGAGGACAATATCTTCATCGAACTTCATTTCACTGTTTGATTCGAGGTGTATTTCCTTGTCATTGATATAAATGTATTTTAAGCAACAGTTGTCCACGACAGTTCCCTTCACCGTGGCTATTTGTTTACCGTCTTTCTGGTGTACCTGAACGTCATCCAGATAGATAGCCGGCGGGTGCATATCGAGGGTGAGGCTGAGCTTTCGCTGCGCGCGTTTTCCCAGCAGGTCTGTTGCCTCAAGGATTATTTCATTATCACCGTCTGAAAGTGAGACATCCTGACTGAATGGCAGGTCTTTTTCGGCAAGCTCGATAAAGAGTCTTTTTCCCTGAACGTTGATATTGTTCACATAGCCTTCACCTGAAGCGATACCGCTTATTTTTATGGTTGGGGTATTCAGGATTTCTCCCTGTGCATGGGAAGAGATTTTGATCTGTGGCGGTTCTGTTTCTGCCTTCTTTGTTCTAAGGATTGCCTCGTTGACTTTATTTAAATAGTACTTTGCCCGTGCGGAATCGGCCGTGGAAAGCGATGCCATTAATTCCTGTTTTGCCTCTTCGTAATTTTCCTGATGGTAGTATACAACACCCAATTCACGATGCACGAAATATTCCAGGAAATGAAGACCGTAACTCCTTGCCGAACGCTGGTCAGCGCTCCGGAAGCTGACGGCCTTTTTGAAATCCTGTACGGCCTCATCCCAATAACTGCCATCTGCGTACCACCGGCCACGGATGTAATAGTTCCACCATTTGCCACGGTAGAGGTTAAAGTTTTTTGTGATTTCTTCTTTTGTACTGCCTGGTTTATAATAGTCACGCCAGTTGTCCACGCCTATCTGAGAAACCGTCGCTGCACAGCCGGCTAAAAGCAATACACAGAAAGCCACCATGCCGTATTTCATTTTTTTCTTCAAGAATCTATTATTCATTTGATACCAATACTCCTTTTTTAATTAGGCCTTACGGCGACTTCTATAACAGCGTAGTGGCAAGGCGCACCTTGCCACTACATGATCGTTTGAA
>JAXMAC010000176.1:1665-3163 GCA_046350595.1 Candidatus Brocadiaceae bacterium | reverse complement strand
CGGTTCCTTCAGGCAGATAATGGCGTCGTTTGCCGTTTCCATAATAGTCCGGAATTGGATTTCCCTTTCTGCCAGCCTTTCTTCTGCCTGCCTGCGTTTGGTTATGTCGATAGAGAAACCAAGTATCCCGATAGTATTTCCTTGTTCATCTTTAACAGGAACTTTATCAGTTAAAAACGAACGTATTCCTTTTGGGGTATCGGCAGTATAAACAATGTTTGTCTTTGCCATGCCGGATGCGATAATCTCTTTATCATCCCTCCATGATTTTTCCGCCTCCCGTGGGTTAATTTCGAAAGTCGAATGCCCCTCAATTTTCTCTTTTGGCACGCCAAACAAATCAGCAGTTGCCTTGTTAACCCGGATAATATTATTCTCCGTGTCTTTAAAGAATATCAGGGCAGGGCATGAGTCTAAAATGGTTTGTAATTCTTCACGCTGTTTTTGAATGATCTGTGCATATTGTTTGCGTTCGGTAATATCGCGGAAGATAGCAACGCCGCCTTTTAAGACGCCGTGTTCGTCGAGAAGGGGTCTTGCGGTAACGCTTGCCCATGAATATTTTTGTTCCTTTACGTGTTTTACAAATACGTCTGCCATAGTTACCGACTCGCCGCGTATTGCTTTGGATAAGGGAAGCTCATCTGCGCGATAGGGCGTTTTCATGTCAGGCTGATAGAATGCGTAGTAATCAGACCACGTATAAGCTGTTACTTCCTTCATTCCCGGTCCTAATATCTCTTCCGCTACCGGATTGATAAACAAGAACTTCCCGCTTGTATCCGCCACGACGAGACCGTCTCCCATGCTATTCAGAATGGTCTGCAGACTTTTCAGGGTTTCCTCTGATATCCTGAGTTCATTATTTCGGACTCGAAGGTCATCGTTTGTCAGTTTTAATTGTTCATCTATCTGTTTGCATAGGGTACGGTATTTTTGTTCGCTTTCCCTCAATAGATCGGCAGTCTGCTTGCTTTTCAAACTCTCCTTTTCCAGTTCTCTGACCTTTTCTTCGAGTTTTGATACAACAATGGCATTATAACGTTTGAGGAATTCCACATCTTCTTCAACAAGGCATTTTTCACCCTCTGGCGCCGACGGACTTGTTCCTGCCTCAAGAAACCCTTTCAACGCATTCCATACATCATGGACATCATGGCATTTTTCAATGAACGACACGGCGCCGAGTGATGCAGCAAGCTCTTTCTCTCTGTTGCCGGCATAAATAGCGGAATAGAAAATAAAAGGGATGGATTTCAGCGCATTGTCCTGCTTTGCAGTGCGAAGCAACTGGAATCCGTCCATCCGGGGCATTGAAATATCTGAGATGATGAGGTTGGGTTTCCGTGTTCTGGCGATTTCCAGGGCATCGAGACCGTCGTGCGCTTCAATACAATGATGACCATGTTTCTCGATTAAGCGTTGCAGGAGCAGCCGGTCGTCATCATTGTCGTCGACAATGAGTATTTGCATACTAATTTCTCCTGAATAATTGTGG
>JAXMAC010000176.1:0-1565 GCA_046350595.1 Candidatus Brocadiaceae bacterium | reverse complement strand
GCTCGCAATGACAGGTTCTTATCTGCAATGATAAACACCATGCGTAATGACATAATACAATATACAATGCGCAACAACAGTGTGCGGTGTGTGTTACGCATAGTATGTCATTGCGAGGCGTCTTTCCCGAAGCAATCTTCCCCTCTTTTGTATATGTAAGAAACCAGCCAGAAAGTATCCCGCGCCTGCAATCTTTTTGTTCATGGGGTGTTTTCATGATAAAATTATAGTATGATTCATTCATACGAAGATGCAATCGCCTTTCTCTACAAGGCAATCGACTATGAGAAGCTGATTAGCTATCAGTACAACACCTCTACCTTCAGCCTGGACAGGATGTGCCGGATGCTTGAGCATGTGGAAAATCCGCACAAGGCGTTTCCGAGCGTTCACATAACAGGCACAAAGGGGAAGGGATCAACGTCTATCATGATCGCCACGCTCCTGGAACATGTCGGCCTTAAGGTGGGGCTCTTTACCTCGCCACATCTGGTGGAACTCGAGGAGAGGATTCAGATAAACCGTCAAAAAATATCAAGAGATGATTTTGCCGCAGTTATAGGGGAACTCCTTGCTTATGTCCAATATTTACGCGAAACAGACCCATCGGCTTCACCCACATTTTTTGAGATGCTTACGGCCGCGGCGATGATTTATTTTAAAGCGAAAAAAGTTGATATTGCGGTGCTTGAGGTCGGTTTGGGAGGGCGTCTTGACTCCACAAATGTTGTGACGCCTCTGGTCTCCGTCATTACCAATGTAGGGTTTGACCATACGGCTATCCTGGGTAACACGCTTTCAAGCATTGCCTATGAAAAAGCGGGGATTATAAAAGAAGGAATCCCTGTTCTTTCCGCTGTAGATAATCCTGAAGCCCTTTCTGTTATAGAAAGGACATGCAAGGAAAAAAATGCCCGACTGCGCCTCCTTGAAAGGGACCTATGGGTTGAAAACGCCGAATATGTCGGGAGAAATGGCACAAGGGGTTTACTGTGCAAAATAAAGACATGGCGCCACACGTATGAAAACATTTTTTTACCGCTCATTGGTTTGCACCAGTCCCGAAACTGTGCGATGGTTCTGGGCGCCCTGGAAATATTAAAAGAGCGAAATTTTATTTCCCCAGGAGACCAGACGATACGAGAGGCCTTTACCCAGGTACGTTGCCCCGCACGGATTGAGATTGTTGGGGAAAACCCCTTGGTTATATTGGATTATGCGCACACGACAGATTCCATGCGGTCGCTCAGGAAGGCGATACAGGAGAATTTTACGTTTCATAAACTCATCGTAATCCTGGGTTTTTCACAGGACAAGGACGTAGATAATATCTTAAAAGAAATCGTCACGGACGCCGATGCAATTATCGTTACGAGGAGTAAAAACCCGCGCGCCGCCGACCCCGAAGAACTCTGCCAGAGGATAAAAAATATCTGTGGTAAAGAAGCCATTATGGCAAACACTACCCGTGATGCGGTAATTCACGCAAAACAGATTGCGGCAAAGGAAGATGTCGTGTGCATCACCGGCTCTGCCTATGTTGCAGGGGAAGCCATGCAGGCATT
>JAXMAC010000175.1:1931-3271 GCA_046350595.1 Candidatus Brocadiaceae bacterium | reverse complement strand
AAATGATGTTGGCACAAAGATTATCACTACGGAAGACCCCGTGGAATATGATATCGACGGTCTTATTCAGGTACAGATAAACCCGTCTATCGGTGTAGTCTTTGCAAATTGTTTGAGGGCAATTTTAAGACAAGATCCTGACATTATTCTGGTGGGTGAAATACGGGATGAAGAATCAGCCCGAATCGCCATACAATCCTCGTTAACGGGGCATCTGGTTTTCAGTACGCTGCATACCAATGATGCCCCTACTACAGTAACTCGTTTAATTGACATGGACATTAAACCTTATCTGATTGCTGCTACGGTAGAGGCTGTTATTAGCCAACGATTAGTGCGTAAGATTTGTGTATCGTGCAAAGAGGAATACGAACCTTCCGAAGAGTCTTTAATGGAACTGAACCTTACAAAGACAGATATTAAAGGGAAACAGTTTTTCAGGGGCAAAGGCTGTAATAATTGTAATAAGATAGGCTATAAGGGACGCATGGGGATATTTGAAATTATGGTTATGAATAATGAGATACGAAGGTTGATTACCGAACACGCAAACACGAACGTAATCAGAATGACTGCGAAAAAAAATGGAATGAAAACCTTAAGGGATAGCGGATTAATGGCAATATACAGCGGATTCACAACGATTCAGGAAGTCGTAAGGGAAACAATGTTAGTGTAATTTTAGGTAAACACTCATGAGCCGAAGGCTCACAAATGAGTATGAAAATGCGCCACCCTCCCTTTATTCCTTCCATCAAGGGAGGAAAAGCTCCCTCACCCTTGTGTGTGGGGGGGGGTGAGGGGTATTTTTGTACCAAGAGACTAATGTTTGAACCAAAATTAAAGGAGCTTGCCGATGGCTGTTTTTCAATACAATGCCGTTGATAACAGGGGAAAGGCTGTAAAAGACAGGATTGAGGCATCCACATCTGATGAGGCGATTGTAAAGATACGCGGATTGGGCTATTTTCCCACTAACATTAAAGAGATCCGTGTTCACCAGAAATCCGGTGAAACATCCACCACAAATACACCTTCCAAACAGCGCGGGGAAATATCTAGTTCTTTGGGTGGGAGTTAAATCTAAAGAATTAACCATCTTTACCCGTCAACTATCAACGCTGCAGGACGCAGGATTGCCCATCATACGCGGTTTAAAGATACTCGCATCTCAAATGAAGAAAGGATTGCTGAAAAAAACAACGCTAAAGGTCATAGAAGACATTGAGGGAGGAAATACCCTCTCAGGAGCGCTTGCAAAACACTCAAGAGTCTTTGATAAACTGTATATCAATATTGTAAGAGCCGGAGAAGTAAGTGGTTCCCTGGACGTTATCCTG
>JAXMAC010000175.1:0-1921 GCA_046350595.1 Candidatus Brocadiaceae bacterium | reverse complement strand
GGGCGGACGTTTGCATCGGTTTATGCTTCGGCGAACTCAAAATTCCAATTCGCCAATACCAAAAGGTAGTAGGAAATATCAGCGACTTTAAGAGCATTCGTTTTATGCGCATGTTTCTTACCAATTTTAACGACAGCGCGGTACTACGTTTTGGTTATATCAATATTGTAAGAGCCGGAGAAGTAAGTGGTTCCCTGGACGTTATCCTGCAGCGATTAGCCGATTTTCGGGAGAAGATAGAGCGGCTTGTCAGAAAAATAATCAGTGCCATGATATATCCCACCGTTGTTGCGATTGTTGCAATAAGTATTTTAATCGGCCTTATGATCTTTATCATACCAAATTTTGCAAAGATTTTTGAAGAATTGAATTTGGAGCTGCCTACTCCCACCAAAATGCTCATTACCTTTAGTATGATTTTAAAGACTCAATGGATATTTATTCCTTCCGTACCTTTTGGCACATTTATTCTCTATAAGATTGCTGGGAAGATAAAAAAAGTACGGCTATTAATAGACAAAACCAAATTTAAATTACCCATATTTGGAGCAATAATAAATAAATCAACCGTTTCAAGGTTTACCCGTACACTCGCAACCCTGGCTTCCAGCGGAGTGCCTATCCTGGATGCCCTCAATAATGTCAGGGAAGCTACAGGAAATGCGGCCATGGCGCATGCCATCCAGCGTATCCACGATAGCATTCGGAGTGGAGAAAGTATTACGAAACCTCTACGCGCCTCCAGGATTTGCAATGAAATGGTAGTTAATATGGTGGAGGTAGGAGAAGAAACAGGGGAATTGGATAAGATGCTCACAAAAGTAGCCGATAATTACGATGATGAAGTAGACAGAGCGGTAGAAACTATGGTTAGTCTGATAGAACCAATTATGATTGTATTTCTCGGTGGATCTGTTGGCTTCATCGTCATTGCTATGTTTGTACCGCTAATAAAATTGATGCAGGGGCTTGGTGCTCAGTAGTCCATGTTCTTTGTGCGGAAAATACGAAAAGGATAATTTCTGTATGAATAATTTATTTTATCGTAGCAAAACAATATTAGTGTACTATAAAAATAAACATGACATGCATGAATAGCAACAAAAGAGGCTTTTCCCTCATCGAAATGACGATAGCCGTAGCCATAATCGCTGTTCTAACAGGAGTGGCCATTCCCGTTTATATCAGCATGAAATCTTCAATCCAGTTAAGCGGTGCAACCAGGCAGATTATGGAAGACCTTATGTGGGCACGGATGCGGGCAATTAACCAGAATAATGAATTTAAAGTATTTTTTATGGATGATCATCAGTACAAGATTTTGGATGACAATAATGACAACGGTGATATCGATGCAGGTGAATCCGTAATAACGAAGAATATCCGGGACAAATATAACGACATAACATTGAGTTCAAATAATAATCCAATTTTCCATCCAAGGGGAAATGCTGCACCAACTGCTACTGTAACTATAGTTAATTCTTGCGGAACAAAAACAGTAGCAATTGCTATTACCGGTCGTGTTAGGAAAGAATAATTATTGTATAATTTATTTTAAAGTATTATTTATAAAGGTGCTCTTTATGCAGAAACGTTTCACGGGACATGATGACGGATTTACCGTGTTAGAAATTATGTTAACTATCACAATTATTGCTATAGGTTTGTTTACCGTAATGAGCATGATAACAATAGTAGCCAAAGGCAATAAACAGAGCAAAAGTGTGAAAATGTACAAGTAAAACACAAGACTGACTTTTAAAATACGAATTCAGCTTAACTGACGTAACGTAATGAAACGGAATAGCGGCGTCGATGACGTGTCTTTCTTACTTATTTACGTTGCAGGTGCCCGACTGTTGCTGCTGTTGTTGTCCGTATCCCCGCTGGGTGGCGGCAGTGTAGGGCTCACTTTAGT
>JAXMAC010000174.1:0-3391 GCA_046350595.1 Candidatus Brocadiaceae bacterium | reverse complement strand
AATCAAATTGTCTTGAGAGTCCTGAAATTACTGGTAAAATCAAACATAGTAAAAAAACCTAAAAACCAGTAAAAATTGACCAAAAATAATTTGTTATTATTTGTAATATGGAATGGATTATCGTAATTATACTGCTTCTTCTCAATGGTGTGTTTTCCTGCGTGGAAATGGCTTTTGCATCCACCAACGTTCCCCTTATGCGAGACATGGCGGTTAAAGGGAATGCTGCAGCAAAAAGATTTATCACGTTACGGACGCACCCCGAAAGAACCTTTGCCGTTATCCAGGTAGGGATTACACTTGTTGGAACATTGTCAGCCGCTGTAGGGGGGGCAAAAGTTGAGGAGGCCTTTCTTCCTGCCCTTAAAAATTGTTTTCATATTTCCGGCACTATGGCCGTGGTGTTTGGTATTGCGCTTTTTGTTATTCCATTTAGCTTCTTCACCGTTGTTATTGGCGAGCTTGTACCCAAAGCCATTGCGATCCGTTACCCGGAAGAAATAGCCTTATTCTCTGGCCGTTTTCTTGTTTTTATGACAAAGATTGCAACACCTGTAGTTCACCTACTTGAGCAATCAACAATAAAACTTCTTTTCCTGATGGGTATTCACCATGTCCATCCATCGGAAGGAGATGTATCAGAATTATCACTCAAGGCGCTCCATCCCTTTCACCGGGATTATCTTGTGAATCTCTTTTCCCTGCGTTTCAAGAAGGCATCAGATGTTATGCTTCCCTTTTCTAAGGTAGTTACCGTTCGTAGTTCTATGGGAAAAGAAGAAATTTTAAAGACCATTATTGCTTGTGGCCATACACGGTTGCCTGTCCTCTCGGATGACGGGGAACCACAGGTAATCGGCATTCTTCATACAAAGGAATTTGTAGCTATGATGAATACCCGGATAGAGTTTTCTCTTGCAAGTCTGCTCCGTAAACCCTATCTTGTAGACGTTCAGGAATCCATCCTTCGAATCCTTAAAGAACTTCAAATAAACCATATCCACATGGCCATTGTACGACAGGGTAATCAGACGATGGGGATTGTAACCTTAGAAGATATCCTGGAAGAAGTCGTGGGAGAGATTTATGATGAAGATGACGATGGAATAGTAAAGAAAATATGGAATCAACGCATTACGACGAGAAGACACCAGTAAAAAACTTCCGGAGAAAAGTTACATTACAATTTCACGTATTTTTGAAGCCTTTTTCTTGCCGATGCCTTCAATACCGGCCAGTTCCTGTTCACTGGAGTTCATTATCTTCTCAATACTCCCAAAGTGTTCCATCATACGTTTGGCTATTGTGGGACCAACACCAGGTAATCCCTGAAGGACGTAAAGTTTCCGCGTCTGTATGCGTTTGGGTCTTCTTCCCACCCTTTTATGTATTTCTTCGTAATATTTAATGTCCTGAGAACCTGCCGTAGTCAGTATTTCGGCTGTCCCTTGCGGTGACCTCGAAAATATCAATGGTATTTGCCATGAAACAGAAAGTGAAACGATTGCGCCTTTGATTGCTTGCGGGTCGACATTATAGCCGGTTTGAAACAGGTTTGTCCCTTCTATTACCATAAAGGGTATTTCCGAGCGCCTTTTTAATCGGCACGCTTGGGAAAATAATCGGCCGTCTATAATCGATAGAACAAAGTCTTTTGTTGTCTTTCGTTCAACGGCAATGTGTCTGTTAATAAAATAGTCGCCAATGGGCAGTCTCTTTTCTTCCAGAGAAATATCTTCCCTTCTCCGGAGTATCTCCTTAATTCCGGCATTACTTTCACGATGATCAATCTCTATCAGAATACCCATCGCAACATCCAAACATTTCTATTAAGACAGGATTAACATAATTAAAAAAAACACATGAAACCCGTTTAAATAAAAGGAAAAATCCCTCTGCACCACTCAGCTTATGGAAATGTAAACTCCATTCTACGGTCATTAAAAAGATGGTTACTGGGAGTTAGCTGTTTATCACGGGCTTTTTGGGGATCAATTTCAACAATCATGGGTTCTTCCCGATCGGGTGACGCACGATATAAAATCTCACCTTTTGTGTCCACAACCTGGCTTGTACCGATAAATGAGAGCGTCTCATTAGTGCGTTTCTCAGTCCCGATACGATTAGAAGTTATGGCAAAGACCCCGTTTTCAATACACCGTGTAATCATGGCCTGTGGACAGTAAGGCAGGACAAGGTTGGCAGGATGGCAAATTATATCTGCGCCTTTTAGTGCCAGATATCGTGCAACCTCCGGAAAGAACCAATCGAAACAAATCATAATACCAACCCTTGCCAGACCGATGTCATAGACCTGCAATCCATTGTTTCCCGGTTCGAACCATTGTTTTTCGTGGTAAAACAAATGCAATTTCCGATAGCAACCAATGAACCCCTTTGGGCCAACAATTACAGCGGAATTGTAACAACGATCTTGTTCACGTTCCGCAAGGCCAGCGACAATATACAACTGTTTTCCCTTTGAAAGCGTAATCAATGCCTGTGTTGTCTGCCCATCGGGAACAGGTTCTGCCATCGCTCGTGCTTCCTCCCGTGATGTAAACTGATATCCCGTGTTGAACAACTCGGGCAACACAACCAGGTCTGCGTCCAGATGCTTCAAATGGTGGATAGCATTTTGTGTGTTTTCCTCTTTTTTACCAAAGATGGGAAATGTTTGCAAAAATCCTACCTTCATCGCATTTTGCTTAAATCAAAAGTAAATTGCCGTTCTTTATTTAACGGACTGATAATGACAAGAGTAACTTCAGCAACGGGTTCAATGTAATAATTGGGAAAGTCATACCTGCACATAGCGCGATAGATTAGAGGTATCCTCATCCCCAAGTTGGCAGCCTTCGCGTGTTCGTCATTGTGCTCTAAAATCGGCCGAATCGGTTTGTTTTTATATAATAACACGGCCTGATAACTACAGGCAAAATCAGGGGAACTGCCATATAAAACTACATGAAATGATAGGGTTTCCTCTACTTCTGACATGAACTGAAGTATTTGTGGTTTCGTTAAGTTTTTTGATGCCAGGGCAGCCTGCTTTGCCTCGTACGCCAGTATACTGAATTTTGTATTCAACGCTGCCCATTCGTATCTTTCGTTTGATAAACTCATCCATTCGTTTAAAAAAGCAGTGTTATCCATGTCCTTGTTTTTTTCGCCAAATTCAAGAGCCTGTTTAATTTGTTCATCTGACAGGTCATAGTATACAGCATATACATTTTTGGAAAATAGTAATAACAAAAAAACAATCCAAAGAATAATTCGTTTCATTTTTAACATCAACTCAAAGTACCTTAAAAATTCGTAACAAAGCGTATCGTTAAAAAATATTATATAGGCATTAGAGGTGATGTGTCAAAATAACTTCTTTAAAATA
>JAXMAC010000173.1:0-3600 GCA_046350595.1 Candidatus Brocadiaceae bacterium | reverse complement strand
CCTTTGAAGCCGAGGTGCCAGGTTTCTTTTAAAGTTTTTTTTGACGAATCGATACCCTATCCCCAGTTTTAAAGCAAGCTCGTCAACAATGAGCGGATGACAGACAACGTTACCTTCATTTAATACTGTTTCAAGCCCGATATTTCCATCCCGCAAATGCACTACCCATACTGAAGTGTCAACAAGAACCACCTTAAGGAAGAGTTTGTTGCAAAGCAGGAAGAAAAGCGAGAAATACATTGATAAGGAATTTATTATATTTATAATATATAAAATTGTCTTATAAAAAGGACATAAATGAGTCCAACTGTATTTCGCTACAATCAATATAAATTTTTATTTTTATCGCGAGAAGAGCGAAGGATGCGTGTGCATGTATGGTCTCCTGAGGGGGAGGCAAAAATATGGTTAGAACCTGAAATTGGGTTAGCGGTAAATAAAGGATTGAAACAAAGTGAAATCAGCGAATTACTTAAAATAACAAAGGAACGAATTCATGAAATCAAAGAAAGTTGGAGAAAGCACTTTTCAAGTTGAGGTAACCAATATATCTAATCACGGGATATGGTTGTATGTCAAAGGCACTGAGTATTTTTTACCATTCGAAGATTTTCCGTGGTTTAAGGAAGCAAAGGTAGGAGAAATAATGGAAGTAGAACTTTTCCATGATAATCACTTGAGATGGGAAAAACTGGATATAGATCTTGAAATAGAATCATTGGTAGAACCCGATAAATATCCCCTCGTATATAAAAACTAACAATTTAAAATATCTGCATTTTTTAAAAGGGGCACATTCAACATTGAAGTGCAACACTTGGGAAAACGACTTCGTAAGGGGTTTTAAATTTCAGACACTTTCTTGGGCGATTGTTGATTAAAGATTCAATATGTGATATTTGTTGTTGAGTGATTTTACTAAAGTCAGTGCCCTTTGGCAAGAACCATCGGACAAGGCCGTTGATATTCTCATTCGTACCGCGTTCCCATGAGGAATAGGGATGAGCAAAGAAGCATTTGGTGCCAAGAGTAGCGGTTATTTCCTGGTGTTGTGTATTCTCTGTTCCATTGTCCAGAGTAAGACTCCTCCTGGCATCTGAAGGAAGGTGTCGTAATCGGGTAATGATGGCGTCTTTCGTCTCTATGGCACCCTTACGACCCAGTTTTGTAAGGAGAACAAGACGGCTTTTGCGTTCCGTTAAGCCATTTAAAGCAGCGGCACTTTTTCTTGAAACAAGACTATCGCCTTCCCAGTGTCCAAACTGGCGGCGTGTTTCTACTGACTGGGGTCTTTTGCCCAATACTGTTCGGCACGGTGTTTGAGAAGTGAACAAGTGGTATAAATAATAGAGTAGTTCTTCTGAGAAGGGCAGGGAAAAGAAATGGTGAGTCAGTGATGGGAATGCACTTGAAAAATGAAGACGTACCTCTCCCTTGAGAGGTAAATGGCGATACTGTCCCATATACCGCTATGGTTGTTTTTGTTCTTTGGATTTCAGTTTTTCGATATGTTCTATGAGTTCCTCCAGGGTAGCCCAACCCTGAAAGTACAGACATATCATTTCGAAGGTGCGTTTGGTCGGCTTGCGACCTGTCCATAATCGGATTAGCAGACTAACAATCAAAGCACAGTAGACTTGAATGGTAATCCCATTTTCTGAGTGTGCCAGGAGATGCTTACATCCTAAAACGCATTTAAACCATCGGAAGAAGAGCTCGATCTGCCAGCGATGCCGATACATGAGCACGATAAGTTCTGCCGGTAAATCCATAAGGTCAGTAACGATAATCAAGGTTTTCCCAACCGATGGAGTTCTGAATGTTTTTTTACAGGAGAGACGAGAGGCACGTGAGAATCCTGAAAGTGCCCGTTCATCATGATAGCGAAGTTGTATAATTCTGACAGGTCTTGAGAGCTCATTGCGCGAGTTTGTACTTCCAAGCCAAACGACCCTGTCAAATTCAATACCGGCTTTGCAGTCAGTTTCACTCAGGGCACGTTCCTGGATAAGCTCATAAGAGGCATTCTCATGAAGTCGTACAACAAATGAACTGGATTGTTGGAGAATCGTGTTCAGGAAGTGGTACTTTCTGTATCCGGCATCCAGGCAGTACAGTTTGCCAGGCGATAACATGGACTCAAGCTGGGCGATTTCGCTCTTGTTGGCATTGGTAACATGGGCTTCCAGAGGAATACCTTTGAGGATATCGAATTCCAGGTGCATCTTCACAGCCCGGTGGTCTTCGTCCATCCACAAGGCCCAGAGCATCTTGGGGAGGGCTTTTATCAGGGTGCCATCGACAGCGACTATGGTCATGTCAAGGTTATTGAAACGCTCTTGGAAGGGAAGGCGGTTTACCTCATGTGCGAGTTCATTGATGATAGGAGTCAGGAGTTGTGGGTCAAAGACATGACTGGCTTCTGATAAACTGCCGAGGCTGGTGCGTTTGACACCGAGCTTATCCTGGATATTCTTGAGTGTGCTGGCATGTTGGATTGATCGTAGTCCGGTGAAGGTCGGATTGAAAAAATAGAGTAACAGGAGACTCGCATAGTGATCGTAATGCAGTTTTCTGTTGTAGCAATCTGCATGAGAGTGGAGTTTTTCCAGAAGAGGCTTGAAAGACTTCAGAACAGAGAGTCTTTGTATCGTGTTTAGTTGTTTGATCAACGTATCAGTACGTGTGTCATCCATATGGGTAATTAATACCACATGCAGGAGAGGAATGCAACACAAATAATGTCGTAACTATATAATAAGTCATAATTTATGAAAATTCAAAATTTACTACACTAAAAATATTTTCCTTTTTTCCCATGAGTTAAGAGAAGGGAAAAAAGTACTGTTTAAAGAATTCTTTTTGTCATAGTGGAATAGAGGGGGTTGGAGAAAACCATACATCTTTTCACTGGATGTGGTGATGGTGAGGTAATGATTCATTGGTGTTCATACTCAAACACCGTGCCGAACAGTATTGGGCCGGGGGGATGTTATGATATTATGTACACACCCCTTAATCAAAGGGGAATTACAAAAGATTGAAATTCCTATACATTTATATCAAGACTTTCCGTGTTACCAAAATAAGATACTGGAAAATGACTATTGCAAGAAAAATTTACCTTTACCATCCAAGCACATAGGCAAAAATGAGTGGCGCGACAATCGTGGCATCTGATTCAATAATAAACTTCGGCGAGTCCTTGCCGAGCTTGCCCCAGGTAATTTTTTCATTTGGCACTGCGCCCGAGTATGAACCGTAGCTTGTGGTTGAATCACTGATTTGACAAAAGTATGCCCAAAGCGGCACATCAGGGCGTCTCAGGTCCTGATGAAGCATCGGCACCACACAGATGGGAAAATCTCCTGCAATGCCACCACCGATTTGAAAAAAGCCCAGTCCCTTCGGGGCGGTCTGCGTGTACCAATCTGCCAGCAAAACCATGTACTCAATTCCCGTCTTTACCGTGTGGATATGCTTGATTTCACCAGCAATACAGTGTGCTGCGTACATATTACCGAGCGTTGAGTCCTCCCATCCCGGGACAAAAATGGGCAGATTTCGTATCGCTGCTTCCATCAGCCAGCTATCCCGAGG
>JAXMAC010000172.1:0-3609 GCA_046350595.1 Candidatus Brocadiaceae bacterium | reverse complement strand
TTAATGCTACAAACAGTACGCCCTTAACAGGGCTTAATTTTTCAAAACACTAAATGGATACCATTTTTTAATTTTATAATTTATCTGCGACCTCAGCGCACTCTGCGGAGATAAAAACTAACATGAGATACCTTAAAAAAAGACGAAGGGTTATAGGAAAAGAAGTAGACCTCCACCAGGAAGACCCCATGACAGGCGTAGCCAACCTTTTCGATGTTGGGGTCGTCTTCATTGTCGGCCTTATTGGCGCCCTTATCAGCGCATACAGCCTGCTTGACTTCCTTTCTCCAAAAACAGAAATCACCATGGTCCGGCAAAAGGATAACGGCCAGATAGAGATTGTCACGAAAAAGGGAAAACAGGTAAAAGTCGAAAAAGTTACCGACAAGAATATACAGGGAGAAGGCACCCGCCTTGGGATAGCATACCGATTAAAAGATGGAAAGGTAATTTATGTGCCTGAAGGGTCTGAATAGGAATGGTTATGTTTCAACTCCTCCCCCTTTATCCCATACGTGTTAAGTTAAGGAATCTATAATTACCACTAACCCCTTGTTTCAATTAGCCCTGAAGGGGCTAAATAGGATAGCCCAGGGCAACGCCCTGGGTAAGTGTATAACAAAATAATCAAGCTCTGAAAGAGCGCAATAACCATGGAGGAAGGTAAAACAACAGCCACACATTATATTAAAAACAAAAGGGATTAATACACCACATTATATAACCCTTTCAGGGTTAATTTTGCTCTATTCTTTTACCCAGGGCGCTGCCCTGGGCTGTCTTATTATTGCCCTTTCAGGGCTTATTTTGTTATATAACAATGCCCAATCTTTGAAGGCTAAATTGTTCGTTTTTCAATTTCTTAACTTAACACCTATGCCCTTTATCCACCTCTGGATGGGGACAGGGGGTGGAAAGGGGGTTGTAAAAACTTACAAAAAAAGAATTTTTTACCGAGTAATACTTTAAATACGTTGCTCTATTTTCCGTAGGGCAATCCCTCATGTTTGCTCATATCAAGGTTAAAGCCTTGACCTACATCCATTTATTCTAAATTAGAAAACCACGTCCTCTGGGCGTGGTCAGAGAACTAGGGCTATGCCAGTTATAACTTTCATTAACTATGTAGAACTGACTTATTATTTAAAATCTTGTAAATCACGGTGCATTTTTGAAGCAAATGGGAAAAACGTTGTTAGTCCTACATAAGACAGAAATACTTCCAAATTGTACAATGATTACCGAAGGGTAAACTTATCCCCTTACAGGGGTAAACCCAAAGCCACCTGCTCTGCGGGTGGATTCTTTACTTTCCCCTTACAGGGGTAAACCCAAAGCCACCTGCTCTGCGGGTGGATTCTTTACTTTTTGCATTTACTATAGTTCGTAATGTATTCAGATGATAGGAATTGCTTTTTACCTATGAGGGGTCAATGAAAGGAGTCGAATCTTTACAGATTGTTCACAAAACCCTTGCCCGCATTCTCGGACAACCCGTCCAGATGTGCCAGCCTGCCGTTAAGAAGGGCAAGGAAGATGGTATTAAAGTATGCCTGGAAGGTCAAAGTTGTCTCTGGTGTGCATATCATGGCAGTTGAATGGGCAGAGTCCATCCCTGAAATTGTCCAACAAGCCGGATTATACCCAAGACCGACTTTGCGAGATTTGTAACATCAAAGAACTTTTCTGCCTATTTCTGAGTCATCTAAAATTATTTTGCTTCGTTATCACAAGCGGTCCGATGCAATGAGAAAGTAGTCCCTTCACAAAAACCTCTATAGGTGACCCTTCTGCTCCTTTACGGTCAAAGACGATATTCATCCGCCACCATCGAAAAGCCAAGATAATGGTAAAGCACAAGCAGGGTATGAAAGAGTGCCTTGTGTTTGTCTTTTTGAATACATTCGATACGAAGTGGCAAAAGGGTTTTTAACGGGGTATAGATTGGAGATTGTTGGCGAGGAACAGGACGAACCAGCCGATTTCGAAGGGAGTTATGAGCCTCGACATGGCGTGGCAGTAAGGTAATAAGATCACGCTTTTCCAGTTTGAGAAGGAGGCCGCGGCATGCCGTGTCTTTGTATTGACCATTGGCAGCTTTCCAATTCCAGACGTGACAGAATTCCCGGGAGAGTTTTGACCTCTGCCAGTGGTAGGGGGAGCGCTAGCCCATGAGGCGTTGGATAAGTTGGATGTCTGAGTACGAGATGCTACATCCTTTCAGGGGGTGGTTTAACCATATCTATCATGTCTTTCAAGTTCGTTTCGACAGAAAGAAAGGTTTGCCAATCGTCAGTTTTATTGGGATTGGGATTGGGTTTGGGATTGAAGTCCACTGGAATTTCCCGTCTCTTTACACCTCCCACCATTCCCATATTAGAGAGACTTGAGATTTTCGATAACACCGTTTCAATTTCAATTTGATCCAGTTTTTTTAATGTTTCAAGCGGATCTGCCAGTTGCTTATAGCTAGCATCAAGATTTGCCTTTAATTGGCTGTTAAAATCGTATGCAGACACATATAGTATCTGTTTAGTTTGCATAACGTACGTTGTCAGTACAAAACGATTACCATAAGAAGACGATTTGTCTAAATTACTCCAACCCGCACATAAATCTTTTCCAACAAATAGAGTAGCCGTGCGAAGCCCTCTCATGAGGGCAAACCCATTGTAGCTCTCGTTTTTAGATGAAGAGCCTCCAAAATATTTCCCCAAATTCAATGACCCACTTTTCTCCGTATTGGTAGACCACCTAGCAATAATAATTCCATCCACATGCACCTTTTCAACTATTTCCTGGTGTAAGGTATTAAACTCCTTTGTCATATTATCATATGATTCCTGCGCAACTTTTATTGCAGTAGTATCTGGAGGCGTCCGATCGGAAACAAGTTTTAAATTAATCCGCTTAGCTATCAAATCTGCAGCTTTAGAAAGCAACACAGCCAATTTATTACGTGTTTCGATTAAATCCTTGTCAGTAGCACCGCTGTCCTCGATTATACTTTCGAGTATGAAACTACCCTCGTTATTACTTAGACCGATAGCAGATGATGGTCCTCTCTTTGGTTTGTAAAAAAATAACCTCCCCACATCATCTGAAGGCAATAACCCAGAGACTGAAACAACTCGATACTCAGGAACTTTCGTAAAACCCTTTTTTTGGTACTCTGTATTTAAGTCCTCTAACGATGTAGACAACCCACCCGTTGAAGCGCATCCAGTGATAAGAACAGGTGTCAATGCTAAGAGAAATACAATAAAAACCAGTTTGCTCATTTTCTTAATCATAAACCCATCCTTAACGATAATTTACTTAAATTTCAGACACTAAGTACACATTAGATACGATAAGATGATAGTGTATTACTCTCTCCCATGAATCACTCAAGCGGAGCTATTATAGCAAAAACCGAAGAAGATAGCAACCTTTTTTTAAGCAAAATTAAAAAACAACGCATGGAAATGGAAAAGAATAGTGGAAAGTGAAAGGGGTTGAATCTTTGAAAATAACAAATGAAATTTGAGAGACGCGCTAAACGGTACATTTTTGCTATTACCGGAGATGCTGATTATCCGTAAAATACGGCTAAGTAAACCTGGCGAT
>JAXMAC010000171.1:0-3863 GCA_046350595.1 Candidatus Brocadiaceae bacterium | reverse complement strand
AGTGGAAGATACCGGTGCTCATGGTTTTGAACTCAACTTTGGTTGCCCGCATGGAATGACAGAACGTGGCATGGGCGCTGCCGTGGGACAAGACCCCGAGATTGCCTGCATGGTGGTGGAATGGGTAATGGAAGCAGCTACCATTCCTGTTATTACCAAACTCACTCCGAATGTTCACTCCGTCGTTCCAACTGGCCGCAGCGTGGTGAAGGCTGGAACCAATGCCTTATCACTCATCAATACCATTCAGTCCGTCACGGGTATTGACCTGGATACGCTTGTTCCCAACCCCTATGTGGCCGGCAAGTCTGTCTTTGGTGGTTATTGCGGCCCGGCAGTGAAGCCGATTGCATTGAAGATGCTCACCACCATTGCGCAGGATGAAGTCACCCGCAAGGTACCCATCAGTGGTATTGGCGGTATCAGCACCTGGAAAGATGCGGTGGAGTTCATGCTGCTCGGTGCCAGCAATGTGCAGGTATGTACGGCTGCCATGAAGCATGGCTTCCGTATTGTGGAAGATATGTGCGAAGGGCTGAACAACTGGATGGATGAAAAAGGATTCAATACACTCGATGACTTTATTGGCAAATCCGTCAACACCATCACCCACTGGGAAGACCTTGATATCAACTATCATCATATTGCCAAAATAAACCAGGACAAATGCATCCACTGCGGCCTTTGTTATATTGCTTGTGAGGATACCTCTCACCAGTCTATCAGTTTAGAATACGGCAAGCCCTACAATACCTACACCGTAAAGGATGAAGAATGTGTTGGCTGTAACCTTTGCAAGCTCGTTTGCCCGGTTGATAACTGTATTACCATGGAAGAACATCGTGTAGCACCGGAGTATGTGAACTGGGTGGAATGGCAGAAGCGGGGTTTGCCGTTGAATGATCATTAAAAAGGTTAAGATACCATCACCCAGTTCCTTGTGCATCTTCCGTTGCTACGCTCAGTTCTGGGTACCGTTTTCAAGACATCAAGCCCTAACTCACGATATTAATTTTTTTATATTGTTAAGTCGTAATTTAGTCAAGCACTATTCTTCATATTTAAAAATTGTAAAATGGATAGAGTAGAATATCAATCTTTAGTAATTCAAGATATAGTTAATCTCGAAAAGAAAAGTGAATTAAATCTTACCCCATGGTATCAGAGAAGGTCGGTATGGACTGATATTCAAAAATCTTACTTAATAAATACTCTTATTGAAAAAAAACCAATACCTGCTGTATATATACGGCATTCAATAGATTTAGAAAAAGGGAAGAGTATCAAGGAGGTGGTTGATGGGCAACAAAGAACCAGGGCAATTATTGAGTTCTGCAATAATGGGTTTGCAGTAAAACATCCATTGATCGATAGAAAAATAAAATTTTCCGAATTAAAAACTTCACAACGAGAAGAGTTTTTATTAACTGCAATACCAGTTGGGTATTTATTAGGAGCCACTGATTCAGACGTAATTGACATTTTTGCTCGAATAAACTCAGTTGCCAAAACATTAAATGATCAAGAAAAGCGAAATTCTCAATACAGTGGTGATTTTAAGCAGTTTACTCTTTTGCACTCTGTTTCTCGTTTGGAATTTTGGCGCAATTATAAAATTTTTTCTGCAACCGACATTTCAAGAATGAACGAAGTTCAGTTTTTATCCGACCTTGTTGTAAACATGATTCAAGGCTTAAGTGATTACAGCGCTGCTCTTTTAAATAAATATTATAAGGACTTCGATGAAAAGTTCTCAAAAGGAAAGACAATTGAAAGAAGATTAGACAAAGTTTTTAACCTACTCTTAAAACTGAATCCAGATTCTATTAAGGAGACGATTTTCAAAAGGCAACCGATATTTTTTTCCTTATTTCTTGTACTTGATGATTTAACCCGACATGATGCAAAAAAAATCGAAGCTGCGCTCTTTAAGATGGATGCCAATTTCAATAGCGATATACCCGTAGAAGAAAGAGGGAAAAAGGAATTAGATTTTTACAATGCTTGTACATCAACAACGCAAAGGATAAAGCAAAGACAGGTACGACAGAACTACATAAGCAGTAATTTGAAATAGCAATGCCTTCGCCAAGCATTACAAGAACACATTCCTCAGGTATTCATCAATTATCGACATTGAATAGTTATTTAAGGGATGCAATTGGCCTCGAGTCTAAATATCAATATTTAGTTGGCGAGGTTTTAATGCTTCGTTTATTTTCAATCTTGGAACAAATGTTTTGTGAAGTAGCATATAAACTTGCTTGCGGGGCTTTATACAGGAACAATACTCCTCCTTTACTATTAAGACGATGCAAAAGTATTCAAGATGCACATACTTCTATGACGACTTTTAGTAGAACTCAACCTCTTCTATACTTACGTTGGACAAAGGCATCCTATATAAACGATAATGTTAGATATATAATAGACTCTAATGATCCCTTTTTGAGGAATATCAGAAATCACGGCAGTTTAATAAATGAGATGCGAATCGTTAGGAACCATATTGCACATCGCAGTGCTAGTACCAAACAAGCTTATGATAGATTAATAAGAGCTACATATGGCGGCAATCTAAAATTGCCCATTGGCGGGTTTTTAATGTCTACTAGAAGAACAAATCCTTCTAAAATTTCAACTTATCTTACGTCAACTATTGTAGTTCTAAACGATATAACTCAGGGTGTTTAACTATTACTTCTCCTTCCCTGATGAATCCTCTGATAGGGACTCTGCGCAATTCTACTTCTCAGCCAAGTCCCTGAGTCTTCGCTTCAATAAAAAATATAAAACTTCAGGGTAGTTCCCCGTTCTCCTGAGTTTTCGCTTCAATAATAAATAGTAAACTTCAGTGTAGTTGTGCTGAGACTTCGTCTCAGTACCGTCTTTGCTAAAAACCGTTATTGCATAACAGGGTTGTGCCTGTCCCCCGCAGGCGGGGGCCGGATCGTCAAAGGTTCTTGCATCACCAAACTGGGGTGGAAAAAAGACGGGCAGCGTTAGCTCCACCCCTCTTTCGGAAACTCACTGCAATTGTAACACTTCCCCCGTCCCGCCTCATGCGGGAGGGATAGGGAAAGTCTGAATTTCGTAAAGTTTTACTTTGCAGCGCCTGTTTTCTTGCCAACAAGTCTCCTCTGCCCGTATACAGCTCTAAAGGGTACCTGCGGGAGATTCGTGGGTATAACATCAGAATTTATTTTGAGATGAAAATTGAAAACAAATAATTTTAATGCATGATTGATTCAAACGATCCAAATTGAAAAGAATTTAAAGGCAGTTACTCATACAAATAAACAGATGAATACCGGAGACAGAACTAAAAAAATAAACACTTGCGAAGAATGTCAGAGTGAGTATTACAGCGAAAGCTCTGAGATGGAAAACCTTTGCCCGGAATGTTCGCACTATATATACGGATATAAAAAATGCGCCCATGAGTTTGAGAAAGGAAGGTGCATCCATTGCTTTTGGAATGGGAACACCACTGAATATGTTATCCGGTTAAAAAAAGATACTGACAATACCTCCAGCGATCAAGAGGTGATAGACAATAACTACGATATCATCTGGGATGATATGAGAATAGGAAGGATTGAAAATTATATGCCGGATATGTGGTACCTGGAAGGTACATGGGTATCTGATAACACAAGTCTGGCAGAAGAATTTGAAACCCTGGCTCGGGCGTTAAATTCAAAAGAAACTTTTACTGATCTTTCTCGGGGTATACGGCTAATATTAAGAAACCCGGTCGTAACCGAAAAGGGTAAAAATAAGGATGTCCATGCAGTCATTATTTCACTAACTGACAATATTCTTTTTCTCAGAAGGATATTTGATAAGGAAGCAGTGGAATG
>JAXMAC010000170.1:0-3908 GCA_046350595.1 Candidatus Brocadiaceae bacterium | reverse complement strand
GAAGAAGCTGAAGGAGATTTGGAAGACCTGGATACCTTTATAAAAAATCACACAACTCTGTTCCCTGCCAGTGAAAATATCTTTAGCGCTAAACTTGATGAAGAAAGTGATATACCGGCACAAAGGCTTTCACTTCTCAATCAACTCATGCATTACGATGCTCACACGGGAAGTAAGCTTGATATTATTGTTACGCCCATCCAGGCGCTTTTGCAGACTGTGCCATCGCCCAAATTCATCTCCCGGCATATTATGAGCATTCGGAGGAATCAGGAATACCCCATGGAAGAACTTATGACATGGCTGCATGACCACCGTTATCATCAAACCGCCCAGGTTGAAAACGCCGGGGAATTTGCCGTGCGTGGCGGTATTATGGACATATTCCCTTACGCCTCGGATGTTCCTTATCGTATTGAATATTTTGGAGACGAAATAGAATCTATACGCAGTTTTAATAGAGAATCACAGCTTTCTGAACATGAACTGGATACCTGTCAAATACTTTCCGTTGATTCATTTCATACGGTTCGGGAAAAACCGGAAATGACATCTTTCCTGAATTATCTTCACAAAGATACCTGGGTTGTTCTCAAAGAACCCACACATATTGAAGATCGGGCGAATAAATTATTGGCAGGCGTTGGTTACAGAGAAATGTTATTCACGCATGAGGAATTCTTCAAACAACTGTTTCCCTGGGTAAAGATAACCCTGTCGAATCTTCCTCTTGCGCCGTGTAACCATGATTATAGATTTTCTGTCAAGACCGCTGACAATTTCCCGAAAAATTTACCTTCGATTGTGTCTGAACTCACCACAATCACTGAATCCCACAAACATACGGTTGTTTTTTGTAATAATGATGCGGAAGAACACCGGTTCCGTGAAATTATTCAGGATTCAAACCGGAAAGATAACAAACGACTTGAATTGCGTACAGGTCATCTCCACAGGGGATTTCAGTTTTCAGACATTAACATTGCCATTCTTGCACACCATGAAATCTTTCACCGCTACGAGCAGCGCCGTGAAACAAAGAAACCTATTCAAACCAGGGCCATTGATTCATTTCTCGATTTAAAAAAGGGCGACTACGTTGTACACGTATCTCACGGAATTGCGCGCTTTTTAGGTATGGAAACCCTGGAAGATGAAGGCTTGAAGAGGGAGTTCCTTGTCCTGGAATTTGACGAGGGGACAAAGATTTATGTGCCTGCTGCTAAAATTGAACTAGTGCAAAAGTATATTGGCAGTTCAGACCACAGGCCAAGACTTGATAAGATTGGTTCAAAATATTGGGAGGTCAGGAAAAAACGGGCTGAAAATGCCGTCAACGACGTTGCAAGCGATCTCCTGCATATTCAGGCGATGAGAAACGCAAAAGAAGGTATTGCATATCCTGCAGACAGCGAATGGCAGAGGGAATTTGAGGCCGCCTTTATCTATGAAGAAACTCCGGATCAGCTTCAGACTATCAGGGATATCAAAAAAGACATGGAATCGCAAAGACCCATGGACCGCCTTATCTGCGGTGATGTTGGATATGGCAAGACTGAACTTGCCATGAGGGCTGCGTTCAAGGCCGTAATGTTCGGGAAACAAGTGGCGGTACTGGTGCCGACAACTATTCTTGCGCAACAGCACTACAATACGTTTTCCGAACGTATGGCCGATTACCCGGTAAGAATTGGTGTGCTCAGCCGCTTTAAATCACGAAGCGAACAGAAGGAAGTTTTAGAAAAAACATCGGCTGGCGCTGTGGATATTCTCATCGGCACCCATCGTCTTTTACAAAAAGACGTCTATTTTAAAGACCTGGGACTTATCATCATTGACGAAGAGCAAAGATTTGGCGTTGAGCACAAAGAGCGGCTTAAAAAATTCCGTCAAATCGTTGATGTGTTAACCCTGACTGCCACACCCATTCCCAGGACATTGCACATGTCGCTTATGGGGATCAGGGAAATCTCCGCACTGAACACCCCCCCGCTCGGCAGGCAGGCCATCCATACCCAGATTATGCGATACGACCCGGAACGCATCCGCCAGGCTATTATGCTGGAACTCAACCGTGACGGCCAGGTATACTTTGTGCACAATCGTGTATACAACATTGAGCGTGTCGCCCAATCATTATCCTCAATTGTGCCTGATGCGAGAATAATGACCGTCCACGGACAAATGGATGAGAAACTCATGGAACGGCGCATGAAGGATTTTATCGAACATAAGGCAGATATCCTGGTGTCTACGACCATTATCGAATCAGGGCTGGATATTCCAAACGTTAACACCATTTTTATTAATAATGCCGACTCCTTTGGTCTTGCCGATTTGCATCAACTGCGGGGAAGAGTAGGGCGTTACAAACATCGCGCTTACGCCTATATCCTATTGCCTGTCGATCGCCCTGTCACTCCGGAGGCTGAAAGACGGGTAAAAGCTATCGAGGAATTTGCAGAACTGGGCGCTGGTTTTAAGATAGCCATGCGCGACCTGGAAATCCGGGGAGCAGGAAACATCCTGGGTACAGCACAGCACGGTCATATTGCTGCGGTCGGCTACGAAATGTATTGTCGTTTATTGGAATTAGCCGTAAGAAAGGCAAAACACGAAGTCGTCGAAGAGCCGTTGGACGTCTCAATTAATCTGCATCTGGAGTCGTATATTCCCGGCAAATATATTTCTGACGATACACTGAAAATGGATATCTACCGGAGATTAAATCGTTCAACTACCTTTGAAGAAGTAAAAACCATTGGTGATGAAATGACCGATAGGTTTGGCGATATTCCACATCCGGTGAAAAATCTCCTTGCAGAGAACGAACTGAGAGTTATTGCCCAGCAGTCAAAGATTCGTTCAATGATACGGGTTGATGACAAAGTAATCATCCACGTCATGGATTTAAAACAGTCAGAACAAAGTTTGTTTCATCTGAGAAAATATATTCGGGTAATCAATGATAACACCCTGCACCTGAGATTGCCAAAATGCAGCATGCGGTCTGAAGAATTACTGGATTTTCTGAGAAAATCAATAAAATATGAGAGAAAGATTGCTTCACTTCGCTCGCAATGACAGAGCGAAATGCTTTGGTGCTTTGTCGAAGTTGGAGCGAAACATTTGCGATAAATTGGCATAAATGCGTTCATAAGAGGCTTGACAGTATTTTAAAATTTAACCCTTTTCGAGGAGGAATACAATGAAGAAATTGATTTTGGGAGGCATGAACATTTTCCTGACACTCACTATCAGCATTGGGCTGACTGTGTTTGGGACTACCGAAGGCTGGGCGCAACAGAAGAAAAAGGTCTCCTATAAATGGACAGCAGCAGATGCCGAATATACCAAGCAATACACGATTGATGTAAGCGATGACCATCAGATCCGTATTTTCGAGATCCATCGCACCTTTCCCAAAAATCCGCCGTTTTTTGAATGTGTGAAGGTTTTAGAAGAATGGATGAGAGGCGGTTCCGATTACATTGACCTCAATGGCCGCTGGTGGGGACATGGCCAGTATGTCCTTGAAAACGGTGATAAAATCTATTACTGGGCAGACGGCACAAGCCAATCCATAACGAATCCCGATGGGACTAAGAAGAGCACTACGATTGCAGTGAAACATCTTGGCGGAGGGACAGGGAAATTCAGCACTATTGTCGGCGTGTTGAGGCATAAGGCAACGTTCGATCCCAAGGCAGGCTTCAATAAGGGACAGTGCGAAGGCGAATACTGGATAGATAAATAAGGGCTTTGGAAAAAGGAGGCAAAAGGGTAGAGTAGGGAACTGGCGTAGTGATTTAGGTTTGGCCTATCTGTTTCTGTCCCTTTCGTCTGACAGTGCCTCACGAGCCTAACCATGCTCTATTTCCAAATCCCCCTCATCAAACCGTACGTTC
>JAXMAC010000169.1:0-3934 GCA_046350595.1 Candidatus Brocadiaceae bacterium | reverse complement strand
GCGTCTCGTTCGCAACGAGAAGGTCGGGGGTTCGATTCCCCTCGTCTCCATTTTATAACATAAGCAATACTAGTTGCTTATGACTTTCATACCCTCGAAAATACCGTCCCCAAAGTGTCCCCAGAATTGTATTGTAGGTCTTTTAAGATATGTCAAACATACAGGTCGTTTTCGAGTTCCGGTAATGGCTTTTTGGCGTGAGACTAAATTATAAAGAACGAACAACAAAAAAAGCTACCGGAGGGAGAATGACTCTTAACTACTGTTCCGAAAAATCTAATCCATTATACTTTCCACCCTACCAAACTCTTCATCCGTAAAATCTGCGGTTCATTTTAATATTAAAAATAATATTTGACTTTTGTATTAGTTGTGTTACATTGTTCCCCATATTTTTTAGAAAGCAACACTGAAGTAATAAAAGGATGTGCTGTTCGTCATTGCGAGTGTCAGCGAAGTGATGGGATGGAAATGACTTTTAACTTTTAACCTTAAAATAAAGAGAGGAGCAAGAACATGAAGTTGAGTATTTTAAAAAAATTCTTAATCGTGTTTGGTTTTAGTCTTCTTATTGTTGCTTCCATAAAACCTGGCGTTTATGCTAATGAGAAATGTGTAAAACCGTGTTATGCAGACCGGTGCTATTATGGGACGTTCGATTGTGCTTTTTTGTGTGGGATGGAATTTTTTTCCGTGTGTTTTGATAAAAATGGTGATTTGCTCGATGAGGCAGACGGGACTTCCATAATTGATGTACAAAAGGGCGAGACATGCTATATTATTACTATTGGAGATACCAATTCTAAAATCGAACTGAGACTTAGATTCCTGGGGTGCAATGGTAATCCATGCTCCAAGTTAATCGGGACTTTACGCTTTTTTCAGGATTGCAAAGAGGTAGCCCGGTGTTGTATAAAGGGCTACGAGGTGACAACTGTTGATTCGGCAGCTCCGCAGGGAATCGCACAAGGATTAAATTCCGCGCTGAAAAATTTGTACCTCAGGTTAAAGTAGGATGCAGGAGCTTTTTTATAAAGACCCATAAACAGATCCCATCATTTCGCTATACTGAGTATAAATATTAATGTCGTTAAGTTAAGAAATTTTCACAATTTTGCATTCTCGGACAGCCTGATAACAATCGATTGCAGCGGACGCGCAGCCGGTAATGCTAAACGTTGGATTTCGTTCCTCTCAAGACTTATAGCAAAAGAGATAGGTGTTGAATGGAATGTCTTTAAACAAATTATTTCTTAATGGAGATTATTAACAATGAACACTTTAACAGTAGAAATTTGGAAAGGTGAAAAGTTTTACATCGCCCAATGTCCTGAACACTCAAATTGCTTTACCCAGGGAAAAACTATTGAAGAAACTATCCACAATATAAAAGAAGTTATAGAACTTATCCTGGACATCAAACATCCAAAATTAAACGTTATTTTAAAGGATGCTCTCGTTGATGTTCTTTAATATCTGGTGACGCATTGGCAATCGTAACTTCTGTTCGTGATAAGCTCCGCATATCAATTTTCAACATTCTCTTAATAACATCCTACTTCATACAAAAGATGGAGGAACAACTCAAATTGACCACGTTATCATTTCTGTTTATGGTATCTTCGTTATCGAAACAAAAAATATGAAAGGATGGATATTCGGAAGCGAAAAACAAGATATGTGGACTCAAACCTTTCGCAAATCAAAATACTCATTTCAAAATCCATTAAGACAAAACCATAAGCATGTTAAAGCATTATCAGAGCTTCTAAACTTACCAGAATACAAATTTATTCCCATTATTACATTTGTTGGTTCCTATGAATTTAAAACAAAAATGCCTGATAATGTATTCTAGGAAAATCATATTCCATACATCCTCAGCAAAAACGAAATGCTCTTAAGTTACGCGGAAGTTACCAATATTATTGAAAAATTAGAGGTTTACCGTATCCCTGTAAACTCTAAGAATAAAAGAAAACATATTGATTACGTTAACACTATTAAAGAAAAGAAAAAGAATAAAGATTATCACTCAGAACCACAAACACAGCAGTCTTACACGAAAAAAGACATAAATTTTACTATCAATAATCCAGTTACAACCCCCCGGGAATTTAAAGGCATTAATATAGGACAAAGCCTAAGAAACGCATTGATGATAACAGATGGGAAACTAATCGGATGGCTCAGGAAAAAGTACAAGATTGGTTACCGGAAAGCTGCGGAAAAGCTCAATTCAATAAGACAAGCCAACCCGGCGTTGTTTTATCACGGGGAAAGAGGATACTGTTGAAGCGTATCAAGAATAACACGAGCCGTATGACAGGAGACTGTCACGTACGGTTCTGTGAGAGGCTTGGGGGTGGGACTCTCCCTTGCCTGCTCGGCGGAGAAAAAGTTGCCGTAAGGCCTGATTTAATAACGCAAAAATTCCTATGAATATTAGAGTCGTTGAAAGTGGTAATGATTTTCTTTCTCTCAGGGATGACTGGGTCAGACTAGCGCAAAATTTATTACCTGCTCAAAAATTCACCTGGATGTATACATGGTGGAGGTACCATAAGGAAGGCAATAAACTTTGGATTCTTGTTGTTGAAGAAGATAATAAAGTCATAGGTATCGCCCCCTTGTATGTGAGAAAGATACCCATATTGAAAATCATTACCCTTGAAAAATTATGTTTCCTTGGCGAACAGATTACCCCGTATCTCGACTTTCTGATATTGCAAGACCAGAGAAGAGAAACCGTTTTTCAAACATTAATTACCTGTATTCTTCAAAATATTCCTTATGATATATTAGGATTAACCGATATTAACTCTCATTATCCAAATTTTGACTTATGGCAAAAATACAGCACATTGCTGGATTTTAAAATGGAAGTTTCGTTCGAGTGTCCTAAAATTTCTTTTTCACACTATGAGTCATACAACGATTACTATAAGCAATTGAGCAAAAACCAAAAGCAGAGTCTGAAGTTTAGATATAACAAGACAAAACAAAACAATGTTCACGTCGAATACATTTTCAAGAAGAACATAACAGAAGACGAAATGAGTACCATAGCTAATATTCACATAAAAAGGCAGAAATTCCTTCAGGAAAGAGGAGTTTCTGGAAGGTATAGCCATTTCACAGACCAACAGGAAAGTAAATTCATCAGGAGTTTTTTTTGTTCCGGAGAAACAGACTCAAAGATGCTTGCCTGTATGAAATGTAATGGTTCCATCGTTTCATATATCTTATTATTCGTAACTAAAAATACCCTGTCGTATTGGAATACCGCATTTGACACAGATTATGAAGTGTATGCCCCGACAAAATTATTGATAAACGAGCTTATTAAATATGCATTCGAAAATAAGTATGGTTATCTTGATTTCATGAGAGGAGGCGATTCATACAAGTTTCGATGGGCAAATGATGCATCAGTTAATTATCAAATAACGAGACACAAAACTCAAAAGGCAAAGTTGGCTTATTTATGTAAAAATATTGCTCCGGATTTTTTACTGCCAAAAAAATTCAGATTTCGCCGCAGAGCATCTACCACAGATGGTGAGTGAAAAATTATCAACGGCTTTTGGATAATACCAAAATACAGGAATTTTCAGGAGGCTTATTGATGGAAATAATCGCAGAATTGGAAAAGTTTATTCTTTCCGAACTTGCGTTTAATAAAGATCAAAGGTCAATTGTGTCAGACGAGGACATTCTTTCCATGGGGGTTGTTGATTCCATGGGGATAATACGACTGGTAGCCTTTATTGAGGAGAAATTTGGTATTACGGTAAAGGATGAAGATATTGTCCCTGAAAACTTTCAAAATATTGATAGTATAAATAACTATATTGTTTCGAAAATTACGTTGTAGAGGCGCAAGATTTTGCTTCTCTGCTTCCAGAGTGTTAATACGGGTCTGTAAATCAGC
>JAXMAC010000168.1:0-4225 GCA_046350595.1 Candidatus Brocadiaceae bacterium | reverse complement strand
CTTTTTTTGTAAGTTTTTCACAATCCCATGTACTTCTTATCAGGAGGTGAAGTTTGTTTATGAGGGAAAGATTGCTTCGCTCCGCTCGCAATGACCCCAGACGACTAAAGTCGTTACTACAAACGCCCGCAATGACAATGTGCTGTGTACCCTCAAAGTGTATAGCAGGTGTCATTGCGAGGGTCTTTTCCGAAGCAATCTCCCCACTTTCAGAAAGGAGAATTTGTTGCGGCTTCGCTGCGCTATGAATTACGCATAATAAATATGGTAACAATTTGGTTTGAATATGGTAGGGGCGTATTGCCATACGCCCCTACAAAGGTGTTGAATTTCACACAAATAGTGAACTACAGACTAATGTCTTTTGAAGTCTCTGCCATATCCACGATGGTAAGTTTTACGGACTTCTCCCCCATAAGCGCATCCACTACATCCTGCGGGGCGCTCCGATAGTAGAGCACTGCCTTTATCTTCAATGGAGCATTGACATCGCTGGGGACAAGACAAACAAAGTTCTCTTCTTTTTGTCCTTTAGGCGGAACTCTATTATCAGACAAAATCTGCGTTGCAGACCATACGTGGAGTGTTGGTTTACCATCCTTATCGCCAAAAACAGTATGATACATGGTCGTGTTCGGGTCGACCGTTCCCTTTTCATCTACCCTGCCGCTTTGATACAGGATTTTTCCTTCTGCATCCGTTATAGAAACACCCAGCCACATCTGCCGCAGTTCTGTGAGTCCTGTGGGTAAATAATGTCCCGCACCCGTATTTTTAATACATACCTTAAATTTCAGCACATCGCCTTTTTTATAACCAGGCTCAACAGAGAGTTCAAGGGTCGCAGCATTTTTGAGCCTTTCTATTGCCATTTGTCTGTTTACATCAGAACCGGGCGGCAATGACAATGGGTTTGTGCTTCCGCCAACGAAGTAATGTGTCCAGATGTGCTGACGTTTTTTGCCGCCCATAATTTCAGGAGATGCTACGCCGGGGTTATCCGGTCTTTCAGTACTGCCTGTAGATGGAAAACCGGGACGCTGCCTCATATGACAGTCCTGACAATGAACGGTTGTTTTAGGGTCGCCCGTGTTATAAGGCCCCTCTTCCCACTCTGTGTATGTTTGTTCGATAGGAATTGCATTCCCTGCATGGGAAACATCGTGGCACCCGCCGCAAAACTCCGAGCGGGTGTGTAGTTCAGAATATTTGTTCTGGTGAATTGTTTCCGGAGAATCGTTAAAAGGACCAAATTTTATGCCGCCTTCCATCGCAGCCGCATTTCCAGGACTGAGAATGTAAGGGGCATTTCCAACACCGGTTGTTGCCCTGACAGAATGGCAAAAATCACAGATAACTCCGCCCTTCTCATCGTCAGGCGCCGGAAGAGGGTCGCCACCACTACTATGTCCAATAGGGAAGTGGCAACGCACGCACGAATCTAAGTTTTTCTTTTCCGATTCTCCTTCAGCAGTTTTTTTCCCCAAATTATAGAGGGCTTGAAAAAGCGGATTTTTCCAGGCATTTGAATGGGTTGAACCGCTCCACATCTTGAATATTTCGGGATGACAAGCGCCGCAAGATATCGGGCTGAAAAATTGACTCGCCCGCACATCGCCTGGAACGGTAATAAGCAAGTCCAGCATATTTGACGGCCTCTTTTCTACGGGTAGTTTCCTCGTGGGTGACCATTCCCTGGGGTCGCTTGCAAAAGTTGTGCTTGAAAATACGAAGAATAAACACGACATTGAATAGAAGATACGCCTTAAGGATAAACGCATATAAATCAACCTATTCCTCCATTAAAAGACAATAATTTTTCGGGATTGATACGGCACAATAACATGAAATCTTTGAATGCATGCATTCAAATAATTACCCGTACGTAAAAAGGAACGCATATTACATTTCCTGAATATAAATTAGGCCTTCGGCAACTTTTACAATATGTGTAGAAAGGGCGCGCCTTGCCACTACATGATCATTTGAAATTCCTATACAATTATAGCTCATACTTACTATTATAAAATAAAAAAAGAGGGCAGATTCACATCTGCCCTCTTTTTAAATAAGCACGCAATTCTGCATTCAGAATTTTCTTTTACGTCCTCTATCGTTCTATCGCTTTATTTTTTCTTGTCTCGCAGGGATTCTATTACTTCGTCAATGAGACCATAATTTTTTGCTTCCTGAGAAGACATGTAAAAATCACGGTCAACGTCGGCCTCAATACGCTCTATTGGCTGCCCGGTGTGTTTCACCAGGATTTCATTCAAACATTTTTTCATTCTCAATATTTCTTCAGCCTGGATGCTAATATCGGTCGCTGTACCCCTCATGCCTCCCCATGGCTGGTGGAGCATGATACGGGTATGGGGGAGTCCAAATCTTTTTCCTCGCGTTCCACCCGCAAGGAGAATAGCTCCCATGCTGTAAGCCTGGCCGAGACAAAATGTTGCAATATCACATTGTACAAACTGCATCGTGTCATAAATGGCCAGACCAGCCGTTATTGACCCGCCAGGAGAGTTTATGTAAACATTGATATCCTGATTTTTATTTTCGTTTTGCAGGAAGAGTATCTGGGCAATTACGAGATTTGAAAGGGTGTCGTCAATCTCTGAACCGATAAAAATAATGCGATCTTTGAGCAGGCGTGAAAAAATATCATAATGTCGTTCACCATGACCCGTTTTTTCCACAACGTACGGCATAAAAAGGGATCCATACTTTGCCCTGTGTTCGCCTGAAGAACACTTACTATTTTCCCCGTATGATAGATAGTCCTTGTTCACAAAACCTCTTTTCCCTTTTCTGTTTATCTATTAAAATTTTTTAGCCTTCTTCCGAAATTTTTGCCTCTTTAACGAGGGCATTGAGCATTTTATTTTCACGCATGTCACTTCGCAGGTAAGACAGGTTTCCATGCCGTTCCAACTGCTTGCGCACCCTCGCTACGTCGGTGTTATAGGCACGCGCAATTTCTAAGATCCTGTTTTCTACCTCGCTTTCAGTAACAAACATCTTTTCTTTATCAGCTATATGATGCAGGATAAGAGATGCCTTAAGTTCCCGCATTACAGATTCTGCCGATGCGTTCTTAATCGATTCCGTTCGTTTTTGTATTTCATCCAGGGGCATTCCCTTGTTTAGTAAATCCATCTGATGTTTGTATACCCTTTGTTCGGTATGATAATTTACAAAATCCTGAGGCAAAACAAGCTGTATCTGATTAATGAGCGTATCAAGAATCTGATTCCTTAAATCATCCTCAACCCATTTCTTTTTATCAATTTCTATCTGCTTACGAAGTTTAGCTTTCAAGTCATCCAAAGACTCAAAACCGAGCGTTTTTGCAAAGCCTTCATTAATCTCCGGCAATGCCAGACGCTTTATTTCTTTTATAATAAGAGTTACCTGAGCGTCATTCCCACGATGCTCTTCTTTTACAAAATTATCAGGCAATTTCACGGATATCTTTGATTCATCGCCTGACTTCTTACCTTCCATGCTTGCAATCAAATCAGGTAACGATATACCGGCAACCGTTATTCCCTCGGCTACAAACAGCTCAATATCTTCATCTGCCAGAATACTATTTCCTTTTACCTCGACTCTACAATCACAGATAACCTGATCGCCCCTTTTAACTACCCCGTCTTTCACAACGGTCATCTGTGCTTTTCTGGCTGCAAATTCCTTCAATGCCCTATCAAGATCTTCTTCCGTAACGGCAGCAGACTTTTTCTTTAACTGAATTCCTTTATAATGTTCAACGTCGAATGTCGGCAGCACCTCCAGGGTTACGTCAAAGTTCAGAGGCTGACCCGATTCCATCTTTATATCGCCGAATTTAGGGTCGCCCACAGGGCTTATCTTATGTTCTTCAAGCGCCTTTTGATAAGAGTCACCCACGACCGACTGCTTTACCTCGTCCCGTATCTGATTTGCAAAGCGCTTTTCAACTAACTTTCTGGGCGCACGTCCCTTTCTGAAACCAGGAATTTCTATCGTGTCACATACCTCCCTGGTTTTTTTCTCAAGTTCGCTATCGACAGTTTCCTTTGGTATCTCGAATTTTAAGACCTTTTTACAAGGACCTGCTTCTTCAATCATTACATTCATTGTACTATTATCCTGTAAAACCTTTTTCGTCTAGAATTAAAAAAGATGGAGCGGGTGATGGGGTTCGAACCCACGACATTCACGTTGGCAACGTGACGCT
>JAXMAC010000167.1:0-4285 GCA_046350595.1 Candidatus Brocadiaceae bacterium | reverse complement strand
TTTAAAAGTTTAACATGGATGTTAATGTAATCTTTCAAAAAATTGGCAGGTATATTAGCACACCCACTACAAAAGTCAAATATTTTTTCATTTTTCTTCCCGACATTTTTCTGTCTATACTGTTGTTGCTTATTGCACCCGGTATCGCACGGTCATTTCATAATAACATCCAGAAGACAGAAAAATACAGGAAGATTCCTGGATTCCTGTGTTCCTTAGTTTTTTATGAATCTGGAACTCAGGAACTCATGAAGAAATTCACAAACATCGTTTATTTACTTTCCTGACCAGAATATTGTAGTTGGATTTAGTGTAAAAAAGCGTGGATAAATATTAGTCACAGATAACCACCGATTTACACGGATAAAAAATTGAATAATGAATATCGAACAAGGAATTTCGAATTATGAAATTTTCTTCTTTCCTGAGTTCGTGAGTTCCAGATTTGCGCAATTTACCGTTTATTATTTTTACTCAGTGTCCTCTGTGTCCTTCGTGCCTGCTTTATGTTTTACGGGAAATATCTGTATATGTCTTTTCTGTGTAAAAAACGTGTGAAAATGACCCTTCCTTCTATAAAATCAACTCCTACTCTGTAACTTCCGATTCTTATGCGATAGTATGTTTCGTATCCTTTTAATTTTTCTACATTTCTAATGTCATTCAAAGTCTTGGCACCTTTTACTTCGGTTATAATATTTTCCACCTTCTTTAATAGTTTTTTATCATTAACCTTTCGTAAATCTTTTCCAAATATTTCTTCAAAACAAATTTCCATTTTTAACCTTTTAAAATGCCCATGATTTTATCTTCGCTGATAAATGTATTTTTTCTTCCTTCCTCAATGGCATTTGCTAAACCTGCATTTTCTATTGCTTCTAATATAAGTTTCCGAAATCCTTCCCTGTCTTCTTTTATCATCTCAACAATTGATTCTTTTATAAGATTCTTTATTTTATTTTTATTTATTGTTAGTTCCATTTTTTCTCCTTTTAGTCCGAGTTAATCAAAAAAGCCTTACTACAAAAAATGCTTTTCTGTTAGCATCTTTGGCAGTAAGGCTGTCTTTCTGCTGCTGCTGGTGCTTCTTCGTCGTGCGAACTCAGAGACCCTGTTACTTTGCGTCCCCTGATCACTCAGGGTTTGCCCTTTTCAAATGTCTGAAAAATATTTTGGCCATTTTGCATTAATGCAGAATAGTTTGTCAAGGAAAAATATTTGCATGAATCTAATACAAAGGAAGATTCCGCAGATTACAGATAAAAACAAATACTTTGCCACAAAGACACCAAGACAATAACCACAGATTTCACAGATTGAAAGACGTATGACGGTAAATGGTTACAATGCCCGTTTCGTCTATCGACAGACGTTGGTCGTGTTTAGCCGTATTACGATGTACGTTTTACGATACGAGCTTCGTTACCGTCTGACGATTCTCATTTTTTACTAATCTGGAACTCAGGAATAATATTTTTACACAAAAAGGTCTTTATATTTTGCTTTATTTTTTCTCTGGGACTTCCGCGCCCTCAGCGGTTGACTATTGTTTTGTATCTTGGTGTTCTTTGTGACTGCTCTTTGTGCCCTCTGTGTTTAAGCATTTTTTATCTGCGTAATCTGCGGCTACTATCTGTTTTCAGCCTCCCGATTACTTCCCGATTACTCCCGAATAATTTCTTTTAAATCCTGGTAATCATGAGGTAATCGTGTGGTTACTAAGTTCAATTATAAGAATTTCATCTGTAGGACGAAGCGGTGCTTCGTCAATAGCGAAGTAACACTTCGCCCTACATAAAAACTTGTTGCCTTTGGTAGCCTGACCAACAGGGTTTCAGATTCGTATTCACAACCCCCTTGTTCCCCCTTTGCTAATGGGGATTTTTTATTTGTTAGCGAAAGATTGCTTCGCTCCGCTCGCAATGACAAAATAAAAGAGCTATGACTACTTTCCGGCAGGTTCAAGTTTGTAAGGTGAACCTATATGTTTTGCCTTATTTTTTTAAGAATTGCCACTTATTCTCGCAGCGATGAGGCTTTTATAGAGGGATTCGGTTTGAGGGGATGGTTCAATTCCAAATGCCTCCGAAAGAGCGCTCTTCAGGCGATGGTAAATTTCGACTCCCTGAGCACGTAAGCCAAGCTGTTGATAGCACATCATGAGGCGCTGGTAAAATGCCTCGGCAAGACCGTCCTTTTCAATAGCCTTCCGGTAATGTTCTGCCGCATTTTCCCATTGCCCTGTTTGTTCCAGATGAACGCCCAGTGCGATGACAAGATGACGGAATTTATCCCGCAAGCGTTCCCGTGTGGATACCGTCCATACATACCGGCTTTCCGTCGGAAGAAATGACCCTTTGTATACATTAATTGCCTTTTCCATAAGCCTGAATATCTCTGTCTGAGGTGGGATAATAGGGAGAGAGGGAACTTCGGAGAGTGGAACAAGCGGAGAAACGGTAATATGAGTTGGAGGTTTCTTCCACTCTCCGATACCCCGTTTCTCCATTTCCCTGCGCATATCCTCAATATTTTCAGCTATCCGTTCAAATGCCACCATATCCACCCAGCAATATCTCTTATCCAATGATACCAGTCCACCCTGCCGCTTCACAGCCTTATCACTGCCCATGAGGCGTCGCAGGCGATGCAGGGTAATTTCAAAAGCACGATGCGCGGCATCTCCTTCGGCATCCGGCCAGAGGGCATCGGCCAGCGGATCTTCAGGCGCTTCCCCGCCCCTGATCGATAGAATTGCCTTGAGCATTTCTAAGGGTTTTTGCTGAACTTTTCCGGCAAATTGAATTGGTTTTTCATCATGGAGGATCCTAAACCTGCCCAGGGTGAATATCTTTATTTGCCAGGGCCAATCTTCGCAGTGGATTGGTGGGACGTCAGGAACCAGATTTCGTTTGCGGATGAGGCTTCTGACGTACTCTACTTCAATTCCTGCCTCCAGCGCCTTTACACACAACCGGGGCATAATGTCAAAACGCCAGATAAAACAACCGGTAAAGTTCTGTTCACGCCCCAGCGCCATTGCCCTGCGAAGTATCCCGAGACCGTACCCCGCGTCCCCCTTATCAAAGGGAGATCGGGGAAGTTGTGGTTTCCCATCAGATTCTTTGCATTTATCATATGCGGGAGAAAAGGGCAAATGCTTGATTGTCTCTGCATTGCTCAATTCCTCTACCCCCTTAATTCCCAACTCCAGGGCGAAATATGCCTCCGTCAAAAGACATATATATTCAATGTGTTTGCTCTTCATCCAAAGACCAATTTGCCGTGCGAGTGAAAGCTGAGCTACTGCTTCAGGGTATTTTCCCAAAGCGGCGTAAACGTGAGACATAGTAATCCTGCCCAATGTGAGGGCAAAATGAGCATTTATTTCAGAAAGTATACGCACATTTATTTGTATGTGTTCCGCAGCTAATGATAAATTGCCCATAAGCATCTCCTTCATGGCGCTGATGTGATGATAGAAACCGACGTCGATTTTTCGTGCCGTAGCCAGACCGGGTTCGATCTTTTGTAATAATTGTGTGGCTGTGTCCACATCACCATCATTGAGGGCTGCACATGCCCCGGTTGACAACACGTGGTTATCCCAAACATGCACACCTGTTTCATGGGCATACGCTAACGCTTCAGAAACATGCTGAATACATAAGCCGGAGGAACCGGTATTCAATGAATAAAATACCTCGACAGTTTTTTCCAATAGCCGCATTAATGGCATTGCCGTTTCCGACTGTGCCCGTTTGCGAAGAAGATCGATCAGAATACCAGCACGGACGAAATCGCCCATACACACGTAATGAACTGCCAGATAAAATCCCGTTTGCAAACAGAGGTTTACGTCGCTACACTTTTGCAGGAGAGCAAATACCCGTTCCGCCCATATTTTAATTTCAGGGTGATCCGGTTGCCTCAGCATCATACAAATAAACCGGCAGGAAATGACGCGGAATTCTATTTCGGGCGAGGGAAATACAGGCATTTGCTGAATAAGCTCTTCAAATATCTGAATGTATGAATCAAAGGGGGAAAAATTATCAAATTCATGAAAAAAGGTATCTACAGCATATGCCCAGGATAACCATATTCCGGTAAAATCTCCCTGCGCACGAAACTGTTCAAATGCCTTATCAAAATACGTACGGCTTTCGGCGGGATTATTATACAAAAAGCGACAGATACCAAACCAGTACAGAAGCCATGGGGTAGACTCCCTGATTTCCCCAGGTATACTGGCAATCCATTCCTCAAGGGTCTTATTTCTTCC
>JAXMAC010000166.1:0-4389 GCA_046350595.1 Candidatus Brocadiaceae bacterium | reverse complement strand
ATGGGAACAATTTCAGCCCTTCTGTTCAGGGCGCGACCTTCTTCGGTGTCATTAGAAGCAATAGGCTTTTTAAATCCAAAACCCACCGTAGCGATACGTGATTCTTCAATACCTCTCTTGACCAAATAGTTCTTTACCGCTTGAGCTCTTTTTTGGGAGAGCTCTATATTATATTCCATTGAAGCGATATTGTCCGTATGCCCCTCTATTCTTATGGACATATTCGGATTTTTTTGCAAAACATCGACAATGTTACTGAGATTTGAGTCAAACTCCTCCTTAATATCCCATTTCTTATAATCAAAAGCAACTCCTTTTACCACCCAGCATCCTCTGGAATCAACAATAGCCCCTTTCGGCGTATCCGGGCATTCATCGTCTTTGTCGTAAACACCATCACCATCACTATCAATATTACTAACTTGTTTTGGTGTAGCTGTCAAAAACACTTTTTTTACAAAGTCCGCCATGTTGTCGCTGGACGCAATTTCATCAGCAGTTACAGAAAAACCACATTTTGCTTCTCGCGCAAGCTCTCTGAGTTCTTGTTTTCCTTCGGCAGTATTTCCCACAAAAATGGTGTAAAGGCATACCCTGTCTCCATACATTTCTTTTAAATCCTTTGCCTTCGCCAAGGGACTTCCGATTAACTGTTCACCGTCACTGACAAGAATTACTGCATTTTGACCGCCTGACGTCAGTAAGATATTCTTTGCGTCTTTAATAGCATCACCGGCCGGACTGCACCCCTGGGGAACCGTTGCCCCGTTTAAAACGTTTTCTAAAAGACCTCGTGAATGCTTCGTGAGTTCATAAACAATAAATGTTTTGTCTAATGGCTTAAAAAATCCATGTCCAAATGTCACAAGGGCGCTGTTTATATCGATTTCAGGCAGGGTATTATTCATTCTCATTAAAATATCTTTGGCCACGTCAAATTTTGAATGCCCTGTATTTACGGTGCCGGTATATGCATCTTCCATAGAAGCTGATGCGTCTAAAATAATCACAAAACTTTCAATTTTTGATACATACTTTACATCCTGAGATTCTGAATCTAAATTTTGAGGAACGAAAGTTTCAAGGGGCCCGACAGGTTTCTTAAGAGCCTTAAGTTGCGCGCAACCCGCTAGAATTGTAATTGGCGCCGTAAGAAACAACGCTAATAGATATATTTTTCGCATAACGATTCCCCTATAAAATTAAAAAACGAGTTATAGTTAACAGGTTTCTACTTTGGAATAAAAAACTCAATGTTATTAAGTTAAGATACCTGCCGTCCGTAAAAGTCCCCCCTGGACTTCGTCGTGAGCGCTCAGTCGAACGAAAAGTGAGATAAACGAGGTTGTTTAGATCGTACAGTCCTTAACTTAATGACATTGTACCCAATATACTACACATGCTACCTGATTCCGTCAAGTGCATACTCCACTTCTTTGTAACAGCCGACATCTTGAGTTTATTTCAATTTTTGTAGCAAGCGTAAAAACCGCGAAACAAAAGGTGAGTTTTAAAATCTTCTCATAAATATCTTTCCGATAAACCATAAACAACCGATGATAACCAAGGATCCAACCAGGTAAGCGCCTGCGAATAGATTTTTTCTGATGATCTCGGATTCACCAGTCAATGAAATAAACAATGATGGCGCTGAGATAACAAGGAAACATGCACGCACAAAGATACCTGCAATAATAGCGATGAGAACGCCTAGTAAGAGAGGCTGAAAAATGCTTACATAGAGCGGCAGATACCAACAATCAGCATGTCGCTGAAAAACCCTGTAATCACTTTCCTTATTGTCCTTTTTGAATTCATCCCAGAGTGCAGTATACAAGTTATTGCACTTTCTGAGAGTTATGGTGATTGTTACCAGCAGGGCTACCATAAGGATTGGAAACAGCTTGATGAGATCGGGTAGATCTGCCGGAATCCGGCCAAATGGCGATTCCAGCGAACTGAGCCTGGAGTCTAATTCTTCTTTGCTCTCTTGCAATTTCGTCATATCATTATCCATCTTATCCAATTCTTCTTTTTGCACTTTTACGGTCTCTCTTAGCCTTTCAACGAGTATATGAATCTTCTCCTCAAGCAATCCAAATGACTTTTTTACTTCATTTTGAAGCTCATAAGCTACATCTACCTTACCTCTTGGGCCTGAATAACTTTGCCAAAAATTCGGGTTTTGTTTTTCAACATTATCGATATACTTTTTAATATCCTCAATTCCTTGCTTTGTTACATTCTGCAAATCAATATATCCAACCATGTCTGATGTTATTTGTGCTTGCCTGACTGGTTCTACGATTTCGTTCCCAATCTCATCAAGCAAATTGCTAAACCATGTTTCAATATACCAGTGTATACCATCATTCAATGTCGTAACATCCGATGGTAAAGTGAAATTGCCAATCTTTATAAATTCAGGTTCCTGAGACTGCATCGATTGCTGAGCAGAAGATTGTATGTTAGGATAATTTTCATGTATCTCTTTTTCTTTTACAGGTTTCTGGATATTCATTGATTGTTGTATAGAGGCCGACTGCTGGGTATGCGTTGATTGCTTAGATGTGTTAGAAGATGTTTCTGGCGGAAAGACATTCCCGAGATCTGACAATATTCCTCTTAGATGTTGGGGAAATTCCTTTATTCTTTTTTCAAAATCCGTTTGATTTGTTCTGATATTTTGACTCAGGTTTGTAATACGCTCAGACTGTTCTAATAGTTGATCATATTGTTTTTTCTTTTCGTCTAACTTTATTTTTAAGCTGGGTTCTTCCTTTCTATATTCGAAATACGGTTCTACTACATAAAAATGGGCAATCAAGGCAAACAAAAGGCCCGCACTGAGAAGGCGGTTCACACTCTTCTTACTCGATCTCAAATCATCAAACAGTACATCATATAACTGTGGCATAGTCTATCCTCCTCATGGTATATGCTTAAACCATATTTCAATAACTCAAGAAATAACTTCTTATCCACGACAAACCGTACGTGTGGTTTTTCCTCATACGGCGTTTCTGTTCCCTTCTCAATGTCATTAAGTTAAGGATTATTTGATCTAAACAACCCCCCCCCTTATATCCCATACGTGTTAAGTTAAGAATCTATACAAGAATTACCATTAACCCTTTGTTCGAATAAACTTTACTTTGTCCCCCGCTGGCGGGGGTTAGGGGGGTGGACAGGATTTCTCCAATTGTGTCTACCACCCGTTCTCTCCATTTACTTATCCCCGTTTATACACTGCAACACTTCATCTTATGGCTGATGTTTTTCAAGTTGAGGCTTTCATCGCTGTGCCCCTGCAATTCTTCCCGATAGTTATCATTCAAAGGAAAAACAAATGGTACGGTCTGTGGCTGGTCACCAAAATTGAGTGCAACCAGACTGAAACTGCTGCCATATTTTCGCGAGAAGAGTAAGATGTTCTTAGACTGGTAGTGGTCATAATGATTGTAAAAAAAATACTCGCCGTAGCAAAACTGAAGTTGATGTCGACGCACTTTAATGAGTTTCCGCACAAGGGAAATAATGGATTTGCCGATAGGATCGTAGAAGTAGTCCCAACGCACAGGACGGAACATCAACACCCTTCCCAAACCGCTCATCTACACCAAAATAGCCAATAGGCAAAAAGCCCCAATCTACCATATTAGCAACGTTGGAAACTGGCATCACCTCAATGCAGTGGAGCCCAGGTCTGCCAGCTAATCCAGTTGAGCAATTGCTCTGTCAATATTCCCGCCAAATTCGTTTATCATCAATTCATACATTACCATGTCATTTAATACTGGAGTTTTCCAATCTTTTTCCTTTGTATTCCAGGTATAAGCCTTGTATCCCAACGTAAATGCAGACAATTTGCCGACGCCAAATTCACGGGCAAAAGGGTCAATAATCCAATCAATGATTTTTGAAGTGTTAGGATTTTCCAGATAATACCGATAGACATACCTTCCCTGGGAACCCCATGCAGCTTTTGGATGAGGTTTGGAATCAAAATCAATGTTAATCTGGGCGGACCAATAATCGCCATAGTCCGGATCGATTGCATGGGTCAATTCAAACATTAACGGCTGGATATCTTGTAAGAATTGGTCTTTTTCATGGATCACTTTCACCCAAAGCCTGTTTCCGTCGTTTGCAGATACCCATGGCAAAATTATTCCGAAATCAATAACTCCGGGCGATGTTTCTCTTGCACCGAGTTTACTTAATGGTAGAAGTTTCATATTGTATCTCTCATGTTTTACGAAAACTATTTGTTTATTAGTTTACTTTCCAGCTTTATCCATCAACCAGCACATCAATATCCATTGAAAGGCAGCTATCCATGCGACTATCAACGCAGTGAAAAAATAATCCGTCAGCCACCACGATTCA
>JAXMAC010000165.1:3026-4539 GCA_046350595.1 Candidatus Brocadiaceae bacterium | reverse complement strand
ATACCACATATACTTTTCGAAAAACTTTTTGGGCTCTTCAATAGTAATAAAACATGGCACGATGTTTGAATAATGTTTACTTTCATCCTCATACTCAATAATAAAAAAAGCCTGATACCGGCTGCCTGGCAATGCGGAAAAATTACGCAAACCAAATGTGAAACTCAGTTCTGAACGAGGCGGAAGTGTTATTTTTTTTGCCTTATCCAGGATTGAAAGTTCTTTGGGTACAACAAACTGTACCGTTATTTCCCTGGATACATCATCCATATTTTTCAGGAGCAAGGGAAGCGAACCATGACTTGAGAGGCTTATGTTACGCGTTATGCCAAAGACTTGAGAAACTGTGTCTGAGCCAAATGTATAATACGTTCCCGTTGCCGCCGTGAATGGATACTGATTGATATCCGTATAATTTATGTTAATAAGGAGAGGATATCGTCCGTGTTTCGTTTGTAATAGATCATATTGAAATTCATATTCAAAGCACTCTTTAACGGGAAGAAATTGTTGAACGGGGGAGGTTTGTAACCGGTGGTTTTCATTCACATGAATCTGTGCATTATACGCAGGTTCGTCTCCATCATTCGTAACAATAACTTTAATTTTTATACTGTTATCTGTAACGGTCAGCGATGTATTCGTTGTTATAGTAATAAATCCGGCATTGACGGGTGATGTGCTAAAAAAAGGGGGAAAAACCAACAGGAGAAGAATACCGAAAGTTTTTAAATAATGCATTTGAAATCTATGGCTAACCTACTGAGCGCAGCCAAGCCGCGACCAAATCCCCCCCTTAGCAAAGGGGGAAAAGGGGGTTGTGAATAACTTGTATAAAAAAAATTTTCACACGATAATACTTTAATCTGGCTATCAACGCTCAGTTTACATTTTCTGGAATAAAACACAATTACACCTGATTAATTATAAGTTATGAATGGTGAATTACAACAAAAAATCTCCTTCAACGAAATAATAATGATTTATAAAATCAACGTCACTCCATTTACTAAAAGCAACCTAATGTTTTCGAAAGTAATCCAAAAGAGAAATTGTTTGACTTGAGTTATAAAAACATTATCCTATAGGTATCTGAAAATACTTAAGAATCATTTTGGACAGTGTATCGAATGCGATTAAGCGGGAAGATAGTAGCAATATCTGACAACGAGGCAGATGTGTGTCTTATAGAAGAAAAAAAAGCATGTGAAAGTTGCTCTACCTGTCCTAAAAAAATGGGTGTTCATGACGTCATAAAAGTAGCCTCAGTTAAAGGAATTCATATAGGACAGGAAATCGTTCTCTGTGATACTATAAGTTGGTTTACAAAAAACAGGATTCTCCTTGCTGTATGCGCCTTTGTATGTGGAATTATCATAGCAGAGGCAATTGCCACAATCATATCGTTTGGCGCTTATAGAAGGGCGATTGATTTCACTATCGGAGGAATATTAGCTGCGGCGGTATACTCTGTTTCATGGTTCAAAAAGCCGAAATATCTTTTTAGGATTGA
>JAXMAC010000165.1:0-2926 GCA_046350595.1 Candidatus Brocadiaceae bacterium | reverse complement strand
GTAAATGACCGAACCACGTTTAGAAGAAATGCTGGAATTGATATGGGTTATGGAAGAAGAGGGTAACAAGGTCGAAAGAGACCAACTTGTACAACGTATACAACTTCCTTCGGCAGAAAATATATTAAAAACCTTACATCAGGAAGGCTATGTTAAAATCGCCGACAAAAGGGTTGAATTCACTAATAAAGGAAAAACTGATGCACGGTTAGTAATCAGAAGACACCGCCTGGCGGAAAGATTGCTCAATGACGTCCTGGAAGTAAAGGAAGACACTATGGATTCCAGCGCTTGTAAATTCGAGCATTTTCTGGACGAAGAGGTTACAGCAAGTATATGCACGTTACTCGGCCATCCGGTTAGTTGCCCCCACGGCAAAGAAATACCGCCCGGAGAGTGTTGTGAAAAGGCAAATAAAGAAATAAAACCCCTTGTCGTACCCCTCACAGAACTCAGGGCTGGCGATAAGGCCAGGATTTCTTATATTGTAACGAAATATCATAGCAGACTGGATAGACTCTCCTGCATGGGTTTGTTGCCAGGGGTACAAATAGCCCTTCATCAGAAACAACCAACCTATGTTATTCAGATAGGGGAGACCCAAATTGCACTGGATAATGCCATTGCGCGGGATATTTACGTACGGCATATTTAATATTTTACCTTGACAACGTTTACGTAGTTTGATAAAAATTTCCCTCCATGAAAATCATTAAAAGCATTCAAAATTCCCTATTATTATTGTTTATTGTTTTATACCCATGTTCTCTTTTTCACAACAGCACCACTGCTTTTTCTGCTGAAATAGCAGGCACGATAACGCCTCAAAATCAAGAATTAACAACAGTACCAATAAAGCCGGATGAAGTGGTTATTTACAAGAGGGACATTGTTGTTAGTTCCGATGAACTAAAAAAGCAGACAACCGAGGCAGAAGAGTTTAAAACTATCGAAAAACATCCAGGCAACAAACAAGAAATTCTCAATCTGGAAATTGTTAATAACTATGTAAAAGAGGGCAGGAAATTCGAGGCAAGAAATGCCCTTTCTGATATTTTCATCAACAAAAAAATGCCAGAGAAACAAAAAGATATAAAAGACATCCTCGATAAATTAAACGAAGAATTAATTTTTTCTCCAGCGCCATATCCGGACGCAACTTTCTATACCGTTCAACCGGGAGACGTCCTGGCAAAAATTGCAAAAAAGTTTAACACAAACTACGAGCTAATTATGAGAATCAATGGAAAATCAACTCCAAGACTTAGTGTAGGGGAAAAGCTAAAAATATTGACCGGGAAAACGAAAATCTTGGTGAACAAGAGCGACTTTACGTTAACTTTGGTACACAACGACCACTATCTACGACAGTATAGAATCTGTATAGGAAAGGACAATAAAACGCCGGAAGGCGCTTTTGAAGTCAAAAACAAAATGAAAGAGCCTACATGGTATTCCCCCCAGGGAGGAGTCTTTCCTTATGGGCATAAAGAGAACATACTGGGTACCCGTTGGATTGGATTCAAAGATAAACCCAATCTTGTTGGATTTGGGATTCATGGCACAACCCTGCCTGAATCCATTGGAACGGCGTCATCCAATGGATGTGTGCGAATGGTGAATAGTGACGTGGAAGAATTGTATGATTTTGTAACGTTAGATACGGAAATTATTATTCAAGGATAAAAACGTATGTATAGAAACGAACCACTAGAAAAATATATAAAAGACGCCGCGTCGGGGACTCCCACTCCGGGCGGGGGAAGCGTAGCCGCTCTCGTCGGCGCATTAGCAACAACCATGGCGTCTATGTCAACGAATTTCACCGTCGGTAAAGAAAAATTTAAACAATATGATGCTCTGCTCAAAAGGATTTTGGAAGAATGTGCAAAATGCAGGGAAACGTTGTTGTCGGCAATGGAGGAGGATATTGCTGTCTATAGCAAGGTAAGCAGTGCCTATGCACTTCCTAAATCAACAGACGCAGAAAAGAAGGTGCGGTCTGATGCAATACAACAGGCGTGTACGATAGCGATGGAAGTGCCTTTGAAGACAACCATGTGTTGTCTTTACGTACTTGAACTTGCACGAGAGTTAGTAGATATTGCTAACCCGAATCTCATTTCCGATGTCGGGGTCGCTGGACTTCTGGCAGAAACAGCGCTCCAGTGCGCAAAGTTAAATGTGGAAATAAACCTCGCAGCGCTCAAAAATCAGAGTCTCGTCGAAAAGGTACAAGGTGAGATTACCCAGGCTGAAAAAAAGGCGAAGACCTTTGCAAAAGAGATACAGGAACGGGTTATGGCTAAAATAAAAGGACAATAACCATATTCAAAATAGAAAAATAGATGGTAGAGACAAGGCATTGCCTTGTCTCTACTCATTTCACAGCGAAGCCGCAACCAAATCCTCCTTAATAAAGGGGGGAATAACCCATAGGTGTTAAGTTAAGCAATTTGATGTGTGTGGACAAGCCATGTTTGTTCGTGGCTGCTTCTGACTTACAAGGTCTGAAAACTGCTAGAGATGTTACAAACCATTGTCCCCCGCTTGCGGGGGATTAAGGGGGTGGAATGGCATGAGTGAAAATTCTGTTAGTCTTATAATCTGAATATCCATAAATTTGTTAAAGCAGTTACTCTGCAATAAAGGCAAGCTATTGCAGTAGGGTTGAGGACGAGCGCTCGTATTCCGTGGCAAAGGGGTAGTTAAAGTGGTGAAAAAATCCAGTCCACCCCCTGCACCCCCGCCAGCGGGGGACAGAACAGATTCAATAAAAATAAGGAATTGCTCGTGATTATTGATTCCTTAACTTAACACGTATGGGGAATAACCCCCTTAGTCCCCCTTAACAAAGGGGGATATAGGGGGTTGTAAAAAATTTACATTAATTGAGAAAATGTATCTATGGAATGGAAAATAAACA
>JAXMAC010000164.1:0-4660 GCA_046350595.1 Candidatus Brocadiaceae bacterium | reverse complement strand
ATACACAGAAGAGCTGGACAGGTGGTTTCTCCACTTCCCAGCTCTTCGTGTTTTAACTATCAATTAGGGTGATGTTTACAGAATGAGAATGGTTTTGGTTTCTAAAATGTGCTTGACAAGAATTTTCATACAGGTATAATGTAACAGCTTTTTCTTGTTTTGTGATGTAAATTTTTAACTTAAGATTGCCAACTTAGATATCGGGGAAGGGGGGTGGTCCGGTTAAGTTAGTAGTTGTGTATTTTATTAGCGCTTACCTATGACTTTGACGTGCTTTTTAAAAGCCATAGGTAATAATGTAGATTAAAAGCGTGAGTTTTGTAAGAAAGGAGAAAAGTTAATGCTTGAAATTTTAAAGAAGCCGTTATCCAGATTTGCAGGGGTAGCGTCTGTGATAGCAGGTGCTGCGATATTAACGTGTACATTGGGTAATGGGAATGTAATGGCAGAGGGACCTACGTTTCAGGACGTAGCTTCACAGGTATTTGGTCAGCCAGTTGGTCCTGATAATGATGGAACATTGTATGTGTTTGGTTTGACGGCAAAATACACAACCCCCCAGTATGTAGAAGGAAGGGGGCCTTATAGGTCATTTTTGAAATTCTTACCTTCTATTCGTTGGTATGATCCAGAACATTATTGGACAAATGGCAGCCAGAATGAAGGGGTGTTTAAGAATGAAGAATGCGTTCTTTGTCACACGGTACAGACTCCAACAATCGTAAAAGATTGGAAGAAGAGCGCACACGGAAATCTGGAGATGAGAAGGGGTCTTGGTATAAAAGGGAAAGATGGAAAGCCGGTTGAAGGTACAGTTGGCTGTGATGTATGTCATGGCAATGACCATCAGAAACTTTTTATGCCTACCTATAAGAATTGTGGTGAGTGTCATCCAAAAGAGACAGCTGAGCACAGGGCTGGTGGATTAGGTTCACATACCCATGCATTTACGGTAAACGTATTGGAATTTTCATGGCACGTAGGCAAGCCAGCAGAAGAAGTAGCTGGTTGTGCTGAATGTCATGCTATTGCTGAGAACAGGTGTGATGGTTGCCATACAAGGCACGTATTTAGCCCTGCCGAAGCAAGGAAGCCAACCGCCTGCAGGTTCTGTCATATGGGTGTTGATCATGATGAATGGGCGATGTATAACACATCCATCCATGGCTGTCTATATGAGGCAGAATCAGCAACGATGGACTGGAGCAAGCCTGTAAAGAAGGGTAACTACAGAGTTCCTGCCTGCGCTTACTGCCACATGCAGGATGGAAATCACAACCCACAACAATACGGCACTATCTATAGCGATATGGGTATGTTCGAAGTTGATCGTGGTGCTCCAAAGCATAAAGCAAAGAGGGATGCCTGGATAAAGAAGTGTCAGGATTGTCACTCTCCAAGGTTTGCTGCTGATAAACTCAAGGCGATGGACGATGGTATCAGGTTGAGCTTCACAAAGTGGAGAGAAGCTGCTGCAGTTATCGTAGGTTGTTTCCTCGATGGTGTTGTTGATCCTATGCCTGAGGGTTCACCTCCGGACTGGTATGGTCACTATACATTTAGCTTACTGCCAGGTGGAGACCCAAGGTTCTATGCAACTTCTAACCTTGAGCGTCTTGGTCTTGAGATCATCTGTTATTTAATCGGTAATACATATAAGGCTTTAGCTCACATGAGCATGTACAATGCAACATATGGAAATGGTGGTGCATTTGAAACCGATAGGAGATTGATTGAGCTTAAGACAGAGGCTGCTAAGTTAAGAAGGTTTGCTGCGATCGAGAAGAAGATTGGTCTCGAGCACAAATCAGAGGCGTTCTGGCAGCATGGCGAATACTCAGACCTCCTCCCAGGTTGGATAAGGAAACCAGGCGACGTAGATGTTGAATGGTTTAAGAGGACTGATATTCCTCACCGTGCAAATGCAGATGCTGGTGTAGAAGTACATCACTAATCTGTGCATCTGGTACGAAACCAGATTTAATTGAGTTAAACGATGAGGGTAGCAGGCTTTTTGCTACCCTCATTGTGTTTATAAGTTTAATTTTTAAACAATAATATAGTAATTGAGGTGTTATAGGTATGGCTACGACAACGGTAAAACAAAAATTTTCGACTTATGACTATTCTGAGACAAAGAGTTTACCAGATAAAATGGGGCATTTCGGGCGCTTTGGTGGAAAGTTTGTTCCTGAAACAATAATGCCTGCGTTGGATCAGTTGGAAAAGGCTTATCTAGAGGCAAAAAATGATCCGGCATTTAATACTGAGTTGGAGTATTACTTAAGAGAATATGTGGGTCGCCCCTCAACGCTTTATTATGCGGAGAGATTGACGAAGAAACTTGGCGGTGCAAAGATATACCTGAAGCGGGAAGACCTGAATCATACAGGCGCCCACAAGATTAATAACACCATCGGTCAAATTCTCCTCGCAAGACGAATGGGCAAGAAGAGAATAATTGCAGAAACCGGAGCTGGTCAGCATGGCGTGGCTACGGCGACCGCCGCTGCGATGTTTGGCATAGAATGTAATGTTTATATGGGTGAGGAGGACATGAGACGGCAGGCATTGAATGTCTTCAGAATGAAGCTGCTTGGGGCAAAAGTTATCCCCGTTACGAGCGGTTCCAAAACATTAAAGGATGCTACGAATGAGGCATTCAGGGATTGGATGGCCTCAGTGAGGAACACACACTACATTTTAGGTTCTGTTGTTGGTCCACACCCGTATCCAATGATGGTTAGAGATTTTCAGTTGGTGATTGGCAAGGAGGCCAGAAAACAAATATTAGAAAAAGAGAGTAGACTGCCAGACTATCTCATTGCCTGCGTTGGCGGTGGAAGTAATTCAATGGGATTGTTTTACCCATTTATAGAAGATAAAGAAGTAAAAATGATAGGTGTTGAAGCAGGTGGAGTTGGAACTGGTATTGGTCAGCACGCCTCGACACTAACGAGCGGTTCGGTTGGTATTTTGCACGGAAGCGCAAGCTATGTGTTGCAGGATGAAGATGGTCAAACCTTGCCGGTGCATTCAATTTCAGCAGGGTTAGATTACCCTGGAGTTGGCCCTGAACATAGTTATCTGAAAGACATTGGAAGGGCGCAATATGTTTCGATTACAGACGATGAGGCAGTCAATGCATTTCAGGAGTGCGCACGGTTAGAAGGCATCATTCCCGCCCTTGAGGCATCACATGCCCTTGCATATACCACAAAATTTGCGCCAACTTTAGAAAAGGACGAGATAATTATTGTATGTTTGTCAGGTAGTGGTGACAAGGATTCCTTTGAGGTTGCGAAAAAGCTTGGATATAAAATTTAGGACTGGCGAACATTGATGAACAGAATTGATAAAAAATTTATTGAATTAAAAAGCAAAAAAAAATCTGCCTTTATACCTTTTATTACCGCTGGTGACCCTGACCTGCAAACAACAAAGGCGTTAATTTTGGAATTTGAGAAAAGGGGTGCCGATATTATTGAACTCGGCATCCCCTTTTCGGATCCCATTGCGGATGGTCCTATAATTCAGGCATCTTATTACAGGGCATTAACGAGGGGTGTAAAAGTTTCCCAGATTTTAGATATGGTTTCTGAACTACGAAAGATATCTGATATACCTATTGTTTCAATGGTGTCTTACAGTATCGTTTTTAAAAGAGGATGTGAAAATTTTGTTGAAAAGGCATGTAAAGCTGGACTTGACGGCTTAACGATTCCCGATTTACCTGTTGAAGAAAATGCTGAGATTTTTGAAACGGCAAGAAAAAATGATTTCAGGATCGTTTGTTTTATAGCGCCCACAACAACAGAACAACGTATGGCCTTAATAGCGCAAAGATCTCAGGGCTTTTTATATTATATTTCCGTAGTAGGCATAACGGGAATTCGCGACAAACTCCCGGACGATGTGGTTCAAAATATTAATAAACTCAAGCAAATGACCAGGACTCCTATTGCGGTTGGTTTTGGTGTTTCCACGCCTTCGCATGCAAGGCTGATAGGAAAGATGGCTGATGGTGTTATTGTGGGAAGCGCTATAATTAAAGAAATTGAAAGTCACATAGGTGAACCTGTAGAAAAAATGGCGACGCATGTTGGTGGATTTGTAGGACAATTGGTTTTCGGCGCGAAAGAATAGGGTTGATGGGATGATTCTAAAGTATTTATATCAAAATAGTAACAGTACATAGTTTGTAGAAGTTGAAAATAATTAACTTTTGTATTGACTTCAATAGTGGAATAAGTATAATGATTTATCCAAAAATATGAAGATTTTTTGGTGCTGCTTACGGCGTTAAAAAGTAAGTAATTTTAATAGTCATTTATAATTTGAGAAAATTGTGAAAGGGGGTGGTCTGCAAGAGTCAACGGTGAGGTTATTTTATTTATGTAACGCAATCGACTGACGATTGTGGCGTAAGGATTATGAGAAGGGAGGAGAATTTAAAGTATCATGCATAAATTTTTAAAAGTAACATTAGCATCAGCATTAGTAGGATTTGCAACTTTGGGTGCAGTTTCCAGTGTTGCAATGAAGGAGGCCAAGGCTGTAGAAATTATCACACACTGGGTTCCACATGAAGTATATGGTATGCCAGGTGAGCCGGATAATAACGGTAAGGTATTCTTTTCTGGTTTGGGTGCAAAATATA
>JAXMAC010000163.1:0-5101 GCA_046350595.1 Candidatus Brocadiaceae bacterium | reverse complement strand
ATTGCAAAAAGGAACCGACCACTGCGACCTTATCCTGTCATTGCGAGCGGAGCGAAGCAATCTTTCTCTCATAAATGAACAGTACATTAGGAATACAAAGTGGGGGAATTACTTCGATAAAAGACCCATCGCAATGACCTGGTGCAGCTATGGCACAATTAAATCCCCCTTAACAAAGGGGGTGAAGGGGGTTGTAGAAAACTTACAAAATATGTCCGCATGAAAATGGGGAAAATAAGTTTTTACACAGTAAACCAACATGAGCCAAAGGCTTACAAAAGGGCGTGAAAATATACATTTTCGTACCAATACTATAAAGCCCACACCATGTCTTTAAATTGCCTTCCACGTTCCTCGTAATTGATGAACATATCATAACTGGCGCAGGCGGGGGAAAGGACTACAACATCTCCTGATTGGGCAAGGGTACACGCCAGTTGAAATGCCTCTTGAAATGTATTCGCCCTTTCTATAAGCGGTCTTTCCAGCAAGCCTTTGTTTTTGGTGACAAGTTCCTTTATTTTTCCTGCCGTTTTTCCGATGAGTATAACAGCCTTCGTGTTTCCTGCACAGACTCGGGCAAATTCCTCAAAGCTGCTCCCTTTATCATATCCACCCGCAATGAGTATAACGGGCTTCTTAAATGCCGTAATGGCGGCAATGGCTGATTCCGGCGTGGTGGCCTTGGAATCATTGTAAAAACACACCCCGTTAACCTCACGAACAAACTCCAACCGGTGTTCTAATCCTCCGAAAGAAGTAACCACCTTATAAATATGGTCTTCCTGTGCGCCCATGATAAAAGCTGCACATGAGGCGGCAAGGATGTTGTGTAGATTATGGTCGCCGGGTATCTTAATCTGATCAACACACGACCATTGATTTTGTCGTCCGTTCACACAGAGCGCAATATTATTGTTGTTTATGAAAACGCCATTTTCTTGCGGGTATTTTGTGCTGTACCATAAAACATTGCCTTTGCAATCCTGCTCCCATTTCCGGAGTTCCGGGTCATCATAATTGAGAACTGCATAATCTCCGCGTTTTTGATAGAGGACAACAGACTTCTTAGCCCTGATATAGTCCTCCATATTTGGATGCCTGTCCAGATGATTGGGGGAGATATTGGTTAATATACTGATATGAGGACTTTTTTGCAGGTCATGGAGTCCGTCAAGCTGAAAACTCGAAAGCTCAAGCACGACAATGTCCGATGATTTTATTCCTTCGATATCTGCAAGGAGAGAACGTCCAATATTTCCTCCTATCCAAGTCTTACGTAGTGTTAGTTGTAACATTAAACCGGTGAGTGTTGTGGTGGTGGATTTCCCATTGCTTCCCGTGATGCCAATGATTGGCGCCGGGCATAAGGTGAAAAAAATATTTATCTCTGTTTCCAGAGGGACATGGCGACTTCTTGCTATTTGAAGGTATTTTGAATTTTTTGGTATGGCGGGATTAACAATAATCATATCTGTATTGATAAAATCTTCTTCGTAATGACCACCGAGTTTGTAGGTAATGGGCATGCCTTCAAGCTGTTTTAGGGATTGTGCGAGTTCTGCTGAATTTCTCAAATCTGTAACGGTAACATGGGCGCCTTGTTTGATAAGAAATCGGGCAACACCAACGCCGCCGCCAAACAGGCCTAAGCCCATCACCGTAATTTTTTTGTTTTTAAATGTTGTGACCATGTGAATAGTTGTTCAAATATTTTTGACCTACGAGACCATTTTATCCAGAGGACTCCTTACCCCTAAAATATTCTTTGTGGCAACATGGGTATAAATCATCGTGGTTTGAAGATTAGTGTGGCCAAGTAACTCCTGAATTGCGCGGATGTCATATCCGCTCTCCAGAAGATGTGTGGCAAAGCTATGTCGTAACGTATGCACTGACGCCTGTTTCGTAATCCCCGACTTTGTGACGGCGGCCTTGAATGCCTTCTGAAGCGAGGCAGGGTGCATATGATGACGCCGTACCGTATGAGTGCGTGGATCAACGGAAAGAGATTGAGAAGGAAAAAGCCAGAACCAACCCCATTCCTTACCCGCATGGGGATATTTTTTATCCAGCGCACCGGGGAGATAGACTCCGTTGATATCCTTTTCCCTGTCCTCATCATACAATGACCTTACCTTCGATATATGTTGAATAAGTTCGTCCTTGAGTGACTCAGGGAGCATTGTCCGTCTGTCTTTGTCTTCTTTCCCTGCCCGTACCATAACAATGTTTTGCTCAAGGTCGATGTCTTTTATCCTGAGGCTCAGACATTCCAGCAACCTGAGTCCGCATCCATAGGTAAGCATTGCCATAAGGTGCTGGACTCCTGACAAACTATCAAAAATTGCATGCGTTTCTTTTACCGTAAGCACCACGGGGAGGCGTCGTTTATATACTGCCCGCACAGCATCCAGTTCCTTTTCACCTATCTCCTTTTCAAGTACATGCCGAAAAACAAAAATAAGCGCATTCAGCGCCTGGTTCTGTGTGGAAGCAGATACCTTGCGTTCAACAGCCAGGGAACTCAAAAAATCCTGGATATCTGAGGTTGTTAGTTGAGATGGTTTTTTATCATGGACAAATCCCCGGAATGAGCCAGGTGATATAGGTCTTCTTTCTGTGCTATATGACAGATGTCTTTCGAGGGCTTCTCGAGTGATTCATGTTTCAAGAAGGTTCCATTCGTTGCACTTCCAGACTTAATCGATGAATTTTTTTGTAATGAAGTGAGGTAATAGCTATAGAGCCTTAATGCATTACTAGCCTGTTTGACCTGCCAGTCTTCATGGGTTTTGGCCAGATATTTCTGGAATCGATTCCCGTTTTCTAATACCACCGAGTCAGGCTCGTTGAGAAACGAGAAAGGCTGTGAGACCCATTTCAGGTAAAAAGGGGCATATTTTTCTTGACCAACGAAGGCAGAAGCTATTTTAAACTTTGAACACATTTTAAAAGAAGCTCCCGATGATCCGTCCTATCAACAGGTCAGAGAATTTATCATGAAATTGAAACAGTGAAAACTCAGCCAACAATAAAATCCAGCCGACGCCGAATAACTGTTTTTTGGTTTCAGTTTTCAGCTCTCGGCGGCGCAGCTGATTTTGGTCGTTAGATGAAAATATTTAAGGTTTATAAATCAAGCGACCACATATGATTATATGTTTGACATAAAGTGGATACAAGATAAAGTAAGAAGGGAAGAATATTATTTCTCTCGACACGGAGACAAAGAAAGGCAAAATGATAACCTTACGATTTTAGAAGTTGAAGAGGCGATACTCAACGGTATGATATTAGAGCAATATTTGGATACGGGAAGAGGCGAAAGTTGTTTGGTAGTTGGTTTTACTAATTTTGGCAAACCCATTCACATTGTTTGTGGAAAAACAAATGATGAAGAGTTAGCGATTATAACGGTATATATTCCGTCTCCACCAAAATTTAAGAATCCGTATGAAAGGGGTTAATACTCTATGAAAGTTTGTCATTTTTGCGGTAATAAGAATTTAAGAAAAGCTCAGGTTCAATATACTTATAAATATAATGATAATTTCCTTATCGTTAATGATGTTCCCTGTGAACAGTGTGAGTTTTGTGGCGAACAGTATTTTAAAGGAAGTGTATTAAAGCAAATTGAAAATGAATTTTTCTCTATTTATTCACGCGGAAAAAAGGTGAAAAAAGAGTTAATTGTTCCAGTAGAACAATATAATGAAATTCACTCATCTAACAATTAAATCCAGCCGACCGCAAAAAACACGGCGGCTGATTTATTGCGTTCCTCCCGACCGCGGTCGGGAGGAACGGTGCGCTGTTGGAGCAGAAGGGACTTCGCCCCTCAGCTCAACTGCGCTCCGTTGGGCTGCTCAGACAAGAGCCCTATCATATATCAAAGGAATATCAAAGGAAGGGGTCAAATCTTTATAATTGACAAATGGTTTGCAACTGATATGATACTGTAATGGCAAGACCATTACGCATACAATACGAAGATGCATTATATCACGTAACCTGCCGGGGTAACGAGCGGAAGGCAATATTCAAGGATGACTATGATAAGAACGTATTTCTTGAGTTATTGAATGATGGACTGAAAACGTATCATATCATCCTGTATTGTTACGTCCTCATGGATAATCATTTCCATCTGCTTTTAGAAACACCCCTTGCCAATCTCAGTGAATTTATGAGATGGTTTAACATTACCTACACATCTCATTACAATAGAAGACATAAGAGGACAGGCCATTTGTATCAAGGAAGATACAAGAGTATTCTCGTGGAAAAGAAAAGTTATCTGCATATTGTATCCCGATACATCCATTTAAACCCGGTAAGAACAAAACAAGAAGGAAAGCAACCGTTTTTAGAAAAGAAGAAATATTTGAAGAACTACTCGTGGAGCAGCCTTTTAGGCTATATTGACGATACCCGAAGAATCGGCATTATTGAATATGCCAGGGTACTTGAGTCATATGGAGGGGACGACGAAAAAGGAAGGAAATTGTATTGGGAGACGATATGTAATGACATATCGACAGGTATTGACATTAAAGAAAAGGCTATCGGGGGAAGCATCCTGGGAAGTGATACGTTTATCAACTGGGTAAGAGAGAAATTTTTGCCAGCGAAATCACGTGAGATTCCAGTGGTACGGCGGTTAAAAAAATATAACGCAGAAGAGGAAATCATTGCTGCGCTTTGCAAAGAGACGAAGAAAAGTTTTGATGAAATAAAAAAGGAACGAGGTATCATAAGGCAAATAGCTATGGACTTGTTCTATAGAGTTGGCGGACTCAGCGGGACTGAGATAGGAGAAATGTTGGGGGTAGACTATAGTACCGTGAGTCAGGGGAGAAAACGATTACGAGAAAGACTGAAAGGCGACCAGCATCTTTCTCAGATGATCGAAAGAGTTGAAGCAGATTTGTCAATAATAAAGATTTGACCCCTTCTCCTTTCCTCTACGCCAGTTCCCTACTCTACCCTTCTGCTTCACCCTGCTTCTTCTGCTTCTCTTCTGCTTCTGTGTGCGCGAATCATCTTTTTGCTTTTGATTGTCATTCTGTACCTCTCGTCAGTCATCAGGGCGTTAGGT
>JAXMAC010000162.1:0-5003 GCA_046350595.1 Candidatus Brocadiaceae bacterium | reverse complement strand
CATTCCCCACAGCGTCCTTATACCATGCATATATCGTCTTAATTCCATCACCACTGCTTAACGTATAGGAAACATTTCCGGTATAATTGGTCGTAGAAGTAACAGACGTCCACCCACTAGCAGATGCCAGGGGCGTTGTGGCGCTGGTAGAGAGGTAATATCCCGTCACCCCTACATTGTCCGTAGCCGAAAGTGCCAGGGTAACCGTGGTGGAGTTAGTATAGGTGGCATTGCTGTTAATACTTATAGAACAATTCGGCGCGGTGGTGTCAGCAGTATTGTTGACGCCATACGGTGGTGGTAATCTCCACGTGCCAAGATAAGTTCCAATATAGACAGAACCATCGCTTGGGCCTACGGTCATTCCCATAATAGTAATATTTGATCCCAAATTACCATTGATATTTATCCAGGTATTCCCTCCGTCTGTTGAACGGAAAACTCCCATTGAAGGCCCCATAAAAAATAACCAATAGCCACAGTATATAATACTGGGGTTATTAGGATCGATTGCCAGCAAATTAGCATCTACACTGTTCCAGGATAAATTGCTTAGACTCAACCCATTTGCTTGATTCTTTAACGTATACCCCGATGGAGTAACTATGACCACTCCAGAACACAAAACGGCGATATATATTTTGTCCTGATTGTTTGGGGCAACTACAACTGACCCAATATTGTCAACAACGTAAGGAATATCGGGGTACGGATTTGTCCATGTAGAACCTGCATCTGTTGATTTATAAATTCTTGTCCAACTGCTATTGTTAGGCGACCTTACAACAGAATAAATAATATTCCCATTACCTTCAAACATAGTGGAAACCGTATAAGCAAGAGGGACATAAGTATTGTCATTTTGAATATTGGTAAATTTTTTATTGCCTGCATAAGCAATATTACCGTTTGTCGGATGAAATTTTATAAAACGATAATTACCATCAGTGCCAGAAACTAATGTCCATGTGGGTGGGTCTGCATTAGCATTTCTTGTTATAGCAATTCTGTGGGTGTCCCAACTTCCAACCGCTGTAATAATTGTATTAGGATTTGTCGGGCTTATTGCTCCACAGTTGGTATTTGATGCATTAAGATATTGTGTTACGCGAAGATTTCTAAATGTAGAGCCATTGTCTTCAGTTAGAAAAGGGCCAAAATCAGCAAGAAATACTGCATATCTGTTTGAATTGTTTTTATCAAAACTAAAACATGTGAGTTCTCCACCTAACGCTCTTGCCGATGCTGCACCCCCTGTCCTTCCTGTACCAGACCACCTCCAATTAACTCCACCATCTACCGTCTTTTTGATTATCTCGCCATTACCTGATGCAAGCGCAATATCTCTGTTTGTAGGATGGGGGGCAATTGGCGCAACATAATATTCAAACCAGGCATCAATTGTTTTCCCGAATTGTGAACCGCATACCCACCCGTCCGCATTCTTCACATCAGAGCTTATTGGTTGTACCCAGGTAGTTCCGCCATCATGTGAGTAGTAAAGAGATACGCTTCCAGTGCTATGGGCATAAAGATAATTGGAATCATTTGGACTCATACCAAGATCACGAATATTTTTAGTTGCAGGCAGCCCATTATTTATAGCGGTAAAATTACTGCCGCTATTAGTCGATTTATAAACTCCATAGCTTCCAACAGCTGCATAAATAATATCATCATTTGGATTGCCATTATTATTCCCTTTGATTCTAAATGATACAGCATTACCGGGCAGGCCTGTTCCTATTGCCGTTATCGTTGAACCACTATTGGTTATTTTGTACAGCATACCATCGGTATTACTCCATACAAATATAACTGTCGGATCGTCTGGATGGGCAAACACATTAGAAATTGCATCGCCATTTATTGCAGCTAAATTTACCTGGGACCAGGTAGCTCCCGTATCTGTTGATTTGAATAAGCTCCCCGTATGCATTCCAGCATATAGAGTCGTAGCATTAGCAAAAGTAATTGGATTAGAGCTTGCATAACCTCTTGAATAACTTTGCGTCTTAACTAATTCCCAGTTATTTCCACCATCCATAGTCCTCCATATACCCATAGGAGAACCAGGATAATTTGAACCTCCCGCAGGCATTGGCCCGCCTGCAATAAAAACAACATTTTCATCATACGGGCTGACAGTTATTGATATGCCTCCATTTGATCTAAAACCATTATTTTGGGGCGCCCAAGTTGCGCCGCCATCGGTACTCTTCCAAATCTGTGCGGTATCAGTAATTGCATATACAATATTTGCATTGGTAGGGGCATAAGCCATAGCAAAAATCATTTGCATACCCTCACCACCACTAACACCGGCAGTTTGCTGCGCCTTGGTTCTCAAAGGTACCGATTGCCAGTTTATCGGCGTGGAGACTGCTTGTTGAGAGGCTGTAGTCAAGGTCTTTGTATTGCCACGACCTTTCCCTGTTACACTATGAGAAGACCCCCCGGCTGTTCCGTAACTGAACCACTTCGTCCGAGATGACCCATTGTTGCTTTCCATGTCACTTGAAGCCTTTGAACCCGACGACTCATTTGTCCCCGACCCAGTGGACCCCGCTAACGAATCACCCCCTGTTGATATGCTAAAAATGTATCCCTTACCTATATTCCCCTTGCTCTTTAACCGTATTTCATTCCCTGCAATAGTAACGTCCGCACCCCCATCCTCGGACTCAATAAAGTAGCCATCTGTACACTGCACGGAGGTCACCCTCTCGCCTGCATTGAGCGTTATAACCCCCGACAGTGTCAAAAATACCGCAAATAATTTTCCCGTCTTCGGATGACGTGAATACATGATATCACTGCTCACATAACTCTTTGTGCTTTGATAAACCCGGCCGTCCCATGACCGCTCAGTAAGAGGCACATTGTTCAGATTATCCCAATTGGGTAAACACCGTATAAGCTTCAGTCTGGGATACACCTTGGTAATACTCTGAAAATCTGGCATGTCCCCTGTACCGCCAAACTGCCCAGACCAATTATACCATGCCCCGTTCATGCCCGACAGGGCGGCATACAGACGATTTTCATATTCTCCCTGCTTGTCCGGCTGGGTAATGCCTACACTACCTTTTCTGATAAGCCCAGAATCAAAAATCTGATTATTGTCCACAAAAGCAGGGCTTGCACCCCCTTGAAACAGCGCATCCGGCATTAATTCATCTTTATCTATCCGATCTTTTACCGCCTCGATCCAATCATTATAAATATCGTAAGGCTCCATCACAACCTTCATCTCGGGCCATTCCTCTCTGGTTCGCCGAAACAATTGCTTGTAAAAGACAGCCCTTCCCTCTGAGTACGTTGCGTACTCATGGGTAATCGTGTCATGCACCAGACCAGAATCCGCCCCAGTCCAATAGGACAAACTGGCTGATACATTATTCCCCTTTTCATCCAACCGATAAAATTCACCTGCAAACCCCGGCTCATTAATAATGTATCCACCAAAGGTGAATGGCAAACCTTGATCCTCATAACTCCTTGCCAGGTTAATAATCCCCTCAACTACCTCATCAATAACCGCCTGTTGTTGAAAATCCCACATGACAGAAAATTGCGTTGAAGCGCCATTAGGATGATAACCTGTCGCCAGATTGTCCGGAAATGAATCATTACTCTTCCACACCATACGCTGATTATAAAAATCCCGCGCTGCATCTGAAACAGGCTTTGTGGTGTCTATCGTCCTACTATATTCAGATAAAACGTGTGGATACCAATACGGATCGATGAGATAAAATTTAAGACCAGTGCAGTTGGGATTATTATGGTAGACTTTCGGGGTAGAGGAAGGATTTATCGCAATATAATCATAGCCCATCTGTCTTGCGTATTTCATGTCTTCTGCGGGTTTGCCACTCCAGGCAATGCCGTAAAAATTCTTGTAGCCGTTCCCCTCCGCGTTAACCGTTTCATTGATAAAAAACACCTGAGTAAAAAGCAAAAACAGACATCCTAAAAGATTCATAGTGAACTTCATAAGTACTTCTCCTAACAAAAGAGTAATTAAACAAATATGGCAACCTGGCATTCTTCATGGAAGACCCATGGCTTTGCGTCCCAACCTCACGATTGGTTTACCTTTTTCAAATTCGCTTCTTATTTCTTTTGTCCTTTTAGTACCTATGGCGGCCTGGCAGTCTTTATGGAAGACACATGGCTTTGCGTCCCAACCTCACGATTGGTTTGCCCTTTTCACAGTTACTATTTTTTCTCTTAGCTTGCACTCACCTATTAGTACTACAACAGGACGGTATCTCCTCCTTTTTTCAAAAAACTAAGTGGGAATAAATATCTATTGCTTGGACAATCAGCTATATTTGTGGACTATTTTGTAATAACTAATTACAATTATCGGCATGAATTTTGAAAAATTTACATTAAAGTTTAAAATTACATCAATGTTCACAATAAGTTTTAAAAGGACTTTTTAAGGTAAATTGCCCCGAAAAAAATTCTTTTTTGTTTGAATTTCGGCTTGGCGATGTATTAACGAAATATCTAAATCTGTAACAGTTTAGCTTTTTGGAAAAAATGCACTCTTTGTGCACTTTAAGAGGCGAAACATCTGCTGGCTTGGGACACACACCCTGCTCCTCTTTTTAGAGGAGAGAACAAAAGTCCCTTCTATCGGTAGGACAAGCGCCCCCGCTTGTCATTATGATGTTAACCGGAGGACGGTTGACCTACTGCAGGGAACTTCGTCATGAGCGTTCAGTCAAACGATCTAAAGGGTATGTTTGATACGGGACAAACGCTTTACCTCTTATAAAGGTTGGCAACCTTAATTTTATTGAGATTTTTCAAAAACTAAATTGTTACGAAATTCTTGATTGTTGGGTAAGCATTAAACTGAGGCGTGCCTTGAAGTATGGGATACTCGACGGGTTGGAAATACTACCCTGTAGGCCTAATCCTCGTAGAGAAGTCTGTAACTATGCAACTACACCGGAGTGATCCGTTCCCCATTTTCATGAGGACAT
>JAXMAC010000161.1:0-5040 GCA_046350595.1 Candidatus Brocadiaceae bacterium | reverse complement strand
CTGAAAAAGAAACGCAGCAGCAACGAAAGCTTTTGGCTTATCGGTCAACCCGATGTGATACTCCGCAAAGCATCCCCCTCCGGTGTAAACAAAAAGAAGGCACTGTCCCCCTCTGGAGGGGGCAAGGGGGAGGAACTCTACCAAGTCGAAGTCCTCGGCTTCGATTACTACAACCCCAAAACTGGAACCGTTGAAAGCGGCGGTAAGGGTGACATTGCCATGTGGATGCTTGACCACGATTACGACGGACGCAGTCTATTCCCATCACAAGTATTTTTCCCTATGGCTGGAGATAAAGAAGGCTGTGCAACCTTAGCCAAAAACCTGAAGGCAGAGATTGATGAAGAAAAAATAGAAACATTCAGGGGAACCGTATCTTTGCCTTTTACCCCAGGCAAAGCAGTGGCAGTAAAGATTATTGATGCAAGAGGAATAGAGAGTTTGAAGATAATCAGGTAGAATAGATTCAAGAAATGTTTTTGAGGTGCACAGCCATGCTAAAAGAATTGCCGGTAAAAGTATCAAAAGAAAAAATATCCGAATTCTGCAAGAAATGGAAAGTTAAAGAATTTGCCCTTTTCGGCTCTGTACTGCGGGATGACTTTAAGACGGACAGCGATGTTGACGTCATGGTGGACTTCGAACAGGATTCAGGCCGTACCCTATTTGACCTTGTAGACATGATTGATGAATTAAAAAATATTTTTGGACGTGATGTAGACCTTCTGACCCGAAAGGCTGTGGAACGAAGCCGTAACTACATCAGACGCAAGGAAATCCTGTCTTCTGCCGAGGTGGTATATGTCTCGTGATATATCATATCTTCTTGATATTTTATTGTACGCAAGAGAAATAAGAGCCTTTATGGTTGGAATTGATAGAGATACCTTCATGCTTGATCGTAAGACGCAATATGCCGTTATTCGATGCTTCGAGGTCATGGGGGAGGCTGTGAAACGGGTTTCTGATGATGTTAGGAAAAGACATCCGGATATTCCCTGGTCGAGTATGGCGAAGATGCGGGATTTACTGATTCACGCCTATGATAGGGTTGATCTCGATGAAGTTTGGGATACAGTTCAAAATGACATTCCAGACCTGATTATTGCCCTTGAGAGGATAGTGCCGCCGGAAGATAAATAATGACTACTCTTGACAAACGCATTATCAATTGCCCTGGCCAAAAACCTGAAGGCAGAGATTGATGAAGAAAAAATAGAAGCGTTCAGAGGAACCGTATCTTTACCTTTTACCCCGGGCAAAGCAGTGGCAGTAAAGATCATTGATGCAAGGGGGATTGAGAGTTTGAAAATTATAAGGCTATAAAAAGTTAGTGATATGAATCAAGAATTAATGATCAGGCTTTTTCGCTCTATTGAAGGTAACCTTGATGATGATATCATAAAAATTGCTGATAAAATCATTGAGGACGAAAAGAAAAAAGGACACATTAAATTAGCTGACAGGCTTAAAGGAATATTGGAAAGAAACGTGGCAACCCATAAAAGTTTCCAAAATAAACTTAAACCACTATTACCTGAAGTCACCGTAATTCCAACTGACAAGAGGAATGGTGTTCCTCTTGCATTGCTTATTGAACGGGATAATCTTCGACATGAAATGGTTCTGCCTAAATTGGTAGAGACAAAAATTCAGAGAATTGAAAAGGAATATGTGGCAAGAGAACGCCTTGCTCATTTTGGGTTAAAACCACGCCAGAAGATTTTATTTTATGGTTCACCGGGTTGTGGAAAAAGTATGAGTGCAGAAAGAATAGCGTGGAATATAGGTTTGCCTTTTCTGAAAGTTAGGTTTGAGGCAATAATCTCTTCCTATCTTGGGGAATCCGCTACAAACCTAAAGAAACTATTTGAATCTTTAAAATCCTATCCATGCGTTTTGCTTCTTGATGAGTTTGATTTCATTGCTAAAGCACGTTCAAGTGGACAGGATGTAGGAGAAATGCATCGCGTAGTGAATATCTTGCTAAATCTTCTTGAAGATTACGAAGCGCCCGGCCTTCTTATAGCAACTACAAACCTTGAGGGTACGCTTGATAAAGCATCATTCCGCAGGTTTGATGATATTATTGAAATTCCAAAGCCGGGAAAAGAAGAAATTGTTAGGCTTTTAAGAACCACATTATCATCTATTAAAGTTTCCAAGAGCATTAAGTGGGACGAGATTGCCACAAAAATGAAAGGCTTTTCTGCTGCCCTTGTAGTTAAAGTGGCGAATGACGCTGCAAAAACTGCGGTAATTCAAAACCAAAAGACTGTTGAGAAAGAGCACATATTAAAAGCTTTTAGTGAAAACGTTAAGTATAACAAGTAATGGCAATGGCAAAATTTCCGCATTTACAACTTAAAAGAAAAATTGATGGTTTGTATAGATCGAAAAAGGGTGGTGGTAAGAAAGCATTAAACTCAACCACTAAAGCAAACCTTGATGACAGACAAGGGCACGGTAGCGGACTTTTAACTAATGTAGACCGTCTATCAGGTTATTGGGCGGGCAATCTTGAAACTCGTATAAATCAAAATCTTCCCGAATTACCCGATTCTGAAGTAATTCCTGTTTTCTTGCAGATTGATACTCAGGACTTCGATGTTGAATCATTAAAGAGTTTTGGAATAGAAATTATTGCAGAGGGAGAAGAAGGTTTTATTATAGGGGCTTCAGCCGATAATTTTAAATCTCTTCGTGAGAAGATCAATAAATTTATTAAACAAGAGGGTAAGTATAAAAACAAAGCCTCTCAGCTATGGCAAATTAATGATGGCACACAATGGAGAATTGAGCAAATACTTTCGGACGAATTAAGAGCAAAATGGGGGCAAATCCAAGATGCTGACCAATTGGTTGTAGATGTAGGGATTGCATGTTATGTGAAAATTCCCCAGCAACCTGAAAGAGAAGATGATGATACCGATGAAAAATACCAACAAAAGATAGACAGTTGGAAACAAAAAAAGGGCAAACGGGACATAGAAAGAGATAATATGGCCAGAAAGCGACAAACTGAATTTGAAGAATTTGTTAGGGCATACGGAGGAGAATTATTAGATGGATACATTGACTTTGATGACAGTTTCTCCTGCCGAATCAGAATATCGGGGAAAGGACTAAAAGATATTGTACTCAACTATCAATATCTTTTTGAAGTAGTTGAACACGACCCTTTTACTATTACAGATATTTCAACAGGTGAAAGTGATAATATAGACCCAACGTTAATTCCTCCAGAAGCCAGTTCCCCTAAAGTATGTGTGGTTGACAGTGGAATTCAGGAAGATCACAGACTACTTGCACCTGCCATAGATGCATCTTCATCGGTTTCATTTGTTCCAAACGATACAAGTACAGCCGATGTAGCAGGCAATGGTGGACATGGAACAAGAGTAGCGGGGGCGGTTTTATATCCTTCACAAATTCCAAGATCAGGTAAGTATACACTTCCTTGTTTTATCCAAAACGCAAAAGTATTAACGTCAATTAGCGAAGAAGCGAGATTGCCAGAGAACCTATATCCTCCTAAACTTATGGAAAATATAGTTGATAGATTTAATGGGACAAGAATATTCAATATGTCCATCAATTCATTTAGTCCCTGTAAAGTTATTCACATGTCTCAGTGGGCTTCAGCCATTGATAAGCTTATGTTTAAGAACGATATCCTGTTTGTTCTTTCGGCTGGAAATCTTGGAAGGATGTCAAGGGATTCTTTAAAACCCGGAATAAAGGAGCATTTAAATGCAGGCAGAAATTATCCTGAATACCTTCTCGAAAATTCCAGCCGGATTGCTAATCCTGCGCAAAGTAGTTTTGCCTTAACCGTAGGTTCAGTTTGTTTTACCAAATTTGAGAATGACCTAAAAGAATCATTCGGAGCCAAAGACGATCCTTCTTCGTTTTCAAGAACTGGGTTAGGATTGTGGGGGATGATAAAGCCTGATGTTGTTGAATATGCTGGTGATTTTGCAAAAGAAAAAAATGTTAATCCAAATCTTTCAAACGAGACAGTGATTTCTCCTGAACTTGTAAAGTCTACTTATGGGGGTGGAAATGGTGTGGGAAGGGATTCTGTTGGAACTTCCTATGCCGCACCAAAGGTTGCACACATTGCAGCGAGTTTACAAAGACTCTACCCAGAGGAATCTGCAAACTTGTACAGGGCTTTAATTGTTCAGTCTGCAAGGTTACCCGGCAGTGTTTTCTCTAATCCGGAGATAAAGCATGTCCGTCATTATGGATATGGTATTCCAGATTTGCAGAGAGCAACCGAAAATTCAGAAAAGCGCATAACTTTAATTGCCTCCGGTGATTTATCAGCAAAACAGGCACATGTTTATGCCCTTAAAGTTCCACAACAATTACGTAGACCCGGCGAGGATTTTGATATCCTTATTGAAGTTAGTCTTTCCTTTATGGCAAGGCCAAGAAGAACGAGGAGAAAAACGCAATCCTATCTTTCCACTTGGCTTGATTGGGAGTCCTCAAAACTTAATGAAAATTACGATCAGTTTGTAAATCGTGTCCTAAAGGGTAGGGAAGAACCTGAAGAAATAGCCGAAGACCAGAATTCAATTAAGTGGTTTATACGTGAACGAAAAGATTGGAGCAAAATAAAGGATTTAAGAAGGCAGGATAGCACAATTCAGAAATCTTGGTGTATCATCAAGTCATATCAATTACCTGAAATATTAAGTATTGCAGTAATTGGTCATAAAGGCTGGGAATGTGATTTGAGTGAAAAAGTTCCATATTCTATCGCTGTCAGTTTTGAAGTGTTAAACGCTAATATTAACGTTTATGAAATGATAAGGGTTGAAAATGAAATACCGCTTCCAGTGGAAGTTGAACAAAAAATCTCTATAGACAGAAGATAATGAAGAAATATTTGTTTAAGAGATTATCAAGTAAAATGAGTTTAGGTTATTACACTGTGAATTTCTGTTGCAAGAATAAACATAGAATAACAGGTCGCAACAATCGTATGGGCATGGAGAGATAGCTGATGGGAAGAAAAAGCCATATAAT
>JAXMAC010000160.1:0-5128 GCA_046350595.1 Candidatus Brocadiaceae bacterium | reverse complement strand
GGTCGTCTCCACTGTCCATGCCACCCCAAAAACCGCTTAACTTAACACGTATGGGATTCATGGGGTTGTCTATACCGCCACCATACTATTCAAATTCCCCGCATAGTACTATTACGCATATCCAAGGCACCATAAGAGAATCCCCGTGCCAAGAGGTATGAATAAATTATCCAAAGCCCTCAGGGGTAATGATTCAATCATACTGGAAAAGCTTGCCGTAAGCAAAGCAGGAAATGTCGGAAAATAGACACGTCCGCAAATAAAAGCCACAACGAATGCTGCCAGCGTGCCTTCAAGGCTCTTTTTCTTATTATAAGGAAGCCGATGTTTCCCCAGTTTCCTTCCTATCAGCGTGGCAGCCGTATCGGCAAAGGCTACAATCCAGATACCCGCGCTTGCAATGGGCGAGGGAAAAAATATAGTAGACAACATTGCCCCCAAAACGAGGGTTACCGGTCCAAATGCAAAACCCCGTTCCTCTGCCCTACGGATGCTCGACCGTGTAATCTTTCCAAAGAAGGGAAATGAATATCCGTTTATTCTCAGGCACTCAGAAATCGTATAAATGAGCATTAAGGAAAAAAGCGCCACAAGAGTTGGAAAGTACAAGAAACCAGAAAATAGGGGCACAAACGCAATCAGAATATGGAGTGCCTTCCTCCTCATTTCCTGATACCATGAAAAAACGAATTGCTTGCGCATGCCGGCAGACAGGGTTGTATAGGTATCGGCGTCTTCGATATTTAGAATATCAAGCACCTCTGCCAGATTCCCGCTGTCAATCAGGTAATGCGCACGCTGTCGCACCGCATAGTGGGCATTGATACCGATATTAATACCTGCTTTGTGCATGATATCGAGATTGTTGCGGTCATCGACGAGGACAATGGCATCCTTCCAGGTGAGATTGTTTTTGTTGAGTATCTCTTCAACAAGCTCCCTTTTTCCCTGTGGCTGAGACAAACGTCCGGATACCTCCCCCGTTAGTTTTTCATCATTGGCGCAGATCTCGACGCCATAACCGTCATGCGCCGATAACCGTACTGCGAGGTCTTTTACAAAAATGTCAGGCACCCCGCTGCTGATAAGAACGACCTGATAACCATGATTGCATAACGACTCTACGGTTTCCCGCGCATGATGTATCACGCCAATATTTCTATAAACCGTTCGAAGCTGCTCAAGCGACATACCCTTAAATTGTGCATATACCCGCCTAAGAAGTTCCCGAATGGATAGTTTATTCAGATTAAAAAGCAGACACAGGATAGCCGTTTTTGTATACATCAACCTACCGAGAGAACGAGAGAGGTGGAGGATGAATTGTCCTTTAAACAGGACGCCGTCTACATCCATAACGATCAACTTTTTGGGGAATGAATGAATCAAATCAGGCCTTCGGCGACTTAAAAAATGCGCAGGTAGAGACGCAAAATCTTGCGTCTCTACAATACAATATTGAAATTCCTATACCATTAAAGCACACCCCCGACCATTTTTTTAATGATACCGAGGGCAAAGAATACAACAACAGGGGAAAAATCTATACCTTTGAAAGGCGGGATAATTTTTCGTACAGGAATTAAGACAGGATCGGTTATTTTAAAAAGAAATCTTATTGCCTGATTGTACGGATTGTGCGGCACCCATGAAAGGACAATTCTTATAAGTAACGCAATTTCATAAAGACTAATAAGTGTACTGAGAAACCCCCCCATGAAAACGCTCCTTTTTTATCAAGAGTAAAGTAAAAAATTACAGGTTCAAAATATCTGTGCCTAATTTGTTATATTTGTTATACTTAAAGTGTAAAATTTTAACACAGGGTTTGACAGAGAGCAATAAAAATAAATATCAGAAAATCGGGGGACTCAGGAGAATACAGTTTCTTGAAATACCCGATAGGGCATGATAAAATTAAAATTTTTAAGGCGGTAGAGATACATTCTGGTATAGTAACTAAATCTGTCCGGAGCGTAACTCAAACCTTCAGGTTTAAAACGGGGAAATAAATTTTGAGAGGATTGTACATTGAAGTTGGTAAATGAGTACCTGGGAATTAAGGCTGCCACACAAATTATTCTGGATGAAATCCGCTCCGTACTTGAAAAAATCGAAGAAATACCTTATGAACAATTTATTTCCTCAATTATCCAGGCAAAAAATGTCTTTGTAACAGGCCAGGGACGTTCGGGCCTTGTATCCCGCACCTTTGCCATGAGACTCACGCATATCGGCATAAATGCCTATTGCGTCGGGGATGCCACAACGCCAAATATCGACAGAGGCGATTTGCTGATAGCGTGCAGCAGTTCAGGCAGTACCCATATAACCTGCTACATTGCCGGTCTGGCTAAAAAGGCATACGCAACCGTTGTTGCCGTAACCTCTCAAAAAAATTCACCTCTTGCAAAACTGGCAAATGTCGTTATTGAATTACCCGTGCAGGAAGTAAGCACCGATTACAAAAATGACGGCTCTATTCAGTTTCGAAGCACCCTCTTTGAACAGGCGTGCCTCGTGTATCTGGACGGAATTATCCTTTCCCTCGTATCCAGGCTGAACAGTTCCGAGAAGGACATGCACAAACGACACTCAAATCTGGAGTAAAAACAAATCAGGCATTTACGAAGGTTTAAACCGATTAAACCGATTAAACCGTTCAAACCGATTAAGCCGATTAAGCCGTTTGAGCCGTTTGAACGGTTTGAACGGTTTGATATTATTCAGAAAGCATGTCGTGGTCTCTTCTAAACCACATTTCATAGAGGGGTATAAAGATAAAGGCGCCGAAGCTCAGAATAAGACAGATGTTTGAAATAGAAAATGCAACCACAAAATGATGACATACATACCGGATGAGCCATGGGGATGACAGATTCAGGATAATCCCCATAAATGAAACACCATAAATAGTAATCTTTAATCCTTCCCGGGTATGCGTCATTGCAAGGATACGGGAAAGGATAAATATAACTATGGGTATAGAAAAAACATGGCTGTGGGTGACTTCGAGCAGCTCACGATAGGATTTCGGGAAAAAGAACCCTTCCTCCAGTTTTGCCTTGTTTTCTTCGGCTGATACGGGCGCTGAAACTTCCTCCTCGTCGCCGCAATAATAACGTATGGTCTTCTGTGGAGAAAGCCCCGTCCTCTCATAATAATTCAAGAACCCAATTCCAACAGCGATAGCAATAATGAATAGAAAAAAGGTAAAAAAAATCTTGTTACTCGTTGGGATTGACCATAAGCCGTTCGACATTGCCTACTCCTTTATAAACTACTTTTGAAATCTGTGGTTTCTCTTTTCTTACCAGTTACCGGTTTTCGTGAATTTTTCTTTGAATCCCTGCGTCATATCAATCGCCAGCTTACCGTCCTTTTCATAAACAATCATGGCCTCTGCGCCGGGAATCTTTTTTATAAGGTTCAAACCTTTTTCCGGTCCCAGCACAAAGACACTGGTTGATAATGCGTCAACCTGCGTGCCCGTTGGGGCAACTATCGTTGTTGCAATAGTACCGCTGCTTACCGGTCTTCCCGTCCTGGGGTCTATAATATGTGAATACCGCTTCCCCCTGACCTCAAAGAACCGCTCATAATCACCCGATGTTGCCGTGGCCTCATCTTTGAGCTCCATATAACCCATGATTTCATCCTTTTTTCGCGGATTTTGCACACCAATCTTCCACCCCTTTTTGTCCGGCGGAACGCCAAGGACATAAATATTTCCACCGAGGTTAATACAACCATTATCAATACCATATTTTTTAATAACTCCCAGCGCCTTATCTACCGCGTAGCCTTTTCCAATAGCGCCCAGGTCTATCTGTGTCTGCGGATTTTTAAATGAAACGGCGCCGGGTTTTTTGGAATCATTACCCTTATTGATGACAATATTTTTGTACGAGACGGCGGGCAGGATTTTTTCGATCTCTTTGTCAGAGGGAACACGCTCTTTTCCGCTAAAAAATCCCCAGAGGTTAACAATTGGAGATACCGTAATATCAAAGGCGCCTCCGCTCATTTCACTATAATAGATAGACTGTTCCACCACATCCAGGAGTTCAGCGCCACAGGGAGTGGACAATTTTGGGGCAATCTTGTTTATTTGAGATAGTTCGCTGTCACTTTTATAGTTACTCATGATTCGGTCCATGCGTTCCATCTCATTCAACGCCTCGTCAATTGCTTTGCCCGCCAACCTTTCATCATTTGAGTAGATGGATACCTCCGCAAAGGTTCCCATGATCATGCGTGTTTGTTTCAGGAGTTTTAGTTCCTCATTCATGTTCTTATTTATTATCGCAGCACGCGAATCCACCAATTTTACATCACTTACATTTCTTTTACCGCTCAGGTAGTATTCATTGATAACGGCAAGCACCTTCCTTACACCCATGCACATATACTGTGCGGACATGGTAGCGCCGGTAATATTAATGATGTCTTTATTAATGCGGATAGGATTTTTGAAGGACTTACCGGGAAACTGATAGAGAAAACGTTTCCTTGCAACCTCTCCACCACGACTTTCACGGTAGACAAGCACTGCGACGTTGCTAATCTTTCCGTCCGTATTAACTCCTACGATAAATGAAAAGGGATGAAATTTGCCCACCTCTTCCGTAATAATTGCATATCGTTGAATAACGCCCGCCCTCTTTCCTATAGATACCTTAAAACTATCCTCATAAAGCCTTCTGCCGAGAATTTTTTCGAGATTTTGTTTTTCATCGGCGGTCAGGATGATTTCATCCGTCAGAATATCATCGCACTCAGGAAAGATAAGCGCCAGGGCTTGTTCTTCAGTAAGGTAGGTCTGTAACTGAAAATTATCGGTTGGTTCCGGTTCTGTTTGAGCCTTTAACGTACGAAATGAAAAAGGTGTCAAAATAAAAACCACAAAAAGTATGCGTACTAATAAATATCCCACGCCTGTTAATTTTCCCCCCCTATAACTTGTGTAATCTGCAATGCCGACAGTCTCACTACTTTCAACAAACCAATACTTCATCTTTGTAGCCTGTTACACGTATGGCTAGCTGCTCTCAAGAATAGTTTCCAATTTCTTCAAAAATTCCTGTTCCAGGGTACCATCTGATTCAACACGGTTCCACCGGTAAGC
>JAXMAC010000159.1:0-5199 GCA_046350595.1 Candidatus Brocadiaceae bacterium | reverse complement strand
TTGCAAATTAATACCTGAACCGCCAATATCAATATTATCTCCGTATAGTGTTTTTAGGGTAATGACTTTGTCTTTAGATTTCTTTCTATGGAATATTGTGCTGGCAAAACATTTATCGGCTTTTATGTAATCAATATTTTTCGAAAAAATTATTCTATACCCTCGATTTTTATAATAAGCGCTCAACTTCATAAGGGCTAGATTTGGAATTTTACTATCGATATCATACAAAGCAACACTTTTCATATTTGGGACAACATAACCTTTCTATAAACGTATAGGATTCAATATTGTAGAGACGCAAGATTTTGCGTCTCTACGCCCTTTGTTTGCAATGGTAAAATATCAGCGTCCTAATACCATTTTTTTTAAAATGCCCATTTATTCAAGTCGCTCATTAAAATTTATCATCGCAAATGCCTCCCTTGCCTCTGAAACAAATCTTCTGACAAGATACGGGTCTTTCCTGCCATCAGATGATTCCACGCCAGTGTGCGCATCTACTCCGGCAGGGTGGACAGAGAGGATTGCCTCGCGAACGTTATCAGGACGAAGACCACCGGCGAGGATTACGGGTTTGGGAGAGACAGACACGAGACGCTTAGTTATATCCCAGTTGTGTGTCTTTCCCGTAGCGCCGCATGCGCCTGTTTCCGGGTCGTAGGTGTCGGTAATAAAGGCGTCAACGTCTGGACTATATGCCATCAATTGACCTTCCAGTTCAGAAAGATTATTGTCTTTTACAATAAGGCTCTTGATAACGAATAACGTGTGATCTCTTTTTCTCAAATGTGCTATTTCATCCGGTGATACATCGCCGTGAAGCTGGACGTGGCGAGTTCCAATTTTGTCGCAGAGTTTTAAGATATCTTCAGCTTTCTGAAGATACGTTATTAACACACCATAGTGGGGTGGTTTGAGTGACCGAATTATTTTTTCTGCGTCTTCTTCTGAAATGTCTTCCTTGTGGTACCCGAGTCGTAAAGGAAATCCCAGATATGTTACTCCTGCATCAACAAGCATTTGTGCTTCTGCACTGTCAATAATACCGGCAATTTGTATCAGTCCAGGGCGTATTTTAGTCAATAAATAACCTCAATAAATATTCAATGTATTTATAAATATTGAACATCGAATATTGAATTGTGAATAAAAATTTATCAATCATGAGCTCCGTTAGGAGCTCATCGTATCTTAACGATGCATTGCTACAAACAGTACGCCCTTAACAGGGCTTAATTTTTCAAAAACTAAACTTATACCGAAATTTTGTTTATTAAAAAATTATATGGATATTGTATTTATACGTCAAGCTGTGCAAGGTATAGACCCATAGTGAAGTGTTCCTCAGAAAATCATGTTGCAAGTAAAGGCGTTAAAGAAGGAATTCATTTACTTGTATCATTGTGCTGGCGCGTTTTGGCACGAACCCCACGCCATTCGCGCTTACCCAGGACATGGTTAATTGCAGAAGATATCGTCATGGCCAAATAGAGTGTGCCGGCAACAGGCAGGGTGAATGCCCGACACTTGCTCAGACCAAAAAATCGCATCATCGGTAGATAGGTGATTGTCATCGAGAGGAGTGCCGCGATTGATGCTATGGCGGTTCCTGATGAGACGGACCCCCATATAAATACTCCGATTCCGGCCACAGGAGAAATGAACATGGTTGACATGACAATTACCGTTCCCATAAGCGTTAGCCAGGAATGCTTTAACTGTGTGAAGGCGCTCCGTGCCACCATTTTCCATGTGTCCTGAAGGTGAGGATAAGGACGGATGCTGATCACCGATTTTGTCAGGGAGAGGCTTTGAGACCACCCTGCACATTTGACCCGCCTGGCCAGGGCAAGGTCATCTATCCAGGCGCCACGATGTTCGGCAATGCCGCCAATGTTGTCCAGCACCTGTCGGGAAACGAGTACACATCCTCCGGCGGCGCCGTATATTTTCGAGCGTGGGTCTTTTACCTTTCCAAAGGGATACATGATGTGAAAGAAGTAAACAAATGCAGGAATTAACAGACGTGCCCAAAATTTCTTTGTATCAAGCAATGCCATGAGCGAAACCATGTCATAGCGTTCTGATAATGCCTTTACAATAAGACCTCTCCACACGCCGGGATTATGAAGGATATCGGCATCGGTAAATAAAAGCCAATCACCCGATGACGCCCGGATACCCTGTTCGAGCGCCCACAATTTACCCGTCCAGCCCGGTGGGGGTGGTGTGCCATTGATTACCGTTACGGTACGGTTATATTGTTGTGCAGTAATGTGAGCACATGCAGCCGTACCGTCGCTCGATTGATCATCGACGAGGATAATTTCAGAATTCGGATAATCCTGTTTAAGCCAGGAAGGCAATGTTAAAGGGAGTGATTCACGTTCATTACGCGCCGGTACAATAATAGATAAACGAGGCCATACTGAAAGAGGTTGAATGGGTTGGCCTTCAGCCTCCCATTGTTCTGACATACGCCAGCGTGCGGGCATACAAAGAAAAGCAAGCCATATAAGTGCTGATGCGGCACACGTATAAAATAAAACAAGATTAATCATGAGAGAAAGATTGCTTCGCTTCGTAAACAGTTTAAACCGTTTAAACTGTTTAAACCGTTTGAACGGTTTGATTCGTGCAAACGGTTATAGGGATAAACCCCCCGCGCTCCACGTTCCAAGTTGTTCTGGTTAGGGCAAACAATCACCATTTACCGTTCTTCCAGTAATTGTATGATCTTTTGTAAATCATGTGTTGGCGCTTTACATGCATAATTTTCACACATATAAACAGTCGCTTTTCCATTAATAGGTATCTGTTTTTTCGTGAATTTCGCAATTTCCTCAATGGATGATGCATCTTTTAAAGGGTGTAATAATAGTACCTTTCCGGGCAGAAACCGCTTTCCTATTTCATGAAGTATTTTTTGGGTATCAGCCTTGCCGGACTCACCTGCAATAACGATCTCCTTTGTGGGGCCAAGCGCAAAATCCAGGGCGCACAGGAATTGAGTATATCCCAGGGGATACTGGTTTATGGTTTCGCTAAAGGTTTTGATAAGGCGCTCTGCCATTTTTTCCAAATCAGCGTTGCCGGTCATACGGCCAAGACGTAAAATATTCAATAAGGCAACCGAGTTTCCCGATGGGGTGGCGCCGTCGTAGATTTCCTTTGTCGGCGCAATGAGTTGCTCATTCTTTTTTCCGCTGAGGAAGAAACCGCCGCCTTTTTCATCCAGAAAATTATTTATCATATCGCTGTTAAGTTCCTGTGCCAATTTGAGGTATTTCACTTCAAACGTGGCCTCATAGAGATCGATCAGGCTCCAGATAAAATAGGCGTAATCATCCAGGTATCCGGTTATAGAGGCATCTCCAAGGCGATAACGGCGCAGGAGTGTGCCGTCTTTTGATCGCAGTGTCTTAAGAATGAACTCTGCCGCACGCATGGCTGCCTGGGCGTATTTTGGTTCATTCAGGGCTTGTGAACCCTTTGCCAGCGCGGCGATCATCAGGCCATTCCACGAGGTAAGTATCTTATCGTCCTTGTGGGGATGGATGCGTTTTTCCCGTTCGGCAAAGAGTTTTTCCCGCGCAGCGCCGAGGAGTTTCTGGAGTTCATCGTTCTTTAATCCTTCGAGTTTGGCAAATGCATCGGGGGGTTTATCGATATGAAGGATATTCTTCTCCTCAAAATTACCTTCTTTTGAGACGTCATAATAATCACAAAATATCTTGCCCTCTTTTTCTCCCAGAATACGCATGACCTCATCAAGCGTCCACACGTAAAATTTACCCTCAATACCCTCGCTATCGGCATCCTCTGCAGAATAGAAGCCGCCTTCGGGTGATGTCATGTCACGCAAGACATAGGTAAAAATTCCCCGCCCTATATCGGCAAAAAACGGTTTACCCGTTGCCTGAAATGCCTCTATGTAAGCTATGGAAAGCAATGCCTGGTCATAAAGCATTTTTTCAAAGTGCGGGACCAGCCAGTATTCATCCGTTGAGTACCGGTGGAATCCGCCGCCAAGCTGGTCGTATATCCCGCCATGCCCCATGCGGTCGAGTGACTTTTCTACCATTTCCAATGCCATAGGGTCTTTGTTTCGTTTCCACCACCGGAGGAGAAATGTGTAGTTATGAGGCGTGGGAAATTTTGGCGATGAGCCGAATCCACCGTAGAGATAATCATAATTATCCCGTAAGTGTTCGTATGCGCTCTGTAACGTCTCCCGTGTTAAAATCTCGCCAGGTGTTGTACTGGACATGGATTGCAAGGTACGCGTTACCTGTTCACTCGATGCGATAACGCTCTCCTTGTTTGTTTTCCAGAGGCTTGATATTTGCCGAAGAATGGCAATAAGCCCCGGATTTCCGAATCGTTCTGTTTTTGGAAAGTAAGTACCTGCGTAAAAAGGCTTTTTGTCAGGCGTCAGGAATAAATTAAGAGGCCAGCCTCCGCTATTCGTCATAGCCTGGCATACGGCCATGTAAATAGTATCTATATCCGGACGTTCTTCTCTGTCTACTTTAATAGATACAAAATTTTCATTTAATAGTTTCGCCACTTCTTCATCCTCGAACGATTCATGTTCCATGACGTGACACCAGTGGCAAGTTGAGTAACCAATAGAAAGGAAGATAGGCTTGTTTTCCCTCATTGCCTTCTGAAATGCTTCTTCTCCCCAGGGATACCAATCTACGGGGTTATAGGCATGCTGCTGGAGATAAGGGCTTTTTTCATTGATAAGGCGGTTAGGTTTCCCCTTGTAAAGTATCTTTGAATCTGAGCGGGATGTTGGTGGTGTATTATGTTCTTTTGCCTTTGCATCGTCCATGAGAATGCAGCCTTTCATAAAAGAGGACAGGACAAGTCCCCGTATGAAGAGGGAAAGTGTACTATCGGTGAAAAATAATGATTTGCTCATAAATATGAATCATAATAGCAAAACTTTTAAAACAAATTCAAGTCTTTTCAATACAAGAGATTGCTTCGCCACTCCGTTCCTCGCAATGACATTTGTAGGTATACTTTTTTCTAAATTAATATGATATCACAGTTTTAGCACAAATACTACATAACCCGAACAAGTCGGAAGGGTGAAGTAGGAATTTCAAATGATCATGTAGTGGCAAGGCGCGCCTTGCCACTACACTGTTAAAAAGTAGCTGAAGGCCTAATTTATTGTTGGTT
>JAXMAC010000158.1:0-5279 GCA_046350595.1 Candidatus Brocadiaceae bacterium | reverse complement strand
ATGCTCTTTCTAAAGATTGATTATGGTTGCCGGACATCTCCGCAACGATAAACGGTGGATAGTTTGTTCCAATAATTTTATGTCCAATCTTAATCGTCACATTACCTGCCTTTTATAATTATATTTCTTCCCAGAACAAATGCCTTGGCTGTATCCACACCAACACTTGCACCATGCCAGAGCGCTAAATGTTCCACGGCTTCTATAGAATAAGAATGAGGCTATTTGCGTATTTCAGACCGGTACACTTCTAAGGCTTTCAATTTAATACCCGAATCTTGCACAAGTGTAAGATTCAGGCCTGAGCTTTAAGTCTACATTTGTTATATTCTTCCTTAAACTGCCAGACTGGAGTATCCCAGCCTTTCCACAGGAATGATTCGAATATGACGAATTCCTTTTTAAAGTGGATACTCCCCCTTCCGACTTGAGGACTTGAATTTAGCTCATTATTTTTAATTTTGTACCAGTTCTCTTTGAACAATACCTGAATCTCTCTGTGCAAGACTTCGTAGGAGCTTTTTAAGGTTTCTTTGTTTTCATCTAAAAATACTTCCTTTTGTATAATAATATTTCCGGTATCTATTCCCTCATCAATATAATGGATGGTTACACCTTTGGGGGTGTCCTCAAGAAAACTCCATACATTCGGATAAGCGCCACGATTCCATGGTAACAAGGAAACGTGAAGATTTATACAACCGTATCCAGGATATTCAATAATTTCGGGTGGCAGTAAATATCTATAGTTATAACTGATAATTATATCCGGCTTATGCTCTTTAACTATAATCAAGTCAACTTTTTGTTCTGTATACACGACATCATCACCCTGGTCCTTTAGCCATTCTGCAAGTTCAAAAACTAAATTGCCTCCCAAAAAAAGTATCCTCATTTGGTATCAATCTCTTTTAATGTTTCTGTAACCCTGTTTGTCCCATCTGCATCTACTAACCTCATGCCTTTGAGGCGCATCTGCCTAATTCTATTAGGGTTTTCCAGAATATTTTCCACAGAAGCGCTTATATCACTTTCTTTAATCCTTACATACCAGCCAAGATTTATAATGCTTCCATGCTGGGCAAGGTTCTCTATTATGTCTATTTGATTCTCAGCAATGGCTATGACAAGACTCGGCAATCCTAAACAACATCGTTCCCATGTAACAGTACCACCCGCACCAATCGCCAAATCTGCATTTGCCATCAATTGGGCAATATTGTCTACCTGACAATAAAAACTTATCTTTGGCATGGTAGCGCAAAGTTGTTTAATTTGTTCTTTATGTGGATTGGCAACGCCAACAACTACATCAATAGTAATATCCGACAAATTAAGCAAATGTATAGCTTCTAAAGCTTTTGTAGTTTCATTCGTTGGGTCGCTTCCACCAAAAAAAACAAGAATGCGTTTTACCATACCATCTCGTTGTTTCAAATTTTTTCTTGCCTCTTTGAATTCTGGACGCAAGAGGGCATATTTTGGTCCTAGCAGTTTCTGACAATGATTCGGAACCATATCATTATAGCGAATTTCTATATTTTCATAAAGATTTTGGTCTAAAAGTAAATCACAATCGTGAGGGCGGTCTGCTAAGTCATCAATGACCATGATTTTTTTTACGAAGGGTCTTAAAAAGGATTCCCATCGTTTATCCAGGGCATAGTGGTCAATGATCAACCAGTCAATTGCTTTACCCTCTTTAACCATAATGGCCTCGGTCTGTTCTGCATCTTCTTCCCAACTAATACCTAACCATCGTGTATGTTCTGAACTTTGTTTGTCGTTTGTATGCTGAGCTTGTATAAAAGGTAACCGGTAAGTTTTAAAACCCTGTTTTTCAATAAAATCACAAATATTACCCAGTAGTTCACGACAGATGAAAGACACAGTTGCTTTTTTCTCACGTAGCGCCTCTGCAAGGGTGAGGCAGCGCATGAGGTGGCCGGTGCCCATTTTGATTGATGAATCAACACGGAAATATACAGTATTACAATTCATTAAATATACTTATTACCGAATTTTAAATAAAGGTGCCAACGGCTGTGTTTGTAACACGCTACTCAAATTATTTTTTATCAGAACATCTTTTATGATTGAAAATACTTCATTATACGCCGTTAAAAGTTGTGAAATGTCGTTGTCAGAATGGGCATACGTCATATTGTGACTTCCAAGAGTAAGGATACCCCGCGCGAAGATTTCTTGCAAAAAGAGTGTTTTTAGTTCCCATTGGGAGTAATTATCCGTATCTTTGAATATTAAAAAAGACCAACAGGGCTTTCCACCGACTGATAATGTACTGCCCAACCCATATTTTTCAATAAGTGATTTCGTTCCTTCAACTATTTTTTGTCCTTGTGCCCAGATGGTTTTTACGACAGGTTCTTTCTGGAGCTTTGTCATAGTTGCAAGGGCTGCCGCAAGGGATAGCGTTTCACCGCCAAAGGTAAATGAAAAAAACACATCTTCCATTAATTTCATAATCTCTGCTTTACCCGCGATTGCCGATACGGGATACCCATTTGCCAGTCCCTTGCCAAAGGTTGCAAGGTCGGGAATTACTCCAAAATATTCCTGTGCGCCGCCGTTTGCATAGCGGAATCCCGTGATGATTTCATCCATGATGAATACAGTCCCATTTTTGTGAGATAACTCCCTGACTTCTCTCAAAAAATTCCTTTCCGGTTCTTTAATGTTCATAGGCTCTATGATCACCGCAGCAATCTGCCCAGGCCATTGTTGAAAAATTCCGTGCAGGGATTTCATATTATTGTACTGAAAAGAATGGGTTAAATCCTGTACAGTTCTGGGTACTCCACGATTTCGTGAAGTAGAACCAATATACCAGTCCTGCCAGCCGTGATAACCACAGACGGCAATATGGTCCCTTTGGGTATAGGCACGCGCAAGTCTGATTGCTCCCGAGGTTACATCAGAACCATTTTTGCCAAATCGCACCATCTCGGCGCATGGTACCATCTCTGCAATTTTTTCTGCAACCTCTATCTCAATAGGATGGGGGAGGGTAAAGATTACACCTTGTTCAAGTTGTGCTTTGACGGCATTCGTTACATCGGGGTCATTATAACCCAGGGTAACGGCAGCGAGGGAGTTTACGAAGTCTATGTACTCGTTTCCATCAACGTCCCACACACGGCTTCCCTGTCCCCGTGTAATAAAATAAGGAGAAACGCCGTAAGGATACTGAGTCTTGCTTTTACTGAATGTCTGAGAGCCAAGGGGGATAGTTTTCTGTGCCCTTTTCAGTGTTTCTTCTGAGATCCGATAACGTTCGGACATAGTTAATCCATTCATTATTTAAGTAAGTAAAATAAGAGAACCAATCTGCCTGTATCAAAAAAACCGATCAAATTTTTGTGTTCAATCGTGGATAATTAAATCAGTGACAAAAGACTTAATTATTTTCTCTTTTCTCAAGAACAAGCGCATCTTCCCGCAACGACTTCTGGTATCCTGCGTTGCGTATATAATGTGTATTATATGTTTTTAATTCCTGGTGACCTTCTAAAAACCCTAAAATATCTTTCGTGGAAAAATCAGGTTTTCCGGGATAAAGGGTTTCATAGATTTTTGTTACTAACTCAAAATCCAGGGATTCATCGACCGTCCATCGTAAAGCCGACAGATCAATAGTGTTCTTAAAACTTCCAATCCGAAAACGCTCAGGATGTTGGTATATAAAGGGCGTTACGTGTTCCCTCTGGGATGGCAATACCGCCTCCTTCCATGCATCGCACAGACAGGAAAACCGAAATACCTCGACATCCAGGCCATCGGGATACGTTTGTTCAATCGTATTACTGGTGTAATCAAAATTGTTTTTCCTGTGAAAAGCAACTATAGTATCAATTAACTCCGGATCGGCAAGCGGGCAGTCTCCTGTTAATCGGATTATGTGATCTGGATGATAGATCATGGATGCCTGATAAAATCTATCGAGCACATCCTTAAGGCTGCCCCGAAAAAAAGGCAAGTCATTTTCTTTGCATAAACGTTCAATGGGGTTGTCGGTAATATCAGTACTCGTTGCAATGATCAGATAATCAATTAATGTTGCGCGCTTTATACGCTCAATCTGTCTTAACATCATGGGTTTATCAAGTATTGGTTTTAGCACCTTGCCCGGTAGCCGCGTTGAAGAAACACGTGCCTGAAGTATTGCTAGTATCATATAAATTTTAGAAATTCCGGTTTTGCCACAAAGCCAGCGAGGTACAAAAACTTAGTGACAGAAAAAATTGTTTCAAAATTAATTTACCCATTTTGAAGGATTTACTATAGACTCGTCAAAAACAGCAAAATCATCAAATTTTACCCCTCTCAGGGGTTTTGTAACTGCACAGATTTCCTGGAGCTGGTGGTGATTATTGATTCCGCAAATTGCCGCATCTATTTCGTCCAGTCCCATGACAAAACCTATCGCAGCCTGAAGGGGAGAGATTCCTTCTGTGTGCAAAAATATGTGATAGTTTTTTAAATGGTTCCGTATGGTATCAAAACAAGGGGGAATACATCCGATGTCCATAAGTAATAATCCCTGTAAAAATAACGAACGCGCATGAATTTCAATCTCATATTTTTTTAGTTTTGATATATGACCGCTGAAGAGCAAACGCTGGTCGAATATATTTATGGGAAGTTGTATCATGTCTATACGATAGTTGTTGAGTATCTGGTCTATATGCTGCCCCGTATAAATAGAAACGCCAATTTTTTTTACCAATCCCTGACGTTTGAGATTCACCATTTTTTCCATGAGAAGCCGGCCGTCTTTTTTTAACAAATCCTGGGCATCGTGTATTAATAAGCCATAAAGAGAAGGTTGTCTTAATTTTTGTAAAGAACGGTAAAAAGTATCTTCCAATAATTGAACATCGTCTGAATTAATAAAATCCTTCGTAAATTTTGCTGTTTTTGTAATGACGTCGAATTTATGGTCTAATGGTAACGATTTGCCCAGGACTTCTTCACTTGAACCGTAAAGGGCGGCCGTGTCAATAAAACGTATTCTGTTTTCCGATGCAACATGTAAAATCTCCTCAACCTCTTCGGGCGTCGTTTTTCCTTCTTTGTTTGATATTCCATAATCAAGTCCAAATTGAACCGTGCCTATGCCTAATTTTGCGCTCATAGATTTTAACGTTGTATGGGTGGCATGGACAAGTACAGAAGACCTGCTGGGTTATCTATACTTGTCCATGCCAGGGACTTTCAACATTGATGTAGTGGCCATGCGCGCCTTTCCACTAAACAAT
>JAXMAC010000157.1:0-5279 GCA_046350595.1 Candidatus Brocadiaceae bacterium | reverse complement strand
CATATCGCTATGGCGTAATATCTCAACAGCCTTGATTTCCTCTCTTTCCAAATACCCAAAAAGCGTTTCCTTACCATTCTTATCTTTGCAACCCTCCAGCTTTTTCTTTGCGGTATCTCTTAAATCCTTTAAGGCCGTAAGAAATTCACTTCTGTCCATTGTGATTACCATAGCCTCAAGCCTTCCTATCAGCGATTTTGTTGGGAGCCCTTTATTTTTCTGGTCATCATGAACAAAATCTTTAACTTTGTTCAATGCATTCAATTCCGTCTTTTTTCTGATAAAATCCCTGGCAACAGTTTGAACAGTTTCCTGTGTTCTGGGGGGAGCCGCAATAGTTGGCCTTTCAGGGTCTTTTTCTTTAATATCTTTCCAATCAAATTCGTAATTTTCTTGCCAACCAAATGCAATCCTGCCCAAACCCTCCCCCCGCCGTTCTCCGATGCCATTTTTTTGGAGATCGTTCAGTCTTGAGGTATCTCCAACACCTTCCAGCAGGAAACATGAACCTGCCATGAAACAGACTTCGGAAGGTTTACGAAGCCGCCACACGGATACAAAATTCTCCACCTCGTCTGTCCTTACAAAAGCTTTTTTAATGGTAACGCCCTTGCCCAGTTTCCCTTTCAGTGCCTCCACCAGCACGGGTATCTCCGTGGTGGAAAACCCATTTTCATTGTGGATAATGGTGTTTGAAAGCAGAGTAAGCGATAACGGCCCACTTTTAACTGTTAATCCTTCTATTTCTGAGGCGAAGCCCTCCGCTTCTTCTGAGACGAACTCAAACCTAACCTTCCCATATTGGGCATTCCTTGATCTGCCGATATACACTTCATCATTTTTATTAAATAAGCTCATAACCTGTTTTAATAAATCCTTTTCGCCACCAAGAATATCTCCTTCAAATGTCTGGCATGCATCAATAGATTCATAATTGAATATCTCCTTAACGGTACCCTTTGCGGAATCACGCTGGTGGTGAAAATTAAGTGATTTCTTTATCGGTTGCCGATACAGAAGTTTTCCATTTATTCTTCCAAAACCTTCCTTGTAGACCGTTTGTTTATCAGAATCTTCATCGTCAGCAAATAGCAAATCATATACTTTGTTATCGTTACCTTTTTCGTGCTGCATTGACAGTGGAACCGGGTGGTATCTTTTGTACACTCCTCTGTCATCCCTGAAAACAATATTAGCGTTGGTAAATTTCACATCGCCCTTTAGAAACCAATCATAAAACTTACCCTCTTCATGTGCTTTGTCATAAAGGTTGTTTTTCTGGATGAATCTGCCTGCAAAGAGTCCCATAATTACACTTCCTGGTATGTATTCACGCGTGGAGACCATGTTGGTATCACCCACGTTCATGGCAAAGAGGACAGGGGAAAGGGTTGTAATCCTGTATGTTATTTTGTACATAACGCCTCCAGTTCATGTAAAATATGGACTTCAGTATTTCCTTCATACAATTTACACGCAACCTCGCCAAAACCGCGATTCCGCTTTGTACCGATATGCCGCAGATTAAGGCAACCAAGGGCAAGAATCTTTATAATGTCCGGGTCATCCGTAAAAATCCGGACTGTACCGTTAAAGCAGAGCCTTTTTTCCAATACCCGAATGGTTCTGAGAGAATGTGGATCAGCCACACCATCGTCATCAATGGCTGTTTGCTGCCGTATAGTCGTAAATGTAGAAATAATTGAGTCTCTTGAAAGAACCTTATGTGTTTTAGCGAGGTATTTTAACCACAATTGATTAGTCTCGTACTCCTTGATCATAAGATTTGAAAAAAACACAGGAGCCGATTCTTTATCACCCGACTTGCCAAAGGCCGTTTCAATAATAACGTATTCATTTTCCCTGTTCATCGCTTTTTTGTCTATCCCTGCACTATCCAGCATTACACATGCCTCTCTTGCGGCATCCCGCAAGCAGCCTTTAATACGTTTTGCCGGGATATAAGGAATACCTATGTCATCAAAAACAATATCCGAGTCAATAATTGCCCCGAAACCCTCGCCTGAATTGATCAATGTGTCAGAGAGGAGTTCCAGTTCAATTGTGCACTCTGTCATGCTTCACCTCCTTTTTATTATCGGTAAGCTCAAAAGACGGATAATATTCCATTAACTCAATCATATCAAAGTAAGGGGTCTTTCTGTTCTCAAAAAGGCTGTCGCTATTGATTATTTCGAGTTTTAATCCACGTGCAGTTAACTCAGCCATAAACCTCTTCGTAACTTCTTTACCCAATGTTAGCACTTGCCGAAGCTCTTTCACCTTTGTCCGTGGAAATTTATTTTTTATTGTCTTAATATTTTCAATCAGGGTATCAAAGCACAATTTATCATCCTTACCTAACTTATAAGGTCCATAAATCAATGTGCCTTGTATTGCCTCATAATGTAAATCACGGATATCGTCCAGTGTACCCGAAAAGCCGCTGTAAGCGATGTGATAATCCAGCCAGGAGCCTTCATTCTTACCTTCGTTCTTCCGCCGTTTCTTCGCATTTTTACATAATTGTTCAGCAAGCTCATAGCCGCGATAAAAAGGATACTTCGTCTTTGTAATGGCAATTCCAGCACAGGCTGATAACTTTTTACCGTCACGGACTTCCAGTTTTTCGAAGGCTTCCAAAAATATCTTTGCAAAATAGACACCAAGCCTTCCATCGCACACAAAGGTAATATCATCCCCACCGATGATAATAGGACGTAAGGGAATGTGCCATTCTCCTTTATTTTTAGCCTTTGGGAAGCGTAGTTTTTTCTCTGGTGTATCAAAACCGAGGGCATTCTGAATATCATCAAATTTGGAGGTAATTTCTTTGAGAAGTGATCGGAGGCTTTCTTCCGTCGCGTTTTTTACAGAAGTGGATAAACTTCTGATTGTTTCCAGGCTTGAGGCCTTCCTGAAGCGTTCACCCATGCCGTTGCCATCTATATGGACAATAGCAATGTGGCTATCCTCACCCTTTTGCTGTCCCAGATTGTCTAACTGATCTGTAAAACCGTAAGAGCTGCCAAGTTCTTGAGAAAATTTACCATTAAGCTTTTTGTTTGCTTCCTGGGAAGCGCAGATTTTTGTATACGCTACGCTTGAGACATAACCATGCTCATCCTTGCTTTCCTCATCATTCCAAACATCCATTGAATATCCGGTGTGAGAACACTCTGCCGTGATGCCATGACGGGGAATAATCGTTTGTGGTATGAACCGGCGCTTGTGTTCTTGCAGTTTCTTGAACAGCCTATCATTTTCTGATTGAAATTTACCCAGATCAAACGCATCGCAGGCAACTGCCGTTACTATTCCCGGCGTCTCTAGCAGAAGAATCTTCGTCCATTCTTTAACAAAGGTTTTTACTTTTGTTTTATCCTTAAAAAGCAACAGGGCATTACCACCTCCGATATACCCGATTTCAAACGCTATATCTGACCTTTCGATCAAAATTACTTTAGGGTTTTCTCTCCACCCAAGAAAGGTTGTATCATATCCTCCGGAGGGAAAGATTCCTTTAACTACCTGCCGTAAATACGATTCATAGACCTCTTCAATGAGGTAAGAACCTCCTAGATTTTCCTTGAGCTTATTGCTCCCGAAGACATATCTCTGAATAGAAACGGTGTCAATAAAAACGGCGTGGATGTTCATTCCAATTTCTCCTTGTGCTGATTTAATCTTGCTGGATAAAGTTTTTTATTGCTTGTTTCAGCAGTTCCTCTTTCAGGTCATTCTTACCGAGGACTAATATGTTGCCTGATGTCGCACCCGTATTCAATTCCAGCACGTCCTGCAATCTTCTTTTTTGTTCGTCACACAATCTGGTAATGAGAACTGCCTTTGCTTCATCACCGCCTATCTGCCGGGTCCGGAGTATGATTTCAAACCCCTTGCTTTTACATACATGTGTCTTATCAGAGGTTGTGCATGAGATACCAATAAGCTGATAACCATTCAACAAAGTCACATCCATCTCAAAATCAGTAGTCCAACCCGTTTTATCTATCACCCAGTTTTTATCTATTACAACGTTTGACAATAAAAGTGTATTTTTCAGAGCAGCATAGACATACTCTTCAAACCACTTTCCATCAAGAAATTCGATAGCATATTCACACTTTTTATTGCTTGAAGGTTCAACAAAATTCCCACTCTTATCAAATAGTTGATACTCCCCCGGCATGGCTTGAACAACCTCTAGGAATATTCCCTTTGCAAGATGGGTCTTAAGATTATCTTTCAGTGCGGTTTTCTTTTTTGCTAAATCGCCATACCCATCATTGTTTTCAAATAATGTCCGATCATAACCGCCATCTGCCTGAAAATACCCATCTAATTGGCTTTGTTCAATCGTCCGCCTGAATATTGTCACAGCACTATTGAATAGGCTATCGGAAGGTTCATTCTTTCGTTTAAACCCGTGAAGATTGATAAGTTTAATAAAGGAAATAGAAACCTCTTTGCGTAAATCCGTAGCGATAATTAGCCCTTCATCGTTTACAATTTGGAAATTTCTCCCATCCAAATAAGAATACGACCTAATAAGATTTTTTGTACTATCTTGTTCAAGGGTCCGGTACACATGCGTCCCCATCGCCTTTGTCCCACCAGTGTAATTTAAATGTACATGAGCGCCATGAGGCAATCTACCAATTAGTTTTTCATCAGTGTTTTCCTTAATCACCTTTGCATTACTCACATCCGAAAGAGCAACCCCATTCAGGGTAAAAGATATTGTGTTACTGTATATTTTTTTTAAAATATCTTCCAGATTATCCGCCTGTTTTTTTGTACTTGCCTGTTTTCCAGTTTCTTCCGAATATACAAACCATATCCGTTGCAAGGCATTATTGTTTTTCAAAAAATACTCCGCCACTATAAAATTCGGCAATGGGTTTGTGCCAATAAGGAGAATCAGGTCGGTAAAGGTGTTCATGGAATTCTTCCTTTCTGCAAAATGCATGTGCATCCTTTGCCTGCTTATGGTCCGGAGATAAACGCTACGGAACAACGGATTCGACAGGTTAAAGAAGTGGCTTACGATCAGTTTTCATCGGTTTATACAAGACAGAGAATTTCATAACAAGATGCTTTATTGCAAAGATACGGTGTGAAAAACACACGCATTTGTTGTCCAATCAAACTCACGGCAAGGTCATTCCTAATCGGTCTTTATTAAAACTGATCCAGCAGCGCCTTCTTCTTTTCGTTGTAGTCTTCTTCAGTAATGAACCCTTCAGTCTTCAGGTCTTTTATCTCACGCAACTGGT
>JAXMAC010000156.1:0-5403 GCA_046350595.1 Candidatus Brocadiaceae bacterium | reverse complement strand
TACCTTGCAGATGAACTATTGAAGTATAAAGGCTTAAACGATGGTGAAGGGGTATTCGAGACCAGAGAAATAAACAAATCGGTTGTTACAGAATACAGTACCCATTTCAGCACATTGTTTAAGGGTTTGGGCATTCAAGGCTTTACCTTCCATAACCTGAGACATACCTTTTCAAGTCTATTACAGAGTGAACTTGGTGTCGGTGCTGTAGTGGTTCAAGGTATGACGGGTCATAGCAGTTTAGGCATGTTACAAAGATACTCACATACAGGACTTGACAGCAAACAAAGGGCTATTCAGGCATTAACGAATTATGTATTAAACACAGGCCAGAATATATTAAAGGCTGTAGCGCAATGAACAAGGTACGACATAAGTACGACATGAGCATTTCAAGCAATACATATAAAAGCCTTAATTACCGATATTTACAAGGTAATCAAGTCGATAAAGGATATAAAGTTAGAATTTGTTTGACAAATATTGTCTTAGGGCATAACCTTAAACTTGATTGTATAGGATTTTCAATTTATTTATGCGGGTTTCAGGGTGGCATAAAATCTCCCTTAGAAAAGCCCTGAAAAACAACAACCCCCTGTCTCCCCCTTTGTTAAGGGGGACTAGTTTAAAGTTAATGAGGTTTAAAAGAATTACGCGCTTCCCTTCGATAAAATCTCATCTATGAAGATACAAGAACTTTTTTCAAAATTACAACAAACTACTGGCAATGTCGTTGATTGTATAATGCTTATGAATTTCAGGGACGTCAAGTCTCCCGATAGCCGGCATGTCATACAATCATCGTTAAAAACCGTCTATAAAAGCGTTGTTATAAACAGATTGTGGGGGGGCGTTGCCTTGTTGTTTGCCGCAAGCCTTCTTCTGGCTATTTTAGGCGCAGTGGGTATTCATGCCTTCTCGCGATTTCCCGTTGGTCTTATTCTTTTTTTTATCGGCAGCCTCATTTTATTATCCTTCATCTTTTTAAAGAGCCTGGTATTCCCCCTCCTCACGATAAATAGAGAAAAAATTGCCCTCCTTGTCGAACAGGAGTTTCCGTCATTAAATAATGATGTCATCAACTCCATCCAATTGACGAGGGATACTGCCCGTGTGAAGCCTTCAAACTATTCACAGGAAATGATCTCCCTGCTGGTGCAAAATACGGCGGACAAACTCAGGTATCTCGACCTTAACGCCGTCGTAGACAAAAGGTTTTCCCGATTAAGTTATGCGATCCTGATCATCTCCGTATGTGCCTTTGGTATGATGTGCGCATTCAATCGTTCATTTCTCCACGAAAATTTACCGCTCTTCCTGAGCTGCCTGAGCTACGAAAAAGGTATGGGTGAAAGGGGAGGTATGGCTGGCGGTCCTCTTATTGGGGACATCACGATTACTTACCGATACCCGCTCTATTCGGGGTTGCAATCAAGAACGGTATATAATACCAATGGTGACATTAAGGCATTAAAGGGGAGCGAGGTGCAGATAACTGCCATGAGCGACCATACACTGTCGTCCGCCGGGATTATCCTGAACGATTCAACCAGAATTCCTTTTACGCTGGAAAACGGCAAAACCATGAAAGGCGCCCTATCGGCGCTTGAAGGTGGAACGTATGTGTTTGAAACGGTAGACCTGCAGGGAAGGACTTTTAAGGACACTACTCCTCATACCATTCAACCCGATACAGACCAGTATCCCGAGATAATTATCAATGCCCCGGCAAAGGATATGACGGTGCATGAAAAGGATACGGTTGAGCTTAACTATACGGCAAAAGACGATTTTGGTATTGGAGAAATTGCCCTCGTTTTTGAGCAGGGGAATGAAAAGAAGGTCAGGACGCTCATGACATTGAGTAAAAAACAGAATCAGTATAGCGGGACGTATGGATGGTCTTTAAACGAGTTGGGCCTCCAGCCGGATGATAAAATTGCATACCATATAGAAATAAAGGACAACGACACGATATCAGGCCCGAAGGTAAGCGCTTCCAAAACATACTATCTTGAGGTATATAGTTCAAAGAAAAAACACCTGGAATTGATTCAACTGCAGGAGGAACTCCTCCATGAAATGCTCCTGATGTTATCGGATGATTTAACGAAAAGGGTTGATGATGAAAAGTGTGCGTCGAAAGATTATCTGGCGATGACCCAGGAGGCTATTTACGGACGTGTTGATGGGATTATCCGCCTGTTTACCGATATCCTGGTGGGCATGCAGGAAGATACCATGGCGAATTACAGCATCTACTACTCACTGGAAAACCTGAAAAACAAGTTCCGGGACGTTACCGATAAGAAGCGGAATGCCGTGCGGGATTTCACCGTAAACATAGCAGATAATAACATTCCATTTCCCGTCTTAAAAGAATTGCAGAAAGTTCAGGATGAAGAGGTTGTTGAGGTTGAAAATATCATTATATTTCTGAACGATTTGATTCAGAAACAAAAGCTCGACGACGTCCTTGATACGGGGAAAAATCTCATCCAATCACAGCAAAACATCGAAAAGTTGCTTGAAAAATTACGTCAGGGCGAGGATGCCCAACTCAACGAGAAGGTGCTTGCCGAACTCAAGCGGGTAGAGGACGCCATTCAGCAAATGATGGAGAAGCTCATGAAGATGGCGCAGTCTGAGCACATGGATGAATTTTTAAATGCAGACGCCCTGAAGAATATTGAGCAGAACGACATCATGAAGGAGATGAACGCCATGAAGGAAGCCTTCGAAAAAGGCGACATGGAAGCCGCCCTCCAGGCGGCGCAGAAACTGCTCAGCGCATTGCAGTCCATGATGAACCAGATGAAGTCTTCTGCGGAAAAGTTTTCCGATTCATCCTATGACAACATGCTCAAAGACATGGACAAGTTGATGAATAAGATATCGGAACTGGAAAACCAGGAGAGAGAACTTACGGAAAATACCGAAAAACTGAAAAAGGAAGCCCAGAAACGTACCGCAGATTCAACCAACGAGGCCTTTAAGTCGTTCTTTGAAAAACAGGGAGAGCGGGTCGAGGGCATCAAAAAGGATATTTCCGGCGCAAAGGATATACTGGCAAAAAACGAATTGTTACAAAAATACCTCCAGGTGAATCGTGATTTAAAACGTATATCTGAGCAAGGGGGACTGCCGGTAGACCGTTTCAGTGAATTGTTTGGCGGCGAGGAAGAACCGGAATCTGCCCAGGGGCGGGAAGATTTCGAAGACATTACAGAAACGGCAAGGAAAAATGCAGAACTGAACAGGGAAATCAACAAAAATCCGATGCAGAGGGACTTGCTCTACATGTCACGGGAACTCCCGCAGGCAGAAGAGACACTCGCTCATCTGGAAGAGATGCTGAAGGGGTGGGATGTAAAGGAGTCAATGAGTCTGGCGAAAGAATTACTGCGCAACTTAAATCAGTGGAACAATCGTATGCAGCGCTCCCTGGAGCAAAAAAGGATGGCTAAAAAAGAAGACGTATCTAAAAAAGACCGTGAGGTGCCGGACAAGGTTGAGGATGCTACCCAACTCAATCAACAGATTGTTAAAGACCTCGAGTCCATGATGCAGTTTCTCGAAAGCCAGCAGACGGCTGGTATGACGCAGGAAGAGCAGGAAGCCTTGCAGCAATATGCGAAAAAGCAACAGGAACTCCAGGAAGAGACTAATAAAACCACGGATATGGCCGACGAACTTTCCCGGCAAAACCCATTTATGGACAGGAAGGCAAACAGGGAACTCGACATGGCGTCAAAGTCTATGGGGGGGGCAAAGCAGAAATTGGAAAAGGGCAATGCGCCTGGCGCTGTTTTAGACGAACGGGAATCACTCTACCGCCTTGCCGAGGCAAAAAAGGGCATGGGTATGGCAAAAGAACATATTGAGCAAGGAATGAAGGGCGGCGGCATACCCATGCCGATGCCCATGCCGTTCCGCGGGAAGGGCATGGAGGGACAATTTGGCGCTTCTACAGAAAAGGTCGAAATACCCTCCGAAGAGGCGTACAAAGTGCCGAAAGAATTCAGACAGGATATCCTCGACGCCTTGAAACAGGGACTGCCTGAAAAATATAAGGATCTGAATAAGGACTATTATCAGAGACTGGTAGATTGACAGGTTGATTTAAATAAGGATAACTTGATTGCATAGGAATTTCAAAGTTTGTTGTAGTGCAACCCTTTAGGGTTGCACGTGGCAAGGCTAAAGCCTCGCCCTACGTTTGATTGCTAAAAAAGTAGCCGAATGCCTGGTTGGTTGCTGAGGAGTTTTACTCTTGTAGAGACGCAAAATCTTGCGTCTCTACGCGCTGAGAAAATCATAGACAAATAATTTTTCGGAAAAGATTCTAAGAATGGTCAAAAAATCCCATGCACAATTAGTCTCTTCATTCGAACGCTTTTCAGAATATGCCAGTATATTCGTTTTTTTTACGGGCGTTCTGGCGCTCATTGGCTGGATAGGCGACATTTCTGTCCTGAAATCCCTCCATCCCAGCCTGGTCTCTATGAAGGCAAATACGGCAATCGCTATCATCCTGACGGGCATATCCCTCTATTTCTTACAAACAAAACGATCACAACACGGGAAGATATATGTTGCGCATGGGAGCGCATTTGTTGTTGCCCTGATCGGATTGCTTACCCTGATTGAGTATTTCTCCGGTTGGGATATGGGTATTGACCAACTCATATTTAAGGAATCGCCTCAAGCTGTGGGGACATTTTCCCCCGGCCGCATGGCGCCTCACACCGCAGTAACCTTACTTATCAATGGCATTGCCCTTTTACTCATGAATGTGGAGATTAGAAAAAAATATCGTCCTTTGCCATACGTGAGTTTGATAGGGCACTTGCCTTTATTAGCATACTCAGGTCGACAGGATGTCGTATCTCACTGGATGATTTTGGCGTTGGTTTTACCTCGTTCAAATATTTGCAGGAGATGGTAGTTGATTATATTAAAATCGATGGTTCTTTTATCAGGAAACTACCAGAGAGCAAGAATGACCACCTTTTTGTCAAATCTATTGTCGACGTGGCAAGGGGTATGGGAATCAAGACGGTTGCAGAATTCGTGGAAGGCGGGGAAACCATTAAAATTCTCAAAGACTATGGTGTGGATTATGCGCAGGGTTACTATATAGGCAGGCCGATGCCGGATATATTATAGTATTACCGTGAAAACTGAATAAAGATAACGAGTGGTAGGCACAATTGGAGATGTCCTGTCCACCCCCTAACCCATACGTGTTAAGTTAAGAAAACAATAAATTGCTATAAGTACTAATGATAGCAGTAAATTGCGATTAATATAAAACAAGAAATCGTGAAAGCTTTAAAGTTTAAGCGTGCATGATTTCATTTGTAGTACTTGTAAAGACTCAGAATAGTGAAGAGCCAATAG
>JAXMAC010000155.1:2049-6101 GCA_046350595.1 Candidatus Brocadiaceae bacterium | reverse complement strand
GCTAAGTATATTTTGTATTTGTTTTATTTTTTATAACGAGCTTTTAAGAGCCCAAAATCCTATATAGAAATTCTTTTGTAAAATTTTCGAGGCAAATGGTATAATGTAAAATCTACTCATAGATTCAAATACAATCTCCGCATTTTCAGAAAAGGCCTTTTTACCCTGGGCATTATCTTCGCTAGAAACCTTTGGATGGTGTGGAATTTATTCAGAAAATTAAAAAAGAAATATAAATTTAATACTCACTTACAAGGTCATCTTGATTACCCCATTCCACACTCATTTGTTTTAAGCCTTACCTCTGATTGTAATCTCAGTTGCGATCATTGCTACATGCACAGGTATAGAGAGACAAGGTGTTGCCTAAAAAGATGCTGGATGGTATTCTGGAACAAGCCAGTTCACTTGGATGTTTCTTTTTTGTGCTTACTGGTGGAGAACCTATGCTGTACCCGGACCTGTTAGATATTTTAATCCATCACAATAACAGCCTTTTTATCCTGATAACTAATGGAACTATGGTCTCTGATGACGTTGCAAAAAGGCTTTCAAGGTTATCTCATATAATTCCCGTAGTCAGTCTTGAAGGTGGTTTGGAAGATACTGATAAAAGACGTGGTATGGGTGTATACAACCGTGTTATGAACGCCTTTGATAACCTTCAAGAAAACAAGGTACTTTACGGGTTTTCTATTACTGTTACCGCGGAGAATGTGGAACAACTTCAAAAAGAAGAGGTTTTTGAAGGAAAGTATCCCTATGGCGCTCGTTTAGGATGCTTTATAGAATACATCCCCACAGGAAGGACACCGAATCCGGGGTTATCTCTCTCGTCTGCACAAAGGTTAGCATTTAGACGATGGTTTTAAAAATGAAGGAAAGGACAAACACATATCTCATACATTTTCCTGGTGACGAGGAGCTTATGGATAGTTGCCAGGAGGCAGGAAGGGATTTATCCATATTAATCCGGAGGATACATAGAATCGTGTGCCTTGTTACCTGTCAGTAAGTATAATGTGTCAGAAACGCCACTCGACGTGTGCTTGAAAAATTTATATGTGGACAATCAGAAATACGCCCATGTTTATGAAACACTTGATAATCACCCGTGTATGAAGCATAGAAAAGATTTGCGTTCCAGACAAGAGATTGATTTGTTAATCCGTTCCTCGCAATGATATTTGTACTGTATACTTTTTTTACAAACCCCTATACTAAAGATTATTTTCGCAACTTTCACCCTGGTTGAAACCTGTTTGTAGTAATCGACTTTAGTCGCCTGTTTTGGACATTGGCTCTTAATATGAAGATGTGACGACTAAAGTCGTTACTACAAGTTACCTAACCGATGAAATAGTTAAAAAAAGTGTTGAGAGGACAATGTTATGACAGACAAAATAGCTGAAACACCCTGGCATACGATGCCGACTGATGAGGTAACAAGAAGCCTTGATACCAACGTCAATACTGGGCTTAATAGCGTTGAGGCAGAAGATAGGCTCAGGAAATACGGACACAATCAACTGGCAGAAAAAGAAGGCGTGTCTCCCTTAATACTCTTTTTGGGACAATTTAATGATTTTATTGTTTGGGTATTAATAGCCGCCGCCATAGTCTCCGGATTTTTGGGTGAATGGGTCGATGCGTTAGCCATTATTGCCATTGTTATAATCAATGCCATCATCGGATTGTCCAGGAATATCAGCGCAGAAAAGTCCCTCGTAGCCTTACAAAAAATGTCGGCGCCTTTTTCAAAGGTAATGCGAGACGGCGAAATACATTCTATCCCTTCCAGAGACATTGTACCGGGTGATACCGTCATGCTTGAAGCCGGTGATTACGTTCCTGCCGATGGCAGACTATATTCTTCTTTTAATTTACGAACACAAGAGGCATCTCTTACGGGAGAATCATCGCCAGTCAGCAAATCCACAAGAACTACTTCAAAATTCCTCGTTACCCATTGGGGATAGAGAGAATATGGTGTTTATGGGCACCACGGTAACCGGCGGCAAAGGGACGTGTATTATAGTATCGACGGGCATGCACACTGAATTAGGCAAGATAGCGGGTTTAATCCAGGAGGCGGGAAAGGAAGAGACTCCCCTTCAGCGTAAACTTGAAGTATTTGGGAAAAAATTGGTTTATTTGTGTTTAGGGATTGTTACCATAGTTTTTCTTTTAGAGTTGTGGAGGAAGGGATAACTTTTAGAGGCATTTCTTACATCGGTGAGCCTTGCCGTAGCTGCCATTCCGGAAGGACTACCAGCTATAGTGACCATTGCTCTGGCATTGGGTGTTAATCGCATGGTAAAACGACATGTGCTGATTCGAAAACTACCCTCAGTAGAGACCCTTGGATGTGCTACGGTCATTTGCTCAGACAAAACAGGCACTTTAACCCAAAACGAGATGACCGTCCGGAAAATATTCACCAATGAAGTAAAACCATTGAAATCACGGGAACGGGTTATACCCCTGTGGGAGAGCTTCTCTATTAATGCCATGCCACTTTCCGAAATCGAACAACACTCATTAAAGAAGGTCTTGGAAATAGGAGTGCTGTGCAATAACGCATACCTTAAACAACACCCTCATAACACCTGGAAGATCATTGGCGACCCTACGGAAGGCGCCATCCTGAGCGCTGCCGCTAAGGCCGGTATATGGAAGGAAGTATTAGAAAAAGATTTCACACTTGCTTTTGAGATTCCCTTTGATTCTGAAAGAAAGAAGATGTCCACTGTCAGAGGTAGCCCCCTGCTTTGCTCGTTTGTGAAAAAGGCGCTCCCGATATCATCCTGAATGACTGCACAAAGATCTATAGTGAAGGATCGATAAAGAGATTTGACGAAAAACGATATGCAGGCTATTTTGAACGAAAATAACAAGATGGCAAGTGATGCCTTGCGTGTTCTTGGTGTAGCATTCAAACCACTCGACCACGAAATTATCAATCCGGTCACTGTTGATATAGAAAAGGATATGATATTTGCCGGACTATTGGCCATGATGGACCCGCCAAGGCCAGAGGTAAAGGATGCCGTTGCCACTTGCCACAAGGCAGGTATAACGACGGTTATGATTACAGGAGATCATAAAAACACAGCACGCGCGATTGGGAAAGAGCTTGGATTCCTTGATAACAATTTGAAGGCTGTCGACGGGGTAGAGTTGGACACACTTTCAGATGATGAATTAGAAAAGGAGGTATCAAAGATAGCCGTATATGCGCGAGTCTCCGCTGAGCACAAGCTTAGGATTGTGAAGTCATGGAAGAATCAAGGCGCCGTCGTAGCCATGACTGGTGATGGAGTAAACGATGCCCCTGCCGTAAAAGAAGCAAGCATCGGTGTGTCTATGGGTATCACCGGTACCGATGTCACAAAAGAGGCGTCTGATATGGTCATAACAGATGACAACTTTGCATCAATCGTTGCAGCCGTTGAAGAGGGAAGAGGTATTTATGATAACATAAAAAAGTCCATCCACTATCTGCTTTCGTGTAATGCAGGAGAGATTATAACGATGTTTTTTTCGTCAATATTCAATCTCCCTTTACCGTTATTTCCTATCCAAATATTATGGATAAACATCGCAACAGACGGGTTACCGGCATTAGCTTTGGCCGTCGACGCCGTAGACCCCGACGTCATGAAAAGACCTGCAAGGAGGTCAACGGATCAGATCATTGACAAAAATCTTGGCGTGCTGATGATATTTCAAGGTTTTATTATAGGTTTTTGTACCATTTTGGCTTATTTGTATGTTCTGTACTATACAAGCAGTGCGAAACCAGGTTATCTCTATTACTGGTTTCTTGATGAAATGATACCGTGCGCGTTAGGTGGCAAGTTACTTGGTGATATCGAACGGGCAAGGACGGTTGCTTTCTGTGTGATGGTAATCTCTCAATTATTTCACTCTTTTAATTGCAGAAATGCAAGGCGTTCATTGTTTGAGATTGGTGTATTGAGCAATAAAAAACTTCTGTTAGCAACGGGGCTTTCATTAGTCATGCAGGTAGCTATCGTCTATATCCCGTA
>JAXMAC010000155.1:0-1949 GCA_046350595.1 Candidatus Brocadiaceae bacterium | reverse complement strand
TAAGTCCAGTAAAGGGACAGACACTCGCAACAATGCCCATGGTTTGTCCTGATTGCAAAAACGAAATATCAGAGCTTGCCGTGCATCATTGTGACAAGTGCGGAAAAGATGTGCTTGCATGCGCAATTTGTCAAAGCACATCGGCCGAGTTAAAAGCAGCAGCTATGGAAGCAAAATGCCCCAAATGCAAAGAAGTACGCGTAAGACCTGTCAAGGGAAAGACACTGGCAAAGTGGGAAATGCAGTGCCCGGATTGTAAAAAAATGTCAAAAGAATGGCTCGTTGAACATTGCGATAAATGTGCCGTTGATTTTCTGGTCTGCCCAATTTGCAAAAAGGAACAAGAAAAGACTCAGAAATAGCTGAGATATTTTTAGAATAGGCTTCTTTGAATGTACTTTTAGGGATTAACAATAGGCTTACGTAATTATTTTCAATTGCGTAAGCTTATTGTCTTTCGAATTTTCATAACTACTCTTAATTTCTGATGTCGCCTAAATCAAAGGCATCTCCTTGTGCGCCACGACAATACCCCTTTCTGTAACAGTAAACTGTTTGGCGTCTTCTTCCCGATTATATCCAATTTGCATTCCATCAGGAACTTTTACCAATTTATCTATGATGGCATTTCGTATTTTGACATTTTTACCAATCCTTACTCCCTCCATTAAAATCGAATCAAAGATTTCGGAATGATTTTCGATCCGCACATCTGAAGAAATAATGGACCTCTCCACATGGGAATTACTAATAATGCTACCATTGGATACGAGAGAATTCATAAACATACCACATCTCCCACCGGGAAACGATTCTGAAAAAACTACCTTTGCAGGGGGAAGCTGTTCATGGTAGGTACGAATTGGCCAGCGTTTATCATAAAGATTGAAGATGGGGTCTATTTTGACAAGGTCCATATTGGCGTCCCAGTAAGCATCAAGAGTCCCTATATCTCTCCAATATTTAACTGCTTTATTATTTTTATCATTAAAGATAAACGCAAACAGCTTGTCATTCTTAAGCATCGAGGGAATAATATCCCTCCCAAAATCATGTTTGGTATCTTTTTTGGTATCGGCGATCACCTGCCTTACCAACATTTCAGTATTGAAGAGATAGATTCCCATGGATACCAAAGCCATACGGGGATTTGAGGGCATAGGTTTTGGATTGGCCGGTTTCTCTACAAAATCCACAATTCGCATATCATCGTCAATACCTACGATTCCAAACCGACTTGCATCGTCTATGGGCACCTCTACACAGGGTACCGTAAGATCTGATTTCTTCGCTATATGATATTCTATCAATTCACGATAATCCATTTTATAAATGTGGTCACCCGCCAGTACCAAAACCAATTCAGGGCGCTCTCTTTCGAGCACATAGACATTTTGATAGACTGCGTCAGCCGTTCCCTGATACCATAAGTCACTGGTTCTTTTCTGGGGAGGTATATTCTCAATAAATTCCCCGAGTTCGTAATTACATATATTCCACCCTATTCTTAAATGTCTATCCAACGAATACGATTTGTACTGCGTTAATACACAAATTCTTCTCAGTTCTGAATTAATACAATTACTTAAGGGAAAATCAATGATACGATAAATTCCACCAAAAGGGACCGCTGGCTTAGCCCTATCCTTTGTAAGGGGATAGAGCCTTTCACCCTGTCCGCCTGCCAGTAACATCACAAGCACTTTTTTTAACATGGTATACTCACCCTACTCGTAAAATTATTACAATACCGTTCATATGTGATAACCTCGCTTTGTTGGTACATCATTATTATATAGGAAAAAAGTTGTATTTCCGATAAAAATTGTCATAACTGTTAGACATGGTGTTACACTATTATAGTATTACCTTGTAAAAACTTCTTTTTTTGTAAGTTTTTTACAATCCCATTTACTTCTTATCATGAGGTGAAGTTTGTTTATGAGGGA
>JAXMAC010000154.1:0-6146 GCA_046350595.1 Candidatus Brocadiaceae bacterium | reverse complement strand
TTGAAAAAATATTATACAAAACATAAACAATTTAAAAATAATTTATGAAAACTACTTTTCTCGTACCACCTCCCACTGACAGAAAAATTCCCGAGCGGGTTGCAGGATGTGCTTACCTGCTCTATTATGTCCCCAATATCTTCATCCTGAGCGCCGCAGCTGTTCTGGAAAAAGACGGACATGAAGTTAAATATTTAGAAACGACCATAAAAAAATGGAATCGGGGACGATTTCTTACCTTCTTAAGAGAAGACCTGAGTGATGTCTACTGTTTTTATTCTGTAAACCTCTCTCAAGCAACGGATATGCAGGCGCTCAGAGATATACGCGATATAAGAAAAGATGTGCCCGTTATCTTCTTTGGTCCTGCCCCATCAGACAGACCTGCCGAATTTGTTGTTGACGAAGATACCTATGTTATCCGGGGAGAACCAGAATACACGATGCTTGAGCTCATACAAACATTAGACAGCAAATCTGATATACATGGTGTTAAAAGTGTCTCTTTCATGGTCAATAATGAAATACTTCATAATGCCAACAGAGAGCCGATAGAAGACCTTGACGCTATCCCCTTCCCGGCCCGACATCTGCTTGAGGAGAGAGATGCCTATTATAACCCTAAGTTAGGACTACGCCCATTTACGGCTGTTTTGACCTCGCGTGGATGCTCTTACCGGTGTATTTACTGTGTACCATCTTCGCTGAGCTTTTCAAGGGAACTTGAATACAAACATTTTGCAGGAAAAAAACCACCGGTAAGAAAGAGGTCGCCTGAAAATATCATCGAAGAATTCATACTGTTAAAATCTCAGGGATACAAGGCCGTAAATATACAGGACGACCAGTTTGTCTGGGGTGAAGAACGAACGATTAAAATATGCGAGGGGATAAAAGACCTGGGTATTGTGTGGGGCTGCTCGGCACGGTCAGACCACCTGAATGAGCCTATTGTGAAGGCTATGGCAAACGCGCACTGCAAGTTTATCGATCTCGGCGTTGAATCCTTTAGCCAGGAGATATTGGACGATATAAAAAAAGACATCGACGTCCAAAAGAATGAAGAATCTATTAAACTGGTTAAAAAATATGGGATATCGGCCAAGATCAATATTATGTTCGGGGCGTCATCCCTGGAAACACCAGGCACAATTAAAAAGAACATGGAGGAGGTAAAAAGGCTGAGGGTGGATCAGGTGATGTATAATATTGCAAACCCCTTTCCTGGCACGGAATTTTATAAGATCGCCAAAGAGAATAAGCTCTTTGTTTATGGAGATTACAAGCCTGTTAATGTGGCAAAAGAGGCCAATATTGCATATCCCCACCTCAACAAGACCGACCTTGAAAACGCCGTACGCCGTGCAAATTTTGCATTTTTTCTCACCCCCCGGTTTATCTTAAAAAACATACGCCGGTTGGGTTCGGTTAACGCCCTGAAGGCCATGTTCAAAAAACTTTTTTAAAATGGATAACCATCGTAAATTTTCCATCCTCATCCCTGCATACAATGAAGAACATCCTATTGTTTCCTGTCTGCATTCTCTCATTTCTCTAAACTATGACAACAGGGAAATCATTGTCATTGATGACGCCTCGACTGACCACACAGTGGCGGTTGTTAAAACATTCACTAACAAAGGTATCGTTTTAGTTCAGAGAGAAAAGAATGGCGGACGGGCTGCGGCATTAAATTCAGGGTTACAAAATGCTACCGGCGACATTATCGTCACAACAGACGCAGATACCGTTGTTCCTCCCGATTGGCTGCACAGGTTTGAATCATATTTCAAAGACCCCCATGTTGTTGCCGTGGGCGGTAGTTATCAGGCTCGTAACATGGATAAGCCTTTACCCCGTGCCACGAGTATTCTCGACCAGATATTGAATGGATTATTCAAAAAATCAGTTATTCCCAATAAGCTGTCTGGCGTGAATTCTGCCATACGCAGGGATGCACTGGTACAGATGGGAGGTTTCAATGAGCATGCATGGTGGAGTGAGGACTCTGAATTAGGCTGGAAACTGGACAAGGTAGGTCAGGTTGTTTATGACCCTGATAATATGGTAAGTACCATATATCCCGATACGTGGTCAGGTATATGGAGGAGGAAATTTTATTGGGGGTATGCAATGGGACTTCAGTTTAAGCAGTGTATACCTGCCAACAAAAAGTTACTGCTACGGCCAGCATTATTTTTTATCCTCTTTGTAAGTCTTATTATGTTTTTAGTAACCCTGCCTTATGGATTCCCTCTCTACGGAATCCCTGGAATAATTTTCTTTTTCATATTAAATTTATTAACTATCCTTTACATTCCGCTGGGTGTAATTATAATGATAAAGAATAAAGACCGTCATTTTTTCAAAACAGCGCCGTTGCTGGCAATTTTACCTATAATCCGTGAGTTTGCCTATGTATACGGTATGGGTATGGGGTTTTACAAAGGTAAAATGACTAAAATAAGACCTTCCTGGAAAAAAGAAACACGATAAGATAAATATTTTTTGCAACTATTCAGTGAAACTGACAGAGAATATTTTCTCAGAACAGTTAAGAACCAATAGGGTAAGCAGGCAGACGGGGAAATCCCGAAGGGATGACATGATTATAGAAAAAAACGCACAACAATATTCAACCACATAGGGGTGAAATATTGGAAAATAATCCTGTCTGCCGGGCTGCCGCACAGCACAGGCAGGGATACCATGCCACCCCTACGGGGTTAACAATAATTACATAACGATATGCTATAATAATGACATCCATTCGGGATTACCTGGTTCGAAAATAAGCCAACAAAAAACAGCACAAGTATCAGTGTCACAATATGATATGGACAAAAAGCCTATTTTCATCGTTTCTGGGTGTTGCTAACGCAACATGATGACTAACCCGAACGAGTCGGAAAGCGTAGCACGGATGTTGTCCCCCGCTGGCGGGGGTTAAGGGGGTGGATATCCTCCGCCAAAATGCCGACTACAAGGGATCGGCGCTACAATTTTTGCCAAAAATGTCAAAATTTTTTTGTTAATGAACTATACGAACAAGTTATTCCTTTTCAGTCCCCCTTAGAAAAGGGGGATTCAGGGGGTTGTGTTGCTTTAGCATATAGAGAAACAACCCCCTTGCCCCTTTTTTAAGGGGGATTTTAACATCTCATCTGTCATTTAATCTGCATAATGAAAATTATATTTAACAGAGGCTATGGATCTCCATAGATAATATATGAAAAAGAAAACACAAAAAGGGCTTTCTTACAAAGACGCAGGCGTTGATATTGACACAAAGGGACAATTTACCACTGATATTTATTCAAAAATGCAAACGACCTTCGGGCCCCGTGTAATTGAGAACCCGGATGGGTTTGGGGGTTTATTTGCATTATACTCACGCATGAAAAAATATCGCAACCCCGTACTCGTTTCGTCCACGGACGGTGTGGGCACAAAATTAAAGATCGCCTTTATGATGAATAAACACGACACGATTGGCATTGACCTTGTAGCCATGTGTGTCAACGACATCATCGTGTTGGGTGCAGAACCATTGTTTTTGCTCGATTATCTGGCAAGCAGCAGGATTGTGCCAAAGGTAATGCATGAGGTGCTTGACGGGATTATTGACGGCTGCAGGCAGACGGGTTGCGCCCTTCTTGGCGGGGAAACACCGGAAATGCCCGGTTTTTACCATGAAGATGAATATGATATTGCAGGTTTTGTCGTTGGCGTCGTGGAAAAGGACAGGATCATTGACGGCAAAACAATAAAACCGGGAGATGTGGTCATTGGCCTGAGTTCCAGTGGTATCCACAGCAACGGATTTTCCCTTGTGCGAAAGGTATTCTTTGAAACTGCCAAAATGAAGGTAAACCACAAACTTTCAAAATATGGGTTATCTACTAGTGTAGGAGAAGAACTCTTAAAGCCAACCAAAATTTATGTGCAACCCATCTTAAAGGTTTTACACAAATACAAGACAAAAAAGATTATTAAGGGGATGGCGCACATTACCGGCGGCGCACTGTTGGAAAACGTCCCCCGTATCCTACCAGAAGGGTGCGCAGTTCGTTTGGAAAGCACACAATGGCATGTCCCTGAGATATTTCATATCATACAGGATTTGGGAAATATCAGAGATGAAGAAATGTTTCGTGTGTTTAACATGGGGATTGGGATGGTATTAATCGTGTCAAAATCGAACGTGGATACTGTTTTGAAAGACCTTGAGAATGCACATGAACCCGGCGTTATTATTGGCGAGGTTGTAAAGGGAAATAAAACCGTGCAGATTCTATACTCCTAACCCAGACAAGTTGGAAGAGCATAAATGGTGGATTCGCTTCGCTTAATCAACCCTACCATACTGACTGTGCAAAAACTTCTTTTCTTGGTAAGTTTTTCACAGTCCCATTTACTTCTTGTCAGGAAGCAAAGTTTGTTTATAAGGGAAAGATTGCTTCGCTCCGCTCGCAATGACAATGTGCTGTGTACCATCAAAGTGTATAGTAGGTGTCATTGCGAGGGTCTTTTCCGAAGCAATCTCCCCGTTTTCATAAAGAAGAATTGGTTGCGGCTTTGCTACACCATGTATTAATCAGGGTTAAAGTGAGAAGTGAACAATCTATGTGGCATTCAAGGAGATCAGGAAGAAGGTGTAATTTGACTTCCGCCCCATTTCTGATTTTCCTTGCTTTCATGAGGGTTGGAAGTTTATTCTGCTTTTCTGTGTTGAGTTGGTTTTGTTGCGCTCTGTCTCTCTTTTCTTCTTCCATCTTAATATCATAGGCTTCAAGAATTGTTCCCTTGGCCTTTTCCAGATTGCCGAGAGATATCTCATAATCAACAAGCGCCTTTGTCTCTTCACCCTCTGCTATAGCGAGACCCTTCTTGTTGCCTCAATATTTCCAAATTCGTTGATCTGCCTACGCTATATTTTTTCTCCTCGACATCCAGCCTTTTTTCTGCCAGCACCCTTGCCTTTTGTGTGGCTTTTACCCGTTCAATATTAGTCATCACCTGACGAACCGCCGCCCGCACCTCAACAACGATATCCAGTTCCTTTTTTTGGACATTCATGTTAGCCTGCATCTCTGATGTTTTAGCCTTATTATACTGACTCCTTGCAGACCTGTTTCCTATTGGGATTGATAAGGTGAGTCCTAAAAATTCACCCTGAAACTGTTCTGAAAATGTAGAGTCATTTGCATCTGATACTTCCTTTCCAAGGCCGGAATAACGCACCCCGCCCGTAAAATCCAGTTGCGGATACAATTCATTCTTTTTTTTCCTCTTTTGTATGTCTGCATTTTCTACCTGGAGATGGAGACCATGGAGTTCTGGCCGTCTTTCCATGGCAACCTTAAGGGTATCCTTTAATTCAACTGTTTTTGGTTCAAAGACAGGTTTATCTGTTGGCATAATATTAGCGTCAGATATAATATCGTTATCTGCCAGGTTCATAACTTTTTTTAGTTCGTCTTCCCTGTCTCTCATTGCATTTTCTGCATTAATTACCGTCTCTATCCTTGACGCTACACCGGCCTCTGCATCAACAACCTCAATCGGTGCGAGGGTACCTGTTTCTACCTGTATTTTGTTTTTTCTCAACAGATCTTCTGCACGATCCAAGGACTTTTTTGCAACCCTTAAGAAATCAATTGCCTGCACATATCTCCAATAGGCATCTTGCACCGCATTGACAATCTGAATTGCTGTCGTTTCAAATTGAGCCAAAGAAATCTTTTTGTTATTCCTGGCGATATAAATGTTACTCATGGTATAAAACCAGCCAGCGCCCTTCAATAATGGCTGGGTAAGAGAGGCTTGTACATAGTTCGAATACGATGGATTCAATGCGTAACGTGGTATACCATTAAATAACGGATTAGGATCTAAGAAATTTCTAAAAATATTATATTCTAATGAAAAAATGCTCCCTAAAGGCGTTAATGATTGAACCAATGCATCAGCCGTTTTACCCTGAGATATGAATGGAGTAATAGCTGTTTCTCCCGTATCTAGTGCATTTGCGCTTGGCACTTCACTATTCATCATGTTACCCGATAGTTTAAGTAGAGGGTCAAATACCGACTTCGCCGTCGTAATATCATCCTCACTCTTTTTTGTATCAAGCCTTGTTATCT
>JAXMAC010000153.1:0-6021 GCA_046350595.1 Candidatus Brocadiaceae bacterium | reverse complement strand
ACTAGTTTGAGGCATGAGAAACAACTTTCACCGGCTTGAGCCTGGAGATGATAAAAAGCGTTACTGATACAACAAACATGACCATGCTGATAATTTGAGCAATGGTAAAGAGATGAAAGATGAGCGGGTTATCTCCACGGAGGGCTTCCATGCTGAATCGTATGACAGGATAAATTATGCCAAAGAGTAAAGCGATCTCCCCATCCCTCTTCCGATGTTTAAAATAAACGCTGAGGATAAAGAAAAGCGCTATATCTGAAAGAAATGAGTAGAGTTGCGTGGGATGCACGGGGAGTGAATGCGTGTCAGAAAGCTGAACCAATCCGAGTTCATACTGCTGCAAGAAGGCAGGACTCCCATCGATCATACCGGCCTTATCAATCGTCCTCGGAAAGGGAATTGCCCAAGGGATGTGAAGCGCAACCTTTCCAAAACAACACCCATTTAAAAAACATCCGATGCGTCCCAGGCCAAGTCCCAGCGCCGCAGAAGGCATGAGGATATCAATGAGTTTGAGAAAAGACATTTTATGCAATTTTACAAACACAAGTAAGGTAATGATTGCGGCAAAAAGTCCTCCATAGTAAACCAACCCCCCCTCATAAATCTTGAATACGTTGAGGAGATTGTCTTTGTAGTTTTCAAAAAATTGTATGATGTAAAAAAACCTTGCCCCAAAAATACCGGCGCAGACGAGATAAATGCCAAGGTCGGTAATTTTATTGGGGTCGATGTTTTCCTTCCCTGCCCGCCAGCGCGCAATGATAATGGCAGCCAGAAAGGCGACCATTAACATGAATCCATAGGCGTAAACAGGGATGTTCGTGTGTAAAAAAGGGAGGGGAATTTTGAATAAGATTCTTCTCATGTGGGGATATATTTGACGAGCTTGTTATTACCGTCTACCGAAATAATGTTTGGCTTCCAATTTCTTGCATCTTTATCCTCAACGAGGCAATACGAAATAATAATGACACGGTCGCCGGCTTGAGCCCACCGGGCTGCCGCTCCATTCAGGCAGATAACTCCCGAATCTCGCTCTCCTTCGATAACATAGGTTTCCACCCGTGTGCCATTATTGATATTCAACACCTGTACCCGTTCATAATGTAAGATATCCACCGCATCGAGAAGCGCCTTATCTATGGTAATGCTCCCATTGTAATTCAGATTGGTTTCCGTCACCGTTGCGGCGTGTATCTTGGCCTTGCACATCTCCCGTAACATTGTTTCTCCTCTGGTATTTCCCAATTTTAAACGATACTCATTCAAAACTAACAGGAATTCTCTACTTGTCTTGTGACGGGTAATAACTCCTGACGCATGTCTTTACAAGGTCAACAATCTCATCATCGGTAATTTTACCTTTGAAGCCGGGCATCTTTCTTTTGCCATTGGCCACGGCAATAATTAATCTTGAATCAGAGGCATTATCCTGCCACTTTGCATTGGTAAAATTAGGGATTTTGTAGATTATCCTCCCGACAAAACAACCCTTTCCGCTAACCTTATGGCATTTTCTGCATTCCCGGTCATACACGGCCCATATACCACCCTTGTCAGACAGCGCCGTCTTTTCAGGGTTGCATCCACACGATAGTAAGGCGCAAAAAATAAAGAGCGCCGCAAAGGAAATAACTTTTTTCATCTCATTCTCCTACCTGTTCTGTAGTAATTTTTCATTAAAAATAAAATATTACCACAAAAACTTCCATATTCAAATGAGATTCTTGAGAGAAAAGCATTTCCTTGACATCTCTCATACCCTTCCCTATAATTCGTCAATGGCAACTTCGCTAACAGATACAAAAATTCTTCAGAGGGAAAGCGTGTCTCGCAAAAATCCAAATATCACCGTTATTCAATCTTTCAAGCCGAGCTTTCGGCATTACTGGCAACTTTTTTCGGTCCTGGGTTTTGCGATCTTTTTAGCATTCAACGCATTTGGTACGGATACTATAACGGGACAGGTTATTCTGGTGACAAGCGGTGTTCTTTTTCTTCACAGTATTCTTACCGTGTGCATAACAAGGTGTGTGATAACCCACCAGGGAATCCAGGTAAGAAAAGGGCCTTTTTCAATAAGGTCGAAGGAAATAAACTATATGTCGATTAACAACATAACGGTTAAGCAGGGTACCATACAAAAACGATTGAAAATTGGCAACCTTATCATAAGTGATGACCAGAAGAGCTGGGTTCTCAAAGGGATCAAACACCCGCACAAAATAAAAGAACTCATAAACAAGGAAAAGGCGTCTGACTATGAAAGGCGCACCTTGTGGAGAAAAATATTATAATTTGAATACCTAGCGCAGCTAAACCGCAAGCAATTCTCTTGTGATTTTCGCGGAAAGACCTCGCAATGACACTTACTATGCTCTTTGATGGCACACAGCACGTTGTCATTGCGGTAGTGACGACTTTAGTCGGCTGGGGTCATTGCGAGCGGAGCGAAACAATCTCCCTCATAAACAAACTTCACCTCCTGATAAGAAGTAAATGGGATTGTGAAATACTTACAAAAAAGTTTTACAAGGTAAACAATCATGAGCTAAAGGCTCACAAGGTTATGAAAATATGTATTTTCGTGTCAATACTATATAGGAATTTCCATTTTATTTATGCGGGTTACCTGTTTGTAGTAACGACATCAGTCGCTTAATTGTAATAGACACTATGCAGGTATGACGACTGAAGTCGTCACTACGAACTTTGATTAAGTTCAAATTCATTATTTTCCCTCTCAAAGAGCACAACCCGTATTGTCTTCAGGGATTACCTCGCAGACATATTTTTTATGTAATATAAGTCTGCAACTTTTCTTCCGTCTGTTCCAGAAGATGCGTAAGGATACTTTACCTGCGCCCATCCGGTTAAACCAGGCCTGACGACAAGCCTCTGACCGTAAAAGGGTATCTTTTCTTCAAACTCTTTTATAAAGATATACCGCTCCGACGCGGACCAATAAGGCTCATATTGCCCCATTACGTTTATTAATTGTGGAATTTCATCAATCTCCACTTCCTCAAAAACCGCCCAACCCTTGTTATCCTGGGATCATTGTTTGTTGTATACACAGCGCCCGTAAGTAATTCTGCATTTTCGACCATCGTGCGGAATTTTATGATGATAAACCTCTTGCCGTCCTTTTTCAACCCGCTCCTGTGTATAAAAAATACGTCCAGGTGAATCAATCTTTATCAAGAGGGAGATAATGCCCATGGCGGGAAGGAGCAATACAAAGAGTATAAATGCAATGCCATTTCTACGGGTTTAATCAGCCTGCCATAGAGTTTTGGTTTACTCATAACCACGTGCAGCATCCACATGTCATTAAGGTGTTTAAAGGTGTGTTGCCGGTAAGTTGTTCGTACATATCCGGCATATCGTTCACTTCCACGCCATTCCAGCGAGCAGTTAATCAGCGCCTTAATCAAATCGGCGTGTTTTTCATGGGTAACGGCCACAATGATTAAATCGACGTTATTTTTGATGAATAATAGTGTGCAATGCATATCGATCTCCCCATACAGGAAGCCCCTCAATAAGCGTTCTTTCTTGAGCGGGTCATCGTCAATAAATCACCCTGAACCCTGGTTTTTTTGGTTCGCGTATCTCGCGCACTATAGTCTTTCCCTTGTCGCGCAATAAGCGCATTCCGCTTAAACAGGGCTGCTTGGTAACTAGTAGAGAAATCCTCCACCATGATAAGCAAGAGCGTAATCAAAACGCCATTGATGACAAATACCCTCGCCCTATTTTTGGAGAGACCAGCTTACATAAAATAAAAAGCGTAATAACAAAGGCGCGCCACCGAAAATTCTCGCGACCAATTTCACGGGAGACTTGAAATCTTTTTCGAGAATGTACAGGTCGGTTAAAAAAAGGTATGAGGATAAAGATAACTCCCGTCAGGATAAAGATTTCGGGTATATAGATAACTTATCAAAGCGCAAATCCTAAGCGGATTATTGCGGACATGAATATAGAACCGTTGTTAATAAACAGGTCGCCAAAAATATGAATATATGTTGCCGTGTGATGGGATAATGAAAAATCTTAGTGGACATATTCTCCTGTTTTCATGTTTTTATGGATTTTTAGAAAGATTGCTTCGCTGCCGCTCGCAAAGACAGTCGGGACCAGATTTTTTACGCGGGCTTTGAAGGTTTAATTTACAATAACGAGTTTCCTTAAATCCATCCAAGAAATTTTTTAACGTCACCCAGAAGAATTCCGGGATTGTGGAAATACACGCTGCTCCTGGCCTTTGCCCTTTCAAAGATACGCCCCACGCCCTTATTATACGTATGAAAGGCATCTTTGACCTGCATCTCAATCTTAACGAAGTCGTCATGGCTCATGGTGTCAACCCGCCGGTTAACATCCTTCAGGTAATAATCGCTTGGTATATGCGAAAAAAAATCCTCGTATGACATTTCCTGTTTTACCAGTCCTCTTTCCACGCCAATATCAAAAAGCCGCGTGCCGGGAAAGGGTTCATAGACGCCAATGGACGCAAAACCGGGTTTCATTTCATGGAGCAAATCCACCGTTTTCTGATGTCTTCTCTGTCTCGGTGGGTATGCCCATCATAAAATACGTCCAGTGAATTCAGGCCTTGTGAAAGGTTTTGCCAGTTTCTCTTGTGGATTCCAGGGTAATGCCCTTGTCCATCAGTTTCAATATCCTCTCACTGCCCGATTCAATCCCTACTTTTATTATTACAGCCTGCCCTCTTCATGGTTTCGGGAGCTCACCGTCCACCAGGTCTACCCGCGTGTTGCAGTCCCAGTTGATCTTTATTCTATTGTCATCGGAGATGACCAATTCCTGCCCTCTTTCGGTTCACTGCAAAAGAATCGTCCTTGAAGGGTAAACTGTCAGGGTTTTGTAGCGCTGCCTTCATAGCTGATTTCTTCAATAATATTTTCCAGGGAACATTGCCACTTTCCCTTCTAATCCACTTATCTGCGTTTTGTTGAACAATTATAGGGACAGCCCGGCTTCCGCAAGTAAACCCATATCTTCGGAAGTATACGTATCCATCCCCAGTAATATTTCTCTGGCCGGAAACGGAAGTTCATCTAAATTATCGACAAATCTCCGCGTTGTGTTATGCACAATCGTATCGCCCTGGCGGTAAGAGAGTCCGTTGATCCTGTTGAAATTAACCTTGCTGGTGCCGGAACGTTTCGCATCTAAAGCATTCGCTAAATCAGGCAGCGTCGCCTCTCCCTCCCCGCTCACAACGAAATCAACGTCTTTGCAGTTTTTAAGAAGTTCATCCGATTTCAAGGTTGCATGGGGACCGCCAAAGACTACATTACAGTCTTTATTGTGTCTTTTCGCTAAGGCAGCCACGGTAAACGCCGAGGTCATCTTCGGGGTCATTACCGTTATCCCGACCAAATCAGACTGATACTTCGTAAATATTTCAGATATCTCTTTAACAATAAGATTTTCCGGGTTCTGCAGTTCTCTTAAATAAATACGATATTTTTCGGGCAATCTCGTATAATCCATTCCTTTTGAACTCCTGTTACAATCGGCATCATAAATTGTCACCCGATGCCCGGCCTTTTTCAATGTTGAGGCCAGATAACCCAGACCCAGGGGAAAATAACGATTGTAATAGTGGAAGAATCTGTAAAAGGGGGGATCAATGAGGAGGATATTCATTGTTGGTGTTTCTTGACTGTTTCGTTAATTGACACAAAATTATATACATTGAATAATTTTAACAATCAGCATATATCTAAGCAATCCAAAACCCTCTTCCATCCTGTTTTTGCATTTTTATTGACAGGGTGAGTAACAGTGTATTATCTTTAATTAATATTAATATTGCGTTATTGAGTGGTTATAGTATTGGTATGAAAATACGTATTTTCATGCCCTCTTGTGAGCCCTATGTTCATGATGGTTTACTGTGTAAAAACATTTTTTTAAGTTTTTCACAAACCCATTTACTTCTTATCAGGATGTGAAGTTTGTTTATGAGGGAAAGATTGCTTC
>JAXMAC010000152.1:0-5891 GCA_046350595.1 Candidatus Brocadiaceae bacterium | reverse complement strand
ATAACAGCGTAGTGGCAAGGCGCGCCTTGCCACTACATGATCGTTTGAAATTCCTGTACATTAGAATAGGTTGCCTCCAGGCAACAACGTCGGGTAGCCGCATGGCTTTAGCCTGACTCATCACTTTCCTACCACATCGATAAACTCCTGGTCGTCTTTGATTTTCGAAAAATCGGGATTTGTTCTTGCCACTCGCTTAAAGCTCGGGTTCAGTTCTATAGCCTTTTTTAGAGAAGACAGCGCGCCATCCTTATCTGGAACCAATGCCTGTGCGCAGGCCTTGTTGAACCATGCTATATCCAAATCGGGTTTTATTGCCAATGCCCTGTCGTAAGTCTCAATTGCATCGAGGTGGTTTCCTATGGTATCTTGCAAGAGGCCTTTATTGTTTAATGCTATAACAAAGTCTGGTTTGATTTGAATTGCCCTGTTGTATGCATCGAGCGCCTCCTGTTTTTTCCCCATTTCTTCATACACGTAACCCTTATAATTCCAGGCCTCGTGTGTATTGCCACTCAATGTTGTTGCCTTGCTGAAGGCATCCAGCGCTTCCTGGTATTCGTTTAATTCCTGGAGAGCAAGTCCTTTATTTATCCACAAGCTAAACTCATCGGATTTTATAGCGATGGCCTTGTCAAATGACTTAACGGCCTCCGGATAATTCTGGAGTTTCACCAATGCAAGGCCTTTGTTGCTGAATGCTTCGTATTTGATCTTTGCCAAACGCGGTGTCTTTGATGCCTCATCGTCAGAGATCATTTGCGATACCTTATCAAAAGACTTTACCGCCTCCATGTATTTTCCCATACGCAGGAGTACCCCCCCTTTGCCACTCCAGACCTGGGGATAATCTGGCCGTATTTTTATAGCTTCATCAAAGGTTTTCATCGCTTCGTCATATTTCCCGAGTTGAAAGAGTTCTCCGCCTTTGTTCGTCATGGTTTCGTATGAATCAGGTTGAACCTTTAACGCCCTGTCGTAAGCCTCTACTGATTCTGTGTGTTTGCCAAGCCGGGACAATGCCAACCCCTTGTTCACCCATGCGCCGTAAGAATCCGGCTGTATCTCGATGGCCTTTTCGTATACCTTCAGCGCCTCATCATACCGGCCAAGCGCATCGAGGGCAAGTCCCTTTCCATTCCAGGCGGCGTATGAATCGGGTTTCAGTTCGACGGCCTTATTGAAGGCCAGAACGGCTTCTTCATGTTTGCCAAGGTCGGCAAGGGTAAATCCCTTATCTGCCCACGCCGCATGTTCCGTAGGCTTTATTTCTACGGCCTTGTCGTATGCATCGACGGCCTCTTTATATTTGCGCAATCTTACAAAACAATTTCCCTTATTAATCCACGCTTCATAGTATTGGGGATTTATCGCAATTGCCCTGTCATAAGCCTCTATTGCCTCACTCCTCCTGGCGGGAACTTTTGCAAGGGTAAGCCCTTTGTTGTTCCATGCTTCAATGGCGTCGGGTTTAAGCTTTATGATACAGTCGAACGTTTCAACCGCCGCATCAATCTCTCCCATATGGTCGAGAACATTTCCTTTGTTGTACAATGCTGTTAAATAATCGGGTTTTATCTCGATGGCTTTATCAAACGACTTAATTGCCTCAGGGTACTTGCCCGCATGGTCCAGGGTGCGTCCTTTCATGTACCACGCTTCGTAATAATCGGGTTTATGCTGAATTGCCTTTTCAAAGGATTCGATTGCTTCGTCGTATTTGCCAAAATAATCCAGAACAACGGCTTTATTATACCATGCCTCAAAGGCATCGGATTTTAACTGTATGGCTTTTTCATAGGCATCAAGCGCTTCCGGATACATTTGTTTCCGCACAAAAGCGTTTCCCTGGGCGAATACGCTTTCATACGTTTCCGATGCAAACGAAATTCCCTTCATTCCCACAAACATGCCGAAAACAATAATCGGTATAATTCCTGCCTTTTTTACCATGACGTCCTCCTTAATTTTGTTGTGTGCGTCTTACTTAACCGTCAGGATATCGCCGTCTTCTAAAATATACGGCGATGTGCCTTCACCCCTTTTGGCCAATCGTCCTGTGTAGAGTATTGATTCGCCATCCTGAAATTTGAGCGCCTTATCCTTCTGGAGAATGCTCAATCGAATCTCCACGTCTCCACGGTCTTTTTGCCGTACCTTCACCCTTAACCCTGATACAGCATTTAAATTTTTATAGACGATTTGCCCTTCCCACCGGATATATTTCCCTTCATATTTTTTCCAGGCCTCGTCTTTTTCTGCTGAAGATAATGTGCTTCCGATGCCGAAAATATTGTCTATCTCAGCAAAAGATTCATGGAGAAATACCTTTTCTGAATCATGAGAAACGGGCACTCCATCAGGGTCTATCCCTAACTCATGCTCATTTACCGGCGCAGGGCGTGTATCTTCTATTGCAAGCACATCGCCATCTTCGAGTTTATAGGGAAATATCCTCGTGACCCGTGAGCCGAGTTTTCCCGTGTATGTTACGGTGTTGCCATATTTCACCGGAGAAAAATGCGCCTTGTTTGCAGCATTCAGTTTTATTTCAATATCAATATTGCCGTTCTTAACGCCCATAATCCATCCAGTTATAAGTGTCCAACTGGGATAAGAAATAACCTGACCATGCCACTGTACCCTTTTACCTGTACACCTGCTCCACAGGTTTTCTTTTTGTTCTTCGGTTAAACCGCTTGCCAGTCCAAAAATATCGTCAAATTCCTCAAAATTCATGTCAAGGTAGCCGTCTTTATTTTCCGTTATCACAACTCCATAACGTGATGCAACGACTTTTGTCCCGGACGGCATGGCTTTTTGACCAGTTGGCGCGGTTCCGGCTTTTGCTGTTTCTTCCTTTTCCGTCTCGCCCGAAACGCCCGGTTCATCATGATCTATACCCTCATGAAACAAGCGATCAAATTCTTTCTGAAATTTTACCAGCAGTTTCGTCTCTTCTGTAAAGACGGCGTCATCACGATTCAACCTGCCCACAACCTCATTCCAATCATAGGCGCCGATTATCAGGAGTTTGCAATCAAAAATAGCAAAGCTGCTCCGTATCCTTTCCCTCGGATTTAAAGCCTTTATGGCGAACGCCTTATTCTTGTAAAAATCAGACAACCCGCTCCTTTTTAAAGAGCGTTTTTTATCCGCCATAATTCTGATGTGCACTCCTCGTTCTTTTGCCCTGACAAGCGCATTCAGGATGTCCTTTGAGGTAATATCCTGAACGGAAATATCGATAGATTCACTGACCCCTTCAATCGCCTGTATAATGTGTCCTTTGACTTCCTGGCGGGTAAAATACACATCCGATGAAAAAGCCTTATTTTGAATACCGAAGGGCGACCCGGTTGCAATGGCCGCCAAAATGGCGAGATAGACGTTTTTAAAACGCATAATTCCTTCCCGTTTAAATTTTTATGGAACAAATAGTTTTCTATTTATGTTTTTAAAGTCAAATTTTAGCAATACTGAAATGAGAATGCAAGCATTATAGAAATAGTTAGCCGACTTATTTGTATTGACAAAAAATTGTGGCTGGAATACAATCGCTTTCGTAACGCCGTTAAAACATGAAATTTTTTTGTAGGAGCTTTCGGTATGTATAATAAATTGAGAAGTATTGGTCTTCGGTCGATTTTGGTTTTTGGCGTTTGTTGTGGAATAACCATTCCCCTTTCCGTCAAAGCCACGGTGTTTGCCGCTAACAAGCAAACAACCGAGATTGACCAGGATTCGCTGGCAGCAGCGCAGCGATTTGAAAATGTATTTGAAAATGTAGTCAATCAGGTTAAACATGCCGTTGTTTCCATCACGTCTGTTAAGACCGTTAAACCTGCCGCTCAAAGACAAAGGCAGATGCCAAATGACCGTTTCCATTCTCAGCCCAGACCTGGCCCTGGTCCCGGTCCTGATCAGGAGCAGGGGGGAGACCCGTTTGAACAATTCAGGGATTTTTTTGGGGATGATTTTTTTGACAAGTTTTTCAAACCCCGCTTCCCCGAAGGCGAATATAAGATACAGGGACTGGGTTCTGGTGTAATTGTTGACGGTGAAAAAGGATACATCATAACGAACAACCACGTGGTAGAAGGCGCTGATGAGCTCAAGGTAGCGCTGGGCGATAAAAGAGAGTTTGATGGAAAAGTCATTGGAACAGATCCCCAGACAGATGTCGCGGTGGTCAAGATAGAAGGTGCGAGCCTGCCAGCCGCAAAACTTGGAGACTCTGATTCGATACGGGTCGGACAGTGGGCGATTGCTATCGGAAATCCGTTTGGTCTGTCTCAAACAGTCTCTGTTGGCGTGATTAGCGCCACGGGAAGGGCAAATGTCGGCGTCGCTGCATACGAGGATATGATACAAACAGACGCTGCAATTAATCCGGGTAATAGCGGCGGTCCTCTCGTGAATATTCGGGGAGAGGTTATTGGTATCAATACGGCCATATTCACCAGGAGCGGCGGTTATCAGGGCATTGGATTCGCCATACCGGTGAATATGGTAAAGTTAATTATGAGGGACCTTGTAGAGAAAGGTAAAGTAACCCGTGGGTGGTTGGGTGTTGTTATCCAGGATGTGGATCCTTCTTTAGCAAAGAAATTTAACGTTTCCGTGACAGAAGGCGTCCTGGTAAGCGATGTCAATGAAAGTTCTCCGGCTAAAGAGGCTGGTTTTGCAGGCGGCGATATAATCACTGAATATGATGGAAAACCCATCAGGGACGTTAATCACCTCCGCAACAACGTTGCGCAGACAGAGGTTGGAAAAAAGATAAAAGTTAAGGTTCTGCGGGATGGCAAAGAAAAAGAATTAGTGGTGAAGATCGGGGAACAGCCGGCAGATTTATTTACCATGGGACAAGGGGCGCCTGGAGCGCCAGCGGTAAAAGACCTCGGCATGACCGTACAGAATCTTACCAGGGAAATTGCGAAGAATCTCGGTATCGAAGAGGAATCGGGGGTAATTGTGTCTGAGGTTCAACCGGGAAGTCCGGCTGCGGCGTCCGATATAAGGGAAGGCGATATTATCAAAGAGGTAAATCGGAAGAAGATCGCAAATGTAAATGAATTTAAAAAGGCGCTCAGCGAAGGCTCTAAGGAAAAAGACGTTCTGATGCTGGTAAAACGCGGAGAATTTTCCCGCTATATTGTTATCAAAACAAAGTAGCGAGTAGTCCTTAAAATACAAAATGCGGTGATAAGAGTTTCTTCCTGTCACCGCATTTTTTTATATCATTCCTTTGAACGCATTTCGTTTCTCAATTTCCGTATATTTATAGAATATATTCAGTACTTCAACGCAATTCTATCGGTTTTTGTTTGATATCTTTTATGGCATGATATAACATGATAAAATATGCGGACATTTATGGAATAAAGATAAAAATAAATGTTCCTCCCGACCGCGGGAGGTCGGGAGGAACGGAGCGCGGTTGCGCCCACAACGTGCAACACCCGTTGTGGGCGAACACGCTAAGGGAGCAGAAGGGACTTCGTCCCTCAGCTCAACTGCGCTCCGTTGTACACAAATAATAACTTGAAAACCAACTGCATTATATTCACTTTTCAGGAGGTGTTTTTACGACTGAGATGTCTGTAACGGTTACATCCTCACCCGAAATCGTGAAGCTACTAACGACATTTTCAAACAAAAGTCTCAGACATCGAGGTCTCTTTTTCCATAAATCTTAACCATGTTGTTGCATTAATGAAACCTGCTTAATGCTAAAACGGAAAAAAGACAATATAGTATTACCTTGTAAAAACTTCCTTTTTTTGTAAGTTTTTCACAATCCCATGTACTTCTTGTCAGGAGGTAAAGTTTGTTTATGAGGGAAAGATTGCTTCGCTCCGCTCGCAATGACCCTGGACGACTAAAGT
>JAXMAC010000151.1:1773-5875 GCA_046350595.1 Candidatus Brocadiaceae bacterium | reverse complement strand
CGTAGAGACGCAAAATCTTGCGTCTCTACAATACAATATTGAAATTCCTTAACATAAATTTATGCGCACAATTTATACACCAGGAGCTCCAGCATTAATTCCGTATTCAAAGAGCTGGTCTTGCTTTTAATATCCGATTCGAGGAGCAAAGCGTGTTTTTTCATGAGGTCTTCTTCGGTAAAGAGTTTTACCTGTTCAAAAAAACGCTTCGCAAAGAATGGAATTACCTGCAACTCCGAAGAAATCGCCTGTTCTCCCATGCCCTGCCTTAACAATTGCCTTGCCCGCCACAGTCGCTTAATCTGCCAGGCAAGGAGGCTGATAATCCTCACCGAATCCTCGCCATGGTGGAGCATCTGACTTAAGATATTGAGCGCAGATGATACCTTTCTTTGCGCAACGGCATCCGTAAGTTCAAATACGGTACGGTCTCTGTCTATACCAACGAGCGCATCAATATCCCTTACCTCGATGGTTGCGCGTTCACCAAGATAGATAGACAATTTTTCAAGGTGTTTATCGAGAATAGCCAGGTTATTGCCAGCGTCTTCTATCAACCGCTGCACTGCCTGAGCGGTGATACTTTTTTTATAATGCTTTGTTCGAGTAGTTATCCAGCCTGATACGAGGTGGTCTTTTAATTTTTTACATTCGATGACGGCGCCAACCTTGTCGGTGAGCGTTGACAATTTTGTCCGCTTGTCCCACTTATTACAAATCAGCACCAGGTGCGCGTGACGTGCAGGCGTCGTGAGATATTTTTCGAGTATTTCTCTATTTTTTTCAACAAAATCATCCGCATCTTCAACAATGATTACTTTATTTGTACGGGCAAAAAATGGCCTGGTTCGTAATTCATCGAATATTATGCCACCAGAAGAAATTTCACCGCCCCTGAATTCAATCAGTGATAGGTTGACATCGGTGTCCTTTAAAAGATGAGTCTTAACCGTAGAAAGCCCCTCATGAATAAAAAATTCCTCGTCTCCAAAAAACACAAACACCGGAAATGTTTTTTCTTTATGCAAAAGATCTTTAAGTTGATAAATATCCATTACTTAATCCTCTGTGCAATTCCTGCCACGATAAAGTATACCTCGTCTGCCTCATCGGCAATAATCTGGTTTGCACACCCGGCTATATCGCGAAACATACGGGACAGTGCGTTGTCTGGCACGATACCAAGTCCAACTTCATTTGATACGATAATAATGTCTGAACTTGATTCACGGCACGCGCGGACAAGTTTATTGATTTCTTTCAAAATCTGTTCTTGTTTTTGAATTTTCCCGTGGAAATCTGAACCGGCGGCAATGCTTGCTGTTTCATCTTTTAAAAGCATATTCGTTATATATAAGGTAATACAGTCAATAAAAATAAGTCCTGTCTGTCCATTCTGCTCTGATACAACGTTATCAACAGCATAGGGGGATTCTATAGTTTTCCAATGAGAGGGACGACGTGAGCGATGTGTCTGAATACGATCACGCATCTCGTCATCTTTTGCTTCTGCGGTAGCAATGTAGATAACATCGTTGTGTTTTTTAGCAAGCGCTTCGGCAAATGCAGATTTACCGCTCCGCGCGCCGCCGATAATAAAGGTTATTCTGGCCATAATAATAAAATATTTTTGATCAAGACGATAAATTTCCTAGCGCAGCTAAGCCGCAACCAATTCTTCTTTATGAAAAGGGGAGATTGCTTCGGAAAAGACCCTCGCAATGACACTTACTATGCACTTTAATGGTGCACGGCACCTTGTCATTGCGAGCGGAGCGAAGCAATCTTTCCATCATAAACAAATGTGATTGTGAAAAACTTACAAAAAAAAGAAGTTTTTACAGAGTAATACTATAGGAATATGCCCAACAAAAAAACAAGTTCGGCAACTTCGTTGGTAAAACCTAAAGTGTCTCCCGTCATTCCACCGATTTTCTTTTTAATATACCAAATTACTATGAGGGTGAACATGACAATTATCGCAAACATTCCAAATCCCCTCAGACTGTAAAAAAACCAGAGTAAGCAGAGGGGTAACGGTGTTGCATAAAGTACATGTTTTAATGTAGCGCTTTCCAGAATAAAACTTCCTGTTCCTGATAAACTCCTGGCGTATGTGGATAGTCCGGCTGCGCAGACCTGTGCCCACCTGCCCATAACGGGCATAACGAGTAATGCACTACAAGTGTTTACAAAACCGGGGGATAGAAAACATGAGACGCCAGGCGTACAGATGCTAAATGTTGAGATGTTAAGTGAAGGGAGTTTTCCTACACTATATAAACACAAATATTTTAAGCCAATCAGGCAGGTTAATCCGATAGCCCCGAAGCTGCCGATGCGGCTGTCCTTCATTATTTCCAGTCGTCTTTCTTTATTCCAGCCGCCCCATATACCGTCACATGTATCGGCAAGACCGTCAAGGTGCATGGCGCCGGTGATGGCAATATAGGCAACGAGGATCAATCCATGGGCAACAAGACGAGGAAAAATGAAATAGAGCGGCAGATATGCAAACAACAGACATATACCCATACAAAGTCCGACCACGGGAAACCAGATGACTAAAAGACCAGACTTCTCTGGTTTTATTTTATCTCCTCTGTCAAAGGGGATGATAGTCAAAAATTTAAGCGCCCAGAGGAAATTGTTCATATTTACAGAAAAATCTTTTTATGGTATAAACTTAGGCAAAGAAATTAAAACTTGCAGAATTTAGGTTACAATTATAACTCATTTACGCCATAAAATATCCATAAAATTAATGTTCCGTTTTTTACATATCTTCCTTATTTGTTTTTGTTGTTTCTTGTCTTTTGTATCAGGTTACGCAGAATCAGTTGTAAAGAACCATGTCCAGGAAATCGTTAATTCCAGCACCATTACAAGGGTGCAGAAGCCTCTGATCGTACGCTCGGACAGAAAGACCCTGGAGTATTTCATAGAACACGTGGAAGAAATTGTCAAACAGGGGAGAGATTTCCAAAAAGGTGAATTACTCTTAGAGCCTAAAGGGAATGGACGCTACGGCATACAAATACCGTCAAAAAATATCACCGGAGAGTTTGAACTGATGGAACAGACATCAGACAAGGCGACATACATGGGACAGGGGAACGCCCGCTCGTTCTTAAGCTTCTCAGGCGCCATTGTACTTCAGGTCAATTATACAACTCAACATGACGAAAAAGGCAACTACGAAGACGTAAGAACTGCAGTTCACCTAAAATTTGACAATGCCTTCTTTGCCATTCTTACCAAAGCGGTAAGCCCTATTCTCATCCCCAAACTCGACAAACTTATCGCCCAATTTTCAAACAAAACTAAAAATGTTATAGAGTCGGCCTACACAAACAAGGAATGGACTCAAAGATGAAAATATGCGATTTGCGCTTTTGTCATTTTTTCCAAATCGCAATTTGTAAATCGTAGCTGCTAGACGTACCCTAATCTCGACAGTCTTTCCTGTACTTTTTTCTCCTCATCAGGTGTGTAAACAGGTGTAGCAGGCGTCTGGGGTTCAAGGTACCCCAACTCTTCCAGTTTTTTCAATATCTTATTAACCGACTCTTTCACCATCTCTTTGTTTGTCTCGACGATAATCTCCGGATTGAGTGGTTCTTCATAAGGGTCAGAAACCCCGGTAAAACCCGGGATTTCACCTTTTAATGCCTTTTTATAAAGCCCTTTTACATCACGTTCAACGCATATCTCTAAAGGACATTTCACATAAACCTCAACGAAGTTTTCAATTTCCCGGCGGGCGTTATCCCGTGCTTCACGGTAAGGGGAAATAGCGGTGGAGATACATGCTACGCCGTTCCTTGTTAATAATTTACAAACAAAGGCGATTCTCTGGATATTAATATCCCTGTCCTGCTTACTAAATCCCAGATCCTGGCCGAGGTTTGTTCTGACCACATCATCATCGATGATTTCCACATTCCTTCCGCGTTCCTGTACTTTTTTCTCCAGGAGACAAGAAATTGTTGATTTCCCTGAGCCTGATAATCCCGTAAACCAAACGGTAAATCCCTTATTCACCTTTATGTTCTCCACAATATGTTAGGACGAGCCTCGCGTAACTCAATCCTGCAGGATT
>JAXMAC010000151.1:0-1673 GCA_046350595.1 Candidatus Brocadiaceae bacterium | reverse complement strand
CCTCGCAATGACACGATGATTGACTTTTTGCACAGGCGCTAAAACCTTGAGTTACGTTATAAAATGACCTTGCCTTCCATGGTATCGGGAACCTTAACGCCCATATAGTTCAATATCGTCGGCGCTATGTCATAGATGGTCACACCATTACGCCGTGTTCCCTGTGGCATATGGACATTTTGCATGACAAAGATTCCATACTGAGAGTGGTTCGCATCGTCAGGCCCTGTATCATTCTCGCTTGCCCATATACTCTTAGTTCCCACGCTGCCAATCGATCGCCAGTCAAGGTTGCCATAGTACACAATCAAATCCGGCGGAATACCATTGCAAACAGAGTAAATATCTTCAGGTTTAAAGACCTTTGTATGAATGTTGTTGCCATTCTCATCACGCAGGTCTTCTAACTTTTTAATCAGTTCATTTCGGATGTGTTCATAGTGGTGCTTTGCAATAATTCCCCTGGGTTCACGTCCCTTTACATTCATAAAGATACGTCCGTAGTAACCACCCTCACCCCAGACCATGGTATTTTCCCAATCAACCATGAGCTTGTTAAAAGGGGTTGATTCTGATGGATAGTGTACTAATTTCAGATACCCATTCCGTATGAGCCATTCGTTAATGCAGATGCCACCCATCATCCTTTTTGACCCGTGGTCGGAAACGATACAGAACATGGTTTCGTTATCAAAAAGATTCAAAACTTCCCCGATCTCTTTGTCGAGATATTTATAATAATTGAGAATAGCATCATGAAATTTTGAGCCCGGCACATATTTAGGGTGCTCTTTGTCAAAATATTTCCAAAAGGCATGATGTATCCTGTCGGGTCCCATTTCCACCATCATGAAAAAATCCCAGTCTTTTGATCGGATAAAATGACGGGTTACCTTGAACCGTTTTTCCGTCATTTTATAGATTTCTTTTAAAATGGAATCCTTGTTATCGCTCCGAAATTCATCGACATCGAGGATGTACCCCTGAGAAATATGCTCGACTTCGCTTTTTAGTCCGGATGGATAGGTATATTCGCAGCTTGTGTCTGGCGTCATAAAGCAGGTGACCATACATCCATTAACAGGCCTGGGTGGATATGTCATGGGCACGCCAATCACCACGACCTTCTTCCCGATTTTGGATAGAATATCCCATACCGTATCGAGAGGAATTGTCTTTGAGTTGGCAAAGGCTAAGCCCTCGTAATCGTAACTTGTTCGATTCCTGAATCCATATAACCCAAGTCTGCCAGGATTAGCGCTTGTCATCATAGACATCCACGCCGGGCAGGTAATCGCCGGAATGGTGCTTTTCATTTCACCGTATATGCTTCTGGAGAGTAGTCGTTTTACGTTTGGTAATTGGTCCAGCCACCGTTCAAAAAAAAGTTCAGGTGGTATTGAATCCAGCCCCAACACAAACACCTTCTTTTTATTGATTATCATACTTCAATGAGGATTCTCGTGAAATTAGCAGGGATGATGAATACTCTCTTTTATGTGTTTATTGCGGCGAGCTATAAAAAACTTCTTTTTCTGTAACTTTTTAACAACCCCCCAGTTCACCCCTCTTTATTAAGAGGGATTTAGTCGTGATATAGCTGCACCAGGTCATTGCGAGGGTCTTTTCCGAAGCAATCTTTCCATTTTTATAAGGGGGAATTGGTTGCAGTT
>JAXMAC010000150.1:0-6180 GCA_046350595.1 Candidatus Brocadiaceae bacterium | reverse complement strand
TGGCCGACCGTCACCACCCCGGTTATACCAAGGGCAGCTACCAGGCCGATCTTTATTGTCTTTGTAAACATATTAAACCTCCTTCATTACGCAACTATTGTCATCCTGCAATGTAAAGTATACAAAATAATTACTACTCTTGCTCTTCGATTCTTCGAAACCACCTCCTTTCAGTTTTAGTTTACGGAACCTTTTTTTGTATATAGCAATGGTTATGCCAGGATATATGTCCAAGACCAATTGTTTGTAACTGTTTACAAGACAGAGATTTAAACAAATTCAAATAAAAGTGGTTGCGATTTTCAAGGAAAGGGGAAATTCAAAACGTGACCGTCTATGGCATTCTGCACTTTTACAATGGGTTAATTTTGTATTAAGTCTTTTGATAACGAGACTTATAGTTGTGCCTAATTACGGGCACTCGTTAGCCCAATCACTGGCATGACTTTGTTTTATTTTTACTACGATTGTTCCGTGGCGACAATATTGGTTTTGGTTAAATTGAATTTTATGAGTTTATTCTGGAGCGTTGTGCGGGGTATCTGGAGTATTTCCGACATGCGCACCTGGTTGCCATTTGTTTTCTGAAACGCCCAGAGAAGCAATCTTTTTTCCATATCGGTCAGCGTCTCTTGTAAATTGATGGAATCAAATTTGGAAATTTCCAGGAAAGATACACTCGTTGGCAATTCCCTTCCCGTAAGATTAGCGGGAAGATTTTCAGGTATGATTTCGTTCGATGTACAAAACGCCACCGCATGTTCAATGACGTTTTCCAATTCCCTTATATTTCCCGGCCAGGTATAAAGTAAAAGCAAATCAAGAGCTTCCTGTGATATTGAATGAATGGGGACATTTTGATGTATAGCGTACTTTTTTATAAAGTACTTAACCAGGAGCGGGATATCTTCTTTTCTTTCTTTTAAGGGCGGAAGATGAATGGTAACCACGTTGAGCCGGTAATAAAGGTCTTCACGAAACCTGCCGTCCTGCACAAGTTTTTTCAGGTCTTTTTTGGTTGCGCAAATGACACGGACGTTAATGGTGATTGTCTCTTCACCACCCACACGTTCAAATTCCCGTTCCTGAAGCACCCGCAAAAGTTTGACCTGCATTTCTAACGGCACGTCATCTATATCGTCCAGGAAGATACTTCCGCCGTCTGCCAGCTCAAAACGTCCGCGCCGTGTCTTTATTGCCCCGGTAAATGAACCTTTTTCATGACCAAAAAGTTCGCTTTCGAGAATTTCCTTGTTGAGGGCTGCGCAACTGAGTTTTATAAAAGGCCCGTTACGGCGATTACTGTTGTAGTGTATTGCCCCCGCCGTCAGTTCCTTTCCCGTTCCGCTCTCACCCTGAATGAGAATTGTTGTATCACGGCTGGCTACGGTATTGATAATTTCAAATACCCGCTTCATTGCCTCGCCCCGCCCAATGATGTTATCGTAACCGTACTGGCTGAGCACCTGTTGTTTCAACAGGATGTTTTCTGCGACCGTGCCTTTGTGTATGAGCGCCTTCCGGAGCTTGATGATTAATTCTTCGAGAGAAAATGGTTTTGTTACGTAATCATAAGCCCCTTCCTTCATGGCAGTCACGGCGTTTTCAATAGAGCCGTAGGCAGTCATGATAATGACAACCGTATCAGGCGATAATTTTTTTATCTCCCTCAGAAATTCGATACCGTCCATTTTAGGGAGACGCACGTCTGTTATGACGGCATCGAAGTTTGATGATTCCAGAACCTTGAGACCTTCTGTGGCGGTTGAGAGTGAAGTGACGACATAGCCCTCCTTGGTCAATTTATCTTCAAGGGATACACGGATAAGTTTTTCGTCATCAACAACAAGTATTTTACTTTTCATAAGGATTGCTTCAGTCGTTCCTCCTTCGCAATGACACGAAAAACCGGCTTTTTGCTCACACTCATTTGCCCGCGGCTTTAATTTATGGCTTGTTCCAGCGCTTTAACATCATCTCGTCAACAGTGCCTGTTGACTGCCTGCTTACTAATAAATTCTGTTTGATTTGTGGGAGACTCATTGGGTACTCCGAATTTAAAGGTAAAGGCACCCCCCTCTTTAATTCTGACTGACGTTAATTTGAATAATCACATTTTTATTTAAGCACATGGCAGGCATACGGTAAATTGTGTGCCTTCTCCTGCCTTGCTCTCAATACTGATTTCTCCATGATGGTCTTCAATAATCCGCTTTGAGATGGCAAGCCCCAAACCAAGCCCTTTTTCGCCTTCTTTATTCTTGGTTGTGAAAAATGGTTCAAATATTTTATCTAAGTATTTCTGCTCAATTCCGCATCCGGTATCGCTAAACTGAATAGTGATACATCGGTCGTGCTTCCTGCAAGCATCTGTCATTATGGTTAAGGCGCCGCCGTCGGGCATACTTTCCAATGCGTTTGCCATGATATTGATAAATACCTGAGATAGCTGGTCTGCATCTGCCAGGACAGGCGGCAGGGATTCATTCAGTTTCTTGTGGATATATACATTGCAAGGTTCAAGCCTGTATTCAATAAATTCAATGGCATGGCGTATAATATCATTAATATTCTTTCCCAACAAGGTAAATGTATGGGGTTTAGAAAATGTCAAAAGGCGCTTTACTATCATCTCGACCCGCTTGAGTCCTTCCAGCATGAGATTCGCATACTTCCTGGTTTGCTCAATATTTTCCGGCTCGTTTTTCATCATGCTGGCAAAATTCTGCAAGCCGCCCAGGGGATTATTGATTTCATGCGCCACCTCAGCAGCAAGTTCTCCCACGGCCGCGAGCCGTTCTGCCCGTAACAATTGGGACGTTCGCTCTTCCACTTTTTGTTCCAGATTGGAGTATGACTCCTTTAGTTTTATCGCCATTTTGTTGAATTCTTCCGCAAGGATACCGACCTCGTTCTGCGAAACAATCAAAATCCGGTGATCAAGTTTTCCGGATGCAATGGCCTTTGCGCCCTCGGTCAGTTGCATAATAGGCCGGGTAATCCGGTTCGTGAATGAAATCCCAAGGGCAACAACAACGCTCATGCAAAAAAAGATCAGGACAATGACACGTTTTTTGAGTTTTTCGACCGGGGCAAATGCCTCGGCTAAATCTTGCTTTGCTACAAGTCCCCAGTTAAGAACGGGAACATACCGATATGCCGAAAGTACAGGGACATTCCGATAATCCCTGGACTCCTTGATACCTTCTCTCCCACCGGAGCTTAACACCGAGGGGATGTCCTCCGTAGTATTAATATTACGGACAAATTGTAAGGCTGCGGCTTCCCTGTGGCGAAGATTATTCAGGTATACAATATTATTGCCTTCTCTCCGCACTAAAAGGGTCTCTCCCGTCTTCCCCATTCCGGGCCAGTTACGGATCAAGGGCTCAATGCTGTTTCTCACATCAATATCTAATAATATCACGCCAATAATTATATCACTGGTTTCCAGGGTAAGGGTGTTTGTCAAACAAATGGGGCAATAGTAGGTTATGCAATTTTGTCCTGTCAGTTCCGAGGCGTGGATATCCTTTATTGATACTTCCTTTTTTTCAAGGACGTCTAAATAACTATTGAACGACGTCATTGTTTTCCCCACAATTTCAGGGTATGTTGAGACGACTACTTCTCCATTAGCGCCATCAATGACTGAAATGACGTTATAATGTTTGTAAAATTGTTTCAATACATGGAGATTTTCCAAAACCCTGTTGTAGTTAGTTTTACCAGGTTCCAGGTGTTTCAGTTGTTCAACGTTTTCGCATCTTCGTCTCTGATGGATAAGACTGGTCACAGCGGCGGCAAGTATCTTGTTTCGGGCAATCACGGCGGTATCGGTGAGTCGTTCTTCCAGCCAATTGCTGAGTTCATCTTTTTTCAGATCGGCTATGGAGGTAAGCTGTTCAATCACCCGCTGTTCAATGGCATTTTTGCTGCTATAATATTCCATGATACAGATAATCAACAGGGGAACGGTGGTCAAAAAACAGATAGAGCAGATGAGTTGTACTTTAATGCTCTTAAAGATGTGCTGGTAGTTCATGGTAAGATAGCGTAGTAAAACGATTATAAACCATCTCCACGTTGCGGAAATAAATTATTATTTATTCTTATTCGTAATAATAACAAAAATAGGTTATATTTCAATCTTTAGCAAGTTGCCATTCCTGATGTTTGGGAATTTCATTGTTGTTGCAGGAGGGGCGTATTGTATTGCAATACGCCCCTACGCGTGCACGTGAAAGAAAGCCTCCGGATAGCTGATTTATTGGAACCGTATGAAAAAGGATCACAAGGAAACAACCCTTAAAAAAACAAAAAGTATTGCAACGGGCATCCTGCTCGTCATGATCGTTGTTTATATTGCCGCGAAGGTTTACGAAAGAACGTTTCCGTGGGCAGGGTATGTGCGCGCATTTGCCGAGGCGTCCATGATTGGCGCCCTTGCGGACTGGTTTGCCGTGGTAGCGCTTTTCCGTCACCCCCTCGGAATCCCCCTGCCTCACACGGCAATTATTCCTGCCAATAAAGACCGGATAGGCGAGAGCCTGGGGGAATTCGTTCAGAGTAATTTTTTAACGCAGGATGTAATACAAGAAAAACTTCAGTCAATCAACATAACGGAAAAGGTTGCCCAATGGCTTGAAATCCCAAAGAATAGCGAACTCATTATTGATGAAGTTTGTTTGTTTATTCCCAGAATACTGGACACCCTTGATGATAAAGACATCAGAAAATTTCTTGCGAATAATATTTCTTCAGCAATTCATTCAATCGAATTTACCCCTTCTATCATAGGAAATCTTTTATCGATACTCACTTCTCAGAACAGACATCAAATTTTCCTGGACCATGTATTTGTATTGGCAAAGGAACTGTTTGATACCTACAAGCCTGATCTGAAACAGAAAATTACCCGTGAGTGTCCACTCTGGTTTGTTTTGTTAGGCGGCGATACTGCGATTTATAATAAAGTCGTAAAAGGCATGCACGAAACGATTGAACAATTTGTTACAAACCCCAACCATGAATTGAGAAAAAGACTTGACGAAGAAATACTCATGTTTGTCGAAAAACTGAAAACGACGTCTGAATTTAAAGACAAGTGGGAGAAATTCAAAGAGGTCATTTCACACCACCCGACAATCAAACATTATATAGACAACGTCTGGGATGATATTAAAAAAATCATTATCAGGAATTTTACAAATTCCGAATCTTATATCAGGATACAACTGAGAAAAAACATAGTTGCAACGGCAAGAGGATTACTACAGAATACAACCATCCTCCAAAAATTCAATGGCTGGATAGAGGCCATCACCATCGGCGCTATTACGCGGCATGGCCATGAAATCAGCGGTATGATTGCAGAGAGGATAAAAAAGTGGGATGCCCGAACGGTGACTCAAAAGCTCGAACTGCAGGTAGGCAGGGATTTACAGTATATCCGGCTGAATGGTACGATTGTTGGCGGAATTGTTGGTCTTATTATCCACACCTTATCAAGGTACTTCTTTTTTATCAATCTCCTCTAATCCAAGTTGAATTTTGATATGTTTTTGCACAGCCCAGACTACATTACTCTTTGGCTTGTTCTAGGAGTTCAAAGAAACGTTCTCTCGTCATTCCGGCAGTTGTCATATTTGTGCGAATATGTGTTACAGGCTTTCTTAATTCCCACGAGTCGTTGATTCTTGAAAATCCGGCTTCATCCAAAACACCCTCTAAAGTTCCCATTTCTTGACATTCTTCAATAAAAATCTCTATCGCTTCTTTGACAAACCGCTTAGCATCTTCTATGGTATCGCCAAAACCAGATACATTAAGTTCTGGCGATAATGCAACACAGACGTTCCCTTCCTTATTGCTTAACTTGCCGGGCTTGCTGACAATCTCAGAGGGTACGGATATCTTGCCAATGTCATGGAGAATTCCAGCTATACGAATGCCCTCAATTTGATATTCGGAAATCCCTATTTCCCTGGCGATGGCGCAGGCAAGCTGGGTTACACGCCGTTGATGTCCTGCCGTACAAGCATCCCTCATTTCGAGCTCGAGTCCGCATCATCATCTGCAATCAGTATTTTGCTCATAGCTATCCACCTACTCTTTCACAATCACGTTTACTTCTTATCAGGAGGTGAAGTTTGTTTATGAGGGAAAGATTGCTTCGCT
>JAXMAC010000149.1:0-6247 GCA_046350595.1 Candidatus Brocadiaceae bacterium | reverse complement strand
CGGCAGGCATGATTTTCTATCTTAACATACTGTCCAGTTTTTGGGGTACATTATACTTATGTCGTACCTTGTCACAAAACCATATCAAAACAGGTAAAGACAGATAAAGGCAAATTTGTTTTGAAAGTCTTGAAATTACTGGTAAAATCAAAACACACATAAGAACATAAAAACAGGTAAAAGCCTATACAAATTGTATAGAAATAAGATACGCTTATTTGACTTTCGATTATTAAACGCTATAATAAAAAACTCCTCATAGCACAATATGGCTATAGTAGCAGGCATAGATGAAGCGGGGTATGGTCCTTTAATGGGGCCGTTGGTGATTACCGCTGTTGCCTTTGATGTACCGAATGAAAAGGCATACGGTTCTCTCTGGGAGTTGCTGAAAGATGCAGTTTCCATTGATAGCAAAGAGAAGAGACAGCGTCTGGTTGTGCGTGATAGTAAAAAATTGTACAATGCACGCAATGGTTTAAAATCTCTAGAAGAAGCCGTTCTTTCTTTTCTCCGGATAAAGGATTTTAGAGTTGCATCCTTTTATCAACTGTTGAGTTGTTTGTCGTGTTATGATAGCAGCATCATGGCACATTATCCGTGGTATGCAGAGAGAGATTGCGTATTACCTTTAAGTGCAAGCATCCCTGCTATCCTTAATTATGCAGATTTGCTACAAAACACATTAGAAAAGCAGGGTGTTCAGTTGTGCCTCGCGGACAGTCGTGTCTTAACCGTTCAGCAATTTAACGAACAGGTGAGAATGACAGGAAATAAGGCTTCCGTATTATTTCAAAATTGCGCGGCACTGATCTCAAAGTTGTGGAACACCTGTAGCGGTCACATACGTTTAACCGTAGATAAACAAGGTGGCAGGAACAGGTATTTTGATCTTCTGCGAGACGCATTTCCTAAAGCCGATATAAAGGTTTTGCTAGAGAGCGCCGAGGTTTCAACATACGAGATAGAAAATGCACAAAAGAAAATGGAGTTGGCCTTTACTGAAAAAGGCGAGGACCATTCTATGGCGGCAGCGCTGGCATCGATTTTTAGTAAGTATATTCGGGAATTGTTTATGCGGTTGGAAAATCAGTATTGGCTACAATTCTTACCGAACTTAAGGCCAACGGCTGGTTATTATGAAGATGCGCAGCGATTTCTGGCAGAAATCGCCCCGGTAAAGAAGAAAGAGGGAATTATGGACGACAGTTTAATTCGTATCAAGTAGCAGATGAAAACCATTGGAAAGGAGTTTTTTGAAAGATGGCAGTAAATGTAGCAATAGTGGGCGCAACGGGTGCTGTAGGTGAAGAATTTATCCGAATACTGGAAAGTAGAAAATTTCCCGTAAAGGAATTGAGATTGCTTGCTTCAAAGCGTTCGGCCGGAAAAAAGATGAGATTTTGTGGTGTGGAGTATACCGTCCAGGAATTAACCCGGCATTCGTTCCAGGGTATAAAGATCGCTCTCTTTAGTGCAGGCTCAGGTATTAGTAAGGAATACGTACCGTATGCCATCGAAAGTGGGGCTGTGTGCGTGGATAATTCCAGCGCCTTCAGGATGGATGATGATGTGCCCCTGGTAGTACCCGAAGTAAACCCGCAGGACATTGCCAAACACCATGGCGTGATAGCCAACCCGAACTGCTCGACCATCCAGATGGTTGTTGCCTTAAAACCCATCCATGATGTGGCAAAGATAAAGAGGATTGTGGTCTCAACATACCAGTCCGTATCCGGAGCCGGGTTAAAGGCCGTTGACGAACTCCAAAGAGAAACTGCCAGTATTTTAGCCGGCAAAAATGATTTTCAAAGGAAATTGTTTCCTCATCAAATTGCCTTTAACGTTTTACCACAGATTCCACAAAGTAACGCCTTCTTGCCGAATGGATACACATCAGAAGAATTGAAGATGGTGAATGAGACGAAAAAGATTATGGGTGATTACAGTATTCGTATAACTGCGACCACGGTACGTGTACCTGTCCTTCGTTGTCACAGCGAGTCGGTGAATATAGAAACAGAGAGAAAAATTACCGTTGCCGAAGTAAAGAAGCTCCTGGCAAAATCGCCAGGCGTCGCCTTGATGGACGATCCTGCCAATCAGGTATATCCCTTGGCACCATTTGCAGCCGGAAAAGATGATGTCTTTGTGGGCCGTATCAGAGAAGACGAGTCCATCGAAAAAGGCATTAATTTATGGATTGTCAGCGATAACTTACGCAAAGGCGCCGCCCTGAACGCCATCCAGATTGCAGAGAAGTTGTTGTAGTTATAAAGAAAACTACTTCACCGGGTCATAGCCTGACCCGCCAAGCGGATGGCACCTTAAAATGCGCCATACACCTAAGCAAATGCCCCGGAAGATACCTTTCTTTTCTACTGCATCAATCATATATTGTGAACAAGAAGGATTGTAGCGACAGGAAGGGAGTAAGAGCGGAGAAAGAATAAATTGGTATACCTTAACGAGTTTGACAATAATAAATCTCATGTCGTAATTATTTCATTGAATTTTGCCACAGATATTTGGTAATATTGAAAACCTTAATCCGATTGGGTAAATATCATTAATTTGTTGGGGAGAAAATATGGCAAGTGGTTTTTGTGGAAAGAAAAAACATAGACTAAACAGAAAAAAATATCTTTTGAAAAGGCGCAGAAGGAAGCACGAGCATGCCTGATCTCTGCTATAATAATTAATAACCATATTCCTTTGCAATATATCTGATTTTTATAAAAAAGGGAGGCTTCATATTTTTATATGAAGCCTCTTTAGTTGTCGTTTATGGTTCGTATTTAGTTGGTTGCAATACCGTCAAGAAACCCCTCCAGTTTTCTGCTTCGCAGAGGATGCTGAAGTTTGCGGATAGCAATGCTCTCGATTTGGCGTATACGTTCCCTCGTTATATTAAACCTCTTTCCAATCTCTTCCAGGGTATATGTATAACCATCAGTAATCCCAAATCGCAATTTAATAATTTCCCGCTCGCGGTAATTCAAGGTATCCAGAACTTTTTGCAACTGCTCCTTCAGTAACGAATGATGCGCCATGTTTATGGGAGACTCGACCTTCTTGTCATGAATAAAATCTTCAAACATGGTTTCCCCATCGCTCCCGATAGGATTTTCCAGAGATATCGGTTGTGATGCAACACGAAATACCCGGTAAACCTCCGAAACGGGAATCTTTGCCTCCTTTGCAATAGCCTCCAGGAGCGGCTTTCTGTCGAGGTCCCGTTGGGTGGTTTTCAACACCTGGGTTGCTTTATTAATTACATCGGTCATATGTACCGGGATACGCACCGTCCTCGCCTTATCATCGATAGCCCTGATAATTGCCTGCTTAATCCACCAAGTGGCATACGTACTGAATTTGAATCCCATACGGTAGTCATATTTATCGACAGCCCTCATCAAACCGGTATTTCCTTCCTGGATAAGATCGTGAAAGGCCAGGCCACGTTTTCTATACCTTTTTGCGATACTTACCACAAGCCTGAGATTACCTTCGGAGAAACGCTTTCGGGCGGCTTCATATTCATCGTAAATCGAGTTAACCGTGTGAATTGTTTTTGCCATTTCGCTCACCGGCACAAACACCAGGGTTTTCAATTCCTGAATATTGAGGGAAAGTTCTTTAAAAACTTCCTTCTTAGGATACACGCCCTTGCACTTCTTCCCCAATTTCACGACTTTTGATAAAATAGCGAGAAGTTCCTTCATAATAGGCAATATTGTCTCCGTACGGATATGCATTGCTTCCAATTCCCGTACCGCTTCCCTTTTCCTGGATGAAATCTTTTTAAGTACCTTTGATTTTAAAGATTCAGAAATACCACTTTTGCCGATCTTTTCATAATCCTTTTGGTTTTTATCGAGAATCTCCCGAATTACTATTGTTACATTCTGGATGTGCTCTACGGCCTCGTCTTTCCCCTGGTCCTTTGCCGCTGCCGTTTCAATAAATTGGATGAGATCGGATTCCCGTTCTTCATCTTCCAGGCTACGCACGTAGTTTTCCAGGGCATAGTCAAAACGCAAGACCCTCCTCTGAAGGAGGCGGCTCATGACCCTGATTTTCTTTGCCAGATAGAGTTCCTCCTCTCGCGATAACATGGGCAGATTTGACATCTCCTTTAAATAAAGACGGACAGGATCATAATCCTTGTACTTTATCTTTTCTTCAGGGAGTTCTTCGTTTTCATTTATATATTCTTCCTGCCCATAATTTTCAGTATCCAGTCCGGGCAAATAATCATTTTTATATTCAACAATTTCCATATTTTTTTCCTGTGTTAAAGAGAGTTTTACAAAATATGTTTTTTTCACTACTTAAAACAACTTTTTACCATAAAAAGTTTGTTTAAAATATATATTTTTAAAATATGTCATAAACGATTGTTTTGAAACTATTTATATGTATAGTCAAAATTGAATTTATATCAAGATATTTGTTGTTGAGTTTTTTTGATTTAATTCATGTGATTTCGTTAAAATTTATCCGGTTAAACGACCAGGTCTTATTCGTATTATAATTCCCTGTTTTCACCTTGAAAATCATTTGATTCTCACCCCTGGTCTGATATAATTTCATTTTGAAATGGTATTTATTTATGCACCCTTAAACTCTGGGAGATTTTTTTTATGGCTGCACAACGAAAAAAAACAGTAATTCTGGCATATTCTGGCGGATTAGATACCTCAGTTGCGATCAAGTGGATTCCTGAAAAATATAACATGGATGTTGTTACGGTAACCATTGACCTTGGCGCAGTAAAGGACCTGGAGGGAATCCGACAGAAAGCCTTAAAGATTGGGGCGAAGAAGGCAATTGTTATTGATGCCAAAGAGACATTTGTGAAATATTTTATCTTCCCCGCCCTGCAGGCAGGGGCTTTGTACGAAGGGGTTTATCCTTTGGCAACTGCCCTTGGAAGGCCGTTGATAGCTAAATTACTGGCAGATGTGGCCCAGGAGGAGAAGGCGGATGCGGTGGCGCATGGCTGCACGGGAAAAGGCAATGACCAGGTACGTCTTGATGTGTCATTGCAAGTTTTAAATCCAAAACTGGAAATTATTGCCCCGGTGCGCGAATGGAAGATGACACGTGACGAAGAAATCGAATATGCAGAACAGCACCATATCCCCGTAGAGGCAAAGATCAAGAGTCCTTACAGCACCGATGAGAATCTTTGGGGCAGAAGTATTGAATGTGGCATTCTGGAAGACCCCTGGGCTGAACCGCCAGAGGAAGTTTATAAGTGGACAAAGAGTGTGAATGATGCAACACAGGAGCCTCAATACATTGAAATTCGTTTTGAAAAGGGCGTTCCCGTGGCGCTCAATGATGAGGAGATAGATGGTATCACCCTTATTAACACCCTCAATGCGTGGGGTGGAAAACACGGCGTCGGTCGTATTGACCACTTAGAAAATCGTCTCGTGGGTATTAAGTCCAGAGAAGTTTACGAGGCCCCTGCTGCTCTTATATTGCATACGGCACACAGGGCGCTGGAAGGTATGATTATGACAAAAGACGCACTCAGATTTAAAGACATTGTTTCCGCTCACTATGCCGATTTAATTTATAATGGGCTCTGGTTTTCTGCCTTCCATCAGGATCTTGTTGCATACGTGTTGAGTAGCCAGCGTATCCTGAGCGGAACAATCCGTCTACGGCTATCAAAAGGGACATGCACCGTTGTGGGACGTAAATCGCCACTATCACTGTATAGCGAAAAATTAGCAACCTATCAGAAAGAGGATACATTCGACCATAGCGCCGCCCTCGGATTCATTAAGATTTATGGATTACCTGTGAAGACACAGGCACAGAAGCAAATGGACATCCTTACAGGGCGCGAGGCGTTGCACCTGGAGTCAATTATGCCACCAAAGGTTAAATCAATTGACAAGTAGAGAATTTTCCACCCGGGAAAAAACACAACCCCACGACACCCCATACATGTTAAGTTAAGCGGTTTTTGGAGTAGCGTGGGCTTCGTCGTAAGCACTCAGTCGAACGACAAACGTAGTTTGTCCGTGCCTTCTTGCAAACTACAACAGCCTGAAAACTTGTGGTTACAGGTGGCTACTGTCCCCCGCTGGCGGGGGCAGGGGGTGGAAATTGAAGACCAACACGACGGACAACTACTCTCCGGGCGCTAGCCAGAAGGGGGAATATTATAAAGTATAAATGGTGATAAGTGAATAGAGAAAACGGATGGCAGACACAATTGGAGAAG
>JAXMAC010000148.1:0-6317 GCA_046350595.1 Candidatus Brocadiaceae bacterium | reverse complement strand
TTGGATTGCAAGAACTGTTCCAATATCTTATTTTTCTGGCATAATGTATTTTGATACTGTATCACTCTTCACCTCCAAAAAAAATAATTTTGAAAAATATTTAAAAACCATTGTAACAGTTCACCAAACTTAAAAGACTGAAGGAACAAAGGCATGCTGATTATTCGTCATACCTGAGACAGCTTAGCTTTTTAGTTTTGAAATATTTACCATTTGTTTTTATTAATGTCAAGCATTTTGTTAATATCTTTGATTCATCACAGAGTACACCTTACAGATTCATAAAATATTTTCTATTCCTCTACGGAAGTTTTTCTTCGTCAGAAAGGTTACCTTTTTTTTAAGTTTTTACAACCCCCTTTGTTATTTTAATCATGTCCTGTAAGTCTGTCTGTACTTGCTCAATAATAATGATGCAAAAGCGCAAAAGATATACCAGAATGTTACCGTTAAAATAATAGTTACTGAATATTTCACAACCGCTTTTCTTTAAATCAATTGTGAATATAAAATAGGTAAACATGATTAAGAGTTTTCATCACATGGATGGAGAAAAAGTGTAACATGTTACAGAAGTGTAATGTTACATTTGTGTACCATGTTACACTTCACAAACCCCTGTGTCTATAATGTACCCCAAAAACTGGTCTGTATGTTAAGATAGAATAATTTGACTAACAGAAGGTAATCATGGATACCAAAGTGAATTGAGGAGGGAAAGATATTTTAAGAGATGTTTATTGATTAATTTAATATCCATCTTGAAATTCCTTTACAATTAAAATAATCAAAAAAAAAGGCAAAGCCTTTCGTAGTATAAGACCGATTCGAGGTAAAGGTATCCCGGCATCTAAACTCTTAATAGAGGATAGACGGTGAGTCTCTACTACCTCGATGCAAGCGCTTGGGTAAAACGTTACTACAAAGAAGACGGTACGACTTGGGTACAGGAGCTTTTTAACCGCAACCAAATAATGGCTTGTGCGTCGCTCGGTATGATAGAAGTTATGGCTACCTTGTCCCGAAAACGTAGGTCACGAGAAATCACCCCTTCTCAATTCAGGCAGAAATCACGGGAGCTTGAGAATGATTGGGAACTGTTTATACAAATACAAATGACTAACGAAATCGTGTCTCTTGCTAAAGAATTGGTCACGTAGAATTATGGAGACTTTTAGCCAATTTGCAATCGTAAACCCACGTAATCAAAGGAGGCTATTATGTCAGGTCTCTCCTTTTCTACGCTACCAAAGAATTAACAAAGACGTTATCGCTTCGTGGCGCAGACGCTGTTCATTTATCTTCGGCATTGTTAATACAAAAACGCTTTATAGGAAAAGAGGAACTCCTGATTATGGTTACATCGGATCGAGAATTGAGCGGGGCTGCCAAATCATCAGGACTGGATATAGTTGACCTAAGGTGTACCCCAATGGCTAGACAATGGGGTACACCTTAAGCATTTATAACTGTTTTTATTTCAATCTCCATAACTTAAACGAGTCGAAAGATATAAGGGATTGTTTTATTTATAATTCTGCAACCAATCCAGCGCATTCATCATCTCTGACACATGCCTATCTTTGAGGAATTGGCTTAGCCTTCTGATTAGCTCTTTTAAAGGAAGATAATCTGTTACCAATATTCCATTATGGTGTAATCCGCCTTTAAAATATTCCTGTTGCAGGTTAACAAAGTGTTTTATATTCCTTGTTAAAATAATACGTTTATGATTTATTGCATATTCCAATTGCTCCCTGTCTGACTTACCCCGCATACTAACCTCATGGGCACTTACTACATCGAACCCTCGGCTCCTAAGGGCAACCGCTATGCGATCTGAAAGGTCTTCATCAATATAGAGTTTTATTTTCTCCAAATTTCACCCTTTGTTTTTTCCATCCAGTACACTTCCTTATTTTCATCTATCATTGTGTCAATTTCTTCTTTATGATCATAATAATAAGATAGTGCATCATAAATCTGCGCGTGGGTAATATGCGGATACATGGCAACCATCTCATCCACCGAATGTCCGGCCCTCTCCATCTCAACAATAAGACAGACACTAATCCTTGTTCCGGTAATTACAGGCTCTCCCCCGCAAACTCCCCGTTTTTTTTCAATGTAAGGATGCTTCAGTTTAATCTTTTTCTTTGTGGTAGTCGGCATTAATTTATCCCCTTATAGAAAACAATAATAAAAGATTACCCCTATGGCCTTTTTTTCTTTGGCGGAAGGCGAGTGTTTTTTCCAACTTTCCGGGTGACATAGTAAATCTATACCATGCTCGTTTTTATTGTCAATGATAAAATTAGACCATCAGACGATCGCCAGTCAAAAGCCTTTACCGAAACTCGAAAAAGTCTTGCATGTTTGACATTATCAAAAGACCTACAATACCATTCTGGGGACACTCTGGGGACGGTATTTTAGGGGTATGAAAAGTCATAAGTGTTTAATATTTAAATAGATAACTTTTAAAAATTCAGGGTTCAACTCCCTGCTTCGGCATATTATCACTCAAAAAAACAGTTTCACCTTAACTTAGTTTTCATCTTCCTCCTGATTTCTGCTTCTTCCCGTAATCTTCTTGCCTCTTCCTTTATTTCACCCCAATCCTTCCGAAGTGCTACGAAACCATTCAAATGGGTAAAGTTTGGATTCATGTGATATGCCCCTTTCCAGGCATGAGCGGCGCTGGATGTTAACTGAAAAAAGAGGTCTGTAATCCGCGAATTACTATTATACACTTGCGTGTCGCCAAAGAGTAAGGCATGCCAGGGAAGCAAACCCTCCTGTAACCTCCCTGAAGGGAGAAATATCAACTCCTCTTTTTCCAATTCAAAAATGAGGTTTTTTGCCTCATTTACATAACTATCAACTTGTTTATGGATATCATCGGCAGTTAGTAATGTTTTTTGGGCAAAATTCATGGAATGGCAACCTGCACAAACAGATAACATGTCAGCCCGTCTTTTACTTAATTCGTTTTCATCCCCCACAATACCCTTTTTATCAACGTATGATACACCATCTCCAACCGGACCGTATGCAAGACCAAAACTAATATCATGATTCCCCTCAGGCATATGACAGGTAACACATACAGGAGAACGTAATGCCTTAACGGATTGCGCTTCTTTTAAAATCCCGGATTGGCTCGCAGTATAAACAGCGCCATGTTTTGATGAGATAAAAATCTCATACTGCGGGTGGTCAGATCCCATATGACAGGTTCTGCATGCATCGGGGGTTTTTGCCTCAAGGGTGCTGAAGGTATGCCGTGTATGGCATGAATCACACTTAAATTGGATGTTGTGGCACTGCTCACACCTGTTCGGGCCACTATCCTTTGAACGTGCTGCGTATGGACCACATTCCAAAACCCGCTGCCAGCCAATTGAGTGACGGCTCTTTGTAAATTCATCGTATTGTTTTTTATGGCACTTCCCGCAAATCCCGGCAACAACCTGACGATTAACCCTTTTATCCTCGCAAGCGCTTCCTTCCTGAGAAAGATAGTTTACTGCTTTTGCCTCTTTTACCAGTGATTCTGAGTTATCGCTTATATGGCACGCCTCACACCCCACCCTCTTTCGCGCATGCATACTGCCCTGCCAGTCCGCAATCCAGCCATGGGTTACACCCCGTTCCTCATGACAGGTAATGCACTTTAAAGACTCTTCGGTAATACCCTTTTCCTCTTTCCTCTCTTCCTGAACAGGTGCTACGACAGGCATTGTTTTTTCTTCAGGAGAAACCGTTTTCGGTATTGCTGCTTTTTCATCTTGAACAACCGGCGCCGTCTTCATCTGCAGGGTAGTGCAACCGGTCAGGGAAAGCAGCGCTAAACCCCAAATAGCAACAAACAATATCCCTGAATATTTTAGACAACAGGCCATCGTCTTTCTCCTTTTCATAAACTTTGAATGTAAAGACACAAGGAAAATTGAGTAGTGTATTCGTGACAAATTTTAATTTCCTTGTAAATATTCAAATATTATACAGACTAAATTCGAAAACAAAAGTGATTCTTTATGAACTGATTAATGGGAGGAGGGTACTAAAATTTGCTTGACAACGAAAAAATATAAACTACTATAGGCCACACATGTATACCACCGTGTTTGCAAAACCAACGTTTGCATTCACAATAGAAAACCAATTCTATGCAGGATTAGCACTATGTACAAACTAAAAATGGATAACGCTATGAATACCCTTCGCCCGCATTTTTTACCAATACTAAAATTAAAAGGAGATACACAAACCCGTCGTATCTATCGTCTCCTCTATTCAATTTTTACCGTGTGGTTGTTCCTCCTGGTAATGGAAGGAGGTGTTTCCGCACAAAATATGGACCCGATTTACTATGACACAGGTTCTCCAATTTTAAAAGACATATGGGTTGACTATCTCCATGGAAACGATTCCAACACAGGCGACTCCCGTAGCAGCCCCCTCAAAACCCCCGATGCAGCCTGGCGTCGTATACCGCAAGGCGACCCTCTTACCGGCACAGGCTATCGTATCCTGCTTGCATCGGGAGATTACCCGGCAAGCTCACTTCCTAATTATATGGAATCTCGCTATGGAACCTTTGACTTCCCTATTATTATCGGAGCCGCAGATGGCCCCATGACGGCGCAAATACACGGCTACCTGAACATCTATGACACACGGTATCTCTATCTCGTCAATCTCTCCCTGGTTACAGACCCTGGCTATGGGGGCGGAGGAAATGTAATCCACATCGAACATGGCGATCATATCCTGATGAAAGGTTGCCGGTTGGACGGATTCGACGGCAGTATAAATCAACCCCAGGAAACACTCAAAATGAATCAGTGCCAGTACATTTACATAGAAGATTGCGATATTTCAGGCGCCTTCTGGTTCGCCTTTGACTTCGTAGCCGTTGAATATGGCCACATTGTGGGTAATCGCATCCACAATGCGGAGGATGACTGCCTGGTATTAAAAGGAGGCGCTGCCTGCTTTCGCATTGAGAATAATGAAGTATATAATTGCGGCACGGTTGGCCTTACCGCCGGACAGGGCACCGGACTGGAATACATGGTCAATCCCTGGCTTCACTATGAAGCCTATGACCTGAAGTTTTTCAATAATCTGGTTCATGACGTATCTAACGCCGGGTTAGCAATCAGAGGCGGTTATAATATCCTGATGGCGTACAACACCCTTTATCGCATAGGAAATAGTAGCCAGGGCGCCGGACTTATTCTGGCAAGCCCCGGCGCCAGAAGCTGTGACGGCGATACAGGCGCCTGCAGGTTGCGTCATGATGCGGGTGGGTGGGGACCAGCATCGGGGGAAGGCGGAGATTGGATTCCTAACCGGAATATATATGTTTACAATAATATTTTTTATAATCCCGCCCCCTTCCAAACACGCTGGAGTCATTTTACTATTTTTGGTCCCGTATATCCCCCTGCCAGTTCGAATGTCCCTTCCCCCGCGCTGTCAGATAAAAATCTCCAATTCAGGGGAAATATCGTCTGGAATGGCCATTCCGATCATCCATTAGGTATAGAAGATGCCACGTACAATCCCGGATGTCAGTCTGATAATCCTACCTGCAACGAGTCACAACTCCGTTCTGAAAATGAAATCAACACCCTGGAACCACAGTTAATTAACCCTGCAATTGGTGATTTTCGCCCACGATTGGGAGGAAATGTGTTTACAGCAACATCATACCCAGTCCCAAAATTCAACGGAGGAGACCGGGCACAACCACCCCTTGCGCCGGAAGGTAATCTTCAAAACACCATGAACCGTGATTTTGCTGGCAATCCCAGAACCGTATCCGACCTCCCAGGCGCCTTCGTTAGCGCTTCATCGGCTTGTTCTTTGTCGTGCACGGCCAGCGCATCCCAGAATAATGGTTCAGCCCCCCTCCTTGTAAACTTCACGGGTAAAGCAACGCCATCGAACTGCACAGAAACGCCGGCCTTTGAATGGGACTTTGGCGACGGCACAACCCATTCAATTCTGCAAAACCCATCGCATACCTACAAGAAAACCGGAGTTTTTAGCTGGACCATGGACGTTTCCTTAAACGGCGCTCGTTGCAAACAAAAGGGAACCATTACCGTATCAGGCCAGACAACCACAACGACAGAGACTTCATCAACGACCACAATTTCTTCAACCACTACAACGACCATGCCGCCAGCGCCATCTGCGCCTTCCTATCTCAGGGCGAAGGCGCTATCGCCTTCAAGTATCTTCCTGGCATGGAGAGACAACTCAAACAATGAAACAGGCTTTAAGATTGAAAGAACAACAGG
>JAXMAC010000147.1:0-6362 GCA_046350595.1 Candidatus Brocadiaceae bacterium | reverse complement strand
GGAGACCCTCTTACAATATAAGTGTACTAAATAATGTTACAGACTACTAGTGGCAGTCTCAGCTATTTCAAGGATTTCATAGTAAGTTTTTTCTGGCATTTTTTATCCATTAAACATACTTTTAGGTGTATTCAAGCAGGAGAGAATTAACGTTATCGAACAACATGTTTGTCTTGTGCACATGATTGCGATTTCGATTATCCATGTCAATTAATAAATCATTGACATAGCCTGATTAACTTTCAAAGCCAACATATTCTTACTCCGTGTGTGTTGTTTAAGGACATATATTATACTTTCCCATCTCTCTTTATATCCCAATTGTTCTTACCTGTGTTAAGGGTTTTAGTTTCCTGATTTCCTGGACATATAGGAGTCAGTAAACCAGTGCTTGTGTGTGGGTGTCATATATTATAACGCTAACAAAAAACAAAACCGAAAACCGCTCTCCCCCCACCCCGCTACTGCCATTTTTATGTCGTACTTATGTCGTACCTGTACAAGAAACCATATCAAAACAGGTAAAGACAGATAAAAACCAGATTAGCTTGAAAGCCCTGAGAATTCAAGTAAAATCAAAACACATATAAAAACACAAAAATAAATACAAAGTAGTCAAAATACACTCCAATATTTGTCAAACAAATTCTTGTTGACATTATCGGCATTCGTGCTATTATTTAAAAAAGTGTAATATTTTATTAATTCTTTATAATTTCATGCCACCATGACACAAAGTCCTAAAGAAATTTCCTGGTGTTTTCGTGACTTTGTGGCTTTTTTTTAAATATTAAACTATGTCAAATTTGATAAGATTTGGTGTTTCATTAGAAAAGGAACTGCTCGAACGGTTTGATGAGCATATACAAGGGAAAAAATACACCAACCGCTCTGAGGCCATTCGCGATATGATCCGTGACGAACTGGTAAAAAAAGAGTGGCTGGAAGGCAAGGAGGTCACCGGTTCAATCACCCTTGTTTATAATCATCACAAAAGGGAGTTAACCAATTTCCTGATCGATATCCAGCATGATTATCACCATATCATTCTTTCTACCCAGCATATTCATTTAGATGAGGACAACTGCCTGGAAATAATCGTAATGAAAGGTAAACCAAAAGAAATTGAAGAATTGTATGGAAAACTAAAATCTGCAAAAGGCGTAAAACATGGCGGATTTGCCATGACCACAACAGGGAAGGAAATAATATAAACACAAGCTTACCCAGCATCTTTTGTCTCTCAAAAGTTGCGGGATTTATTTTTTTGAAGTGGTAGCACCATGCTAATAATTGTGTTACCGTGATTACAGAAAAAAGATTGTGCCAGAGAAACCCACCGACGAATTAGTCCGTGATGAATATACACAAAAACCGTAGGGAATGGAGGTGACGAGAAAATAAATATTTTTTTTTAAAACAGTAGCACTATTATTATAATTGTGCTACATATAATTTAAAAGTCTTCAGCATTGTTCATAGTAGTTTCAAATGCAAGGTCGATAAGAATCAGTGGGAAAATGGCAGAGGGCGTATCATAACAACATTTCGTTTGACAAACAAAAAGTATTTTGATTAAATCTCGTCCGTTAGTTAAAGATACGTTGCTCATTTCCATGAACATTGATTACAGGTAATTCTCCCACAATGATGTTTGGGAGTAAAAGGGAATCCATGTCTTACTTCCTGATAGAGGTGAGATGAGGAGCGGACCCGCCGCTGTAACCGGGAACGAACGTCACAATACCACTGGAAAAGCCGCTTAAACGGTTTAAACTGATTAAACGGCTTTCTGGGAAGGTGTGATTAGTAGGGTGATCCGGGAGCCAGAAGACCTGCCTGTAATTGCTTCACGAAGTCTTCGATGGTAAAGATGGTGAAGGTTTATAACTGCAAGTTTTACCGATTACGCAGGCATGCAGATTAAAGTTTACTCTTTGTGCCATGTGGATAATCTGTAATTCCAAACTTTTTTAAACCCATGTCTTCCCTGTCGAAGACATGGGTTTTTTTGTTTTCAGGGTTTAGCGTTTTTAAACATCAAAAGGATCATGGGGGGCGTCCTGCGTCACCCATCCTATAAAAGAGAGAAGGTTTATGATGTATATACGACAACGTATGTTAAAATTTTCTGCGCTCTTGTTGCCAGTACTTCTGAACGTTGATGGGTTGTTCCCTTTATTTGCTGATACTGTTAGCTCAGATAAAATGGAAGTCGGTTCCTCGACGTCAGATTTAGCAGGTACAGATTATTCCGATCAATCAGAAGAAAGTGGTAAAAACAGCGGTAATTCACCAGATACAGTTCAGGAGGACACGAATGCAACGTCTCCTACAGCAGATGCAAATCTCTTGCCGGAAGTGTTGGTCTATGGACGTTCAGATAGTTTGATCGGCGTAGCAGGCGCGGCGTCTGAAGGTACCATAGGCAAGGATGAGTTAGAACTACGCACCTTGTCGCGTCCCGGCGAAGTGCTGGAGACAGTTCCCGGCGTCATCGTCAGCCAGCATAGCGGCGCCGGTAAAGCGAATCAGTTTTTTCTGCGTGGCTTTAATCTTGACCACGGGACGGACTTTGCCACTTCGATCAACGGCGTTCCGGTAAACCTGCCCACTCATGCGCATGGACAGGGCTATACTGATTTGAATTTCATGATCCCCGAACTGATTGAGCGCGTAAATTTCCGAAAAGGGGTTTACTATGCCGACCTCGGCGATTTTTCCTCTGCCGGCGCCGCAGACATCCAGTATGTTGATTCTCTTCCGCAAAGTATAGCGCGGGTGGAAGGCGGCAGTTTCGGATACGAACGCGGCCTGTACGCCTCATCACATCAAATCGGGAGCGGCGATCTCCTGTATGCAGTTGAATTATTCCATAACGACGGTCCATGGTCTACTCCCGATGAGTACAAGAAGATAAATGGTGTATTGGGCTACAGCCGGGGTAATGCCGCGTCGGGTTACAGCGTAACCGCCATGGCGTATGCGGGGGACTGGACAGCGACCGACCAGATTGCCAAGCGCGCGTTGGATGAAATTCCTGGCTTCGACCGTTTCGATACCCTGGATTCAAGCGACGGCGGTGACTCACAACGCTACAGTCTTTCCGCTGAGTGGCACCGTGCTGACATAGATTCTTCCACGAAGGTACTGGTCTATGGATTTTACTACGACCTTGATTTATTTTCCAATTTTACCTATTATCTCGACAGTCCCCTGGGCGATCAGTTTGAGCAACAAGACAGACGGGAAGTCGGTGGGGTAAAGGCCAGCCAAACCTGGTATGGAGATATTTTCAGCCACGATATGGAAAACACCGTTGGCCTGCAGATACGCAGTGATTCGATTAATAACGGTTTGTTCCAAACCATCGACCGACAACGTACGAATAAGGTTGATTATAACGGTGAAACGATTTCTGACACAACCCGTGCCGATGATGTATGGGAGGCGAGTTTTTCCCCCTATGTCGAGAATAAAGTTAAATGGGCGGACACATTCCGCGCGGTTTGTGGGTTACGAATGGATTATTACCATTTCGATGTAAATAGCAATTTGCCCGTTAACTCTGGCTCACGGGATGACGCAATCGTCAGTCCCAAAGGGTCGCTTGTCTTCGGCCCATGGGCAAAAACAGAATATTATCTGAGCGGCGGCCTTGGCTTCCACAGCAATGACGGTCGCGGGGTAACACAACGTGTCGATCCAACAACGGGTGATCCCGTGAAACCAGCGGATCCGTTGGTGCGTACGTATGGAGCGGAAATCGGCGCACGCACGACTGTCGTTAATGGTCTGCAAAGTACGTTGGCGTTATGGCTGCTGGACACGGATTCGGAGCTCGTATTTACAGGAGATGCTGGCACTACAGAGGCAAGCGCACCGAGCAGACGTTATGGCGTTGAGTGGACAAATTACTACACACCAACCAAATGGCTTGATCTGGATGCAGATTTCTCACTTTCGCACGCTGAGTTTCGTGAAACTGTCTCTGGTGAAGGGGTGCAGGGCACACACATTCCCGGCTCAGTTGATAGCGTTATAGCCACCGGAATCGCATTCCATCAACCAGGCGAACACGGCCTCTTCAGTGACTTACGGTTGCGGTTTTTCGGCCCACGTCCTCTTACGGAAGACAATAGTATCCGATCCGCATCCACCAGTTTGTTGAGCGCAAAAGTGGGTTACAACTTCAATAAGAACTGGACTCTCAGTGTCGAAGGTTTCAACCTCCTCGACAACAAAAATCATGATATTGATTATTATTATCCATCACGTTTGAAAAACGAAGTTGCCGGCCCGGATGACGGTGGGTACAACGACATTCACTTTAAATCAGTTGAACCCATTGCAGCTCGTGCCGCTCTGACTTTCCGGTTCTAATTTTTAAAAGGAGTAAAAAATGTTTCAGTTATTCTTAAGAGGAGGTCCGGTTATGTGGCCTATCCTCGTTGCGTCTGTAGCAGCCCTGACCATAGTTATAGAGCGAATTTTCTTTCTTATCCGCGCAAAAAGATTAAGGTGTCCGGAAACGGTGGGAAAAATATTTTCCGAAGTAGAGAAAGGAAAGGCTGACGAAGCGATACGAATAGGAGAAGGATGTGATGATTTTGTTGCCGTCACTCTTGTTTACGGCCTTCGCCATCGTCATAAAGCCTTCTCAAACGCCCTTTTGCAGGCTGCAAATAAAGAACTTAAGCGTTTTAGCCGGGGGCTGCCGGCGCTTGACACCGTTATTACCCTTGCGCCGCTCCTGGGTCTTTTTGGCACGGTGACCGGCATGATACATGCCTTTGGCCTTTTAGGCGGAAAAGAGCTTGAGGCGCCTACGGTTATAACAGGCGGCATTGCTGAGGCCTTAATTGCCACTGCTTATGGCCTTATCACCGCCATTGTAGCGCTCATTCCGTTTAATTATCTCAATGCACGGCTTGAAGAAGCCAGGCATGAAATTGAGGATGCCACCACATATCTCGAACTTTTGCTTTTAAAACAGGATAAAAGCTCATGAAGATACCGCTGCCCACAACCAGAAAGAAGGCAAGGATAGAGATCATTCCGCTTATTGATGTCATATTTTTTCTCCTGGCGACGTTTGTAATGGTCTCACTTTCGATGGTCAGGAACCAGGGTATTAGTGTAAATTTGCCCACTGCCGCTACAGGCACCACCCAGGATCGCGAAGTTTCAGCAACCATTACTGTCACCAGGTTAGGAGATATATACCTGAACCAGGAAAAACTGACTTCTGACCTTTTGCCTCAACGCCTGAAACAATTAAAAGCGGAAAATCCCGATGTAAGGATTTTTATTAATGGGGACAAGGAAGCCTATTTCGGCAATGCAATTCAAGTCCTTGACGACGTAAGGTCATCAGGAATCACGAAAGTTGCCATTCAGACAAAACCGGCAGAACCATCGCAAAAATGACAAGAGATACGTTTGATTACTTTCAGATTAAACTAGGCAACCATAATATGCTTAAGGGATTTATCCTTGCCTTATGCATTCATGGTGTTTTATTTTTTATGGGCGGAAAGTATTTTGTTAAACCTGTTCAATACAGCATTCAATCCACCAATGGAAGTATAGACGTTGATCTGGTGACAGCCACGCCACAATCAGATGCAGATACGGTTAAATCCATTACGCCCATAACGGGAAAACAGCCGGAAACGGTTAAACTGACGCAACCGGACGTTGATACTGTTAAACCCATAGTACCCGCAACAGAAAAAAAACAGGAAGCAGTTAAGATTATGCCGCAGGAAGAACCGGTAACACTTCCAAAATCAGACTTAGATGCTGTTAGACCCATTACTCCCACAATGGAAGAACAACTTGAAGTAGTTAAAATTGCACCGCAGGAAAAACCGGTAACATTGCCGCAACCAGACAAAGATGCGGCAAAATCCATTGCGCCCACTACGGAAAAACGACTGGATACAGCTAAGACTATGTCGCATCCTTCTCAAGGAACAGCCGGGACTAAAAGTAAGCCAGGATATCTCAGGAATCAACCGCCGGAATACCCTCAGCTTGCAAAACAATTGCATCAGGAAGGACTAGTGCTGCTCAGGGTCGAGATAGATCAGAAAGGTATACCGGTTAAGGTTGAAGTTGTCCAGGGCAGTGGCTATCAACTGCTTGATCAGGCTGCTTTAAAAGCAGTGAGGCATTGGAGATTCCAACCCGAACGGAGAGGAGATATGCCTGTTGAATCCAGGGTGACAATCCCGATCAGATTCCGTCTGGAATGATCAGAAAAAACGTACCCATAAGGACAATTGGTGGCAGTCATGCTGCGCTATAGTATTACTCTGTAAAAACTTCTTTTTTTGTAAGTTTTTCACGGTCCCATG
>JAXMAC010000146.1:0-8223 GCA_046350595.1 Candidatus Brocadiaceae bacterium | reverse complement strand
TAAATAAATGGTACATCACTTGCAATCCAATCCAATCCAATCCAATCCAATCCAACCATAGACCCACTATCTATTTTTCTTTTGATAGTTCATAGAAACGCCTTTTCTGGATTTTTCCGGGAAAGGCGTTTTTTTTTGATCTGCAAACAATGTGCTGAATTATAAAGATAAACTCTTTAACTACTCAATGAGCATATAAAAATCGAATGTCAAATTTTGGGAGGAGTTACAGTGGACTGTATTTCAACCTGTTTTAAATCATTAACAGTGTTTGTTTTTTTAGTACTTTTTCAAGGTATTTGTATTTTAGTCCCTTTGTTGGTGGTTGCTGAAGAACAACAAAATAATGAGGCAGGTGCACAGATAAGTACTACTCATGACAGCGCTTCTACTTCTGGAAAAGAGGGTGTAACAACACCTACGCCCAGTAATACATCTCCTGCCACCGTCGTATCAGAAAAATCATGCAGTGAGTTAATTTCTTTTCGGGATAATGAGTTATTTCAGCAATGGCGAAATGCCAGACACAGGGTTTCCCTTTCCAGCGCTTTGTCAGAAAATTTTAAGCAAAGTAAACAAGATTTAATAGATGAAAATAAATGGAACTCTTCAACGGCATCCTTAAATTTTGGCATGTCTATGGTAGCTATAAAAACTACGTGTGATTTAATAATGAATTTGTCATCATTTTCAGAGGAATACAATAATACTGCTAAAGGGATTAAGAGTATATACAGTATATTAAAAGCAGGCGGTTCAATTGAAGAGATAAGGACGCAAACAATGCTTTGGATGACTAGTTATTTTTCTGACAAAGTGAAAAAGGTGCTAAGCCCTGTTATTACTACCGCAAGAACAGTAAAAGGGCTTGTTGATAATATTCAGATTCTCAAGGATATGCCAACAGATTTTAAGGCATATCGACAAGAGCTTTACAGACAGGTAACTAATCTTGAGCAATCCATAGGAAAATATGAACAGCAGATGGAAGAATCTTCCGAAGCCTTTGCGCAAATTAACGCTTATAAAAATGATATTGACAGATATCTCAGGGAATTTTGCCCTAATGCAGAATCTGATAAACTATCGAAAGAAAAGGCAAAGGAAAGACTCGACAGATTGGCAGAATTGCAACGTAAAAAACGCGAGGCAATGAGAGACCTTAATGTAAATGAATATCTTAGTGATGCAAATTCCGATGTCATTAAAAACAGGGAAGCCCTGGCAGAGGAAGAGAGAAGACACCGTGAAAATATGAGTCAATTTACTTCTACCTTGATGAACATGCAGAGCATGATCAATTCGCAGGGTTTTAATAGCACGGGTGGTTATGGGGCTTCTGGTTATGGATCTTCAGCCAGTCCTGAACAATGTGCGCAAATGCGGGAACAAATAAGAATTGATAGAGAAGCATTAGCAAAGATGGAGAGGGATGGCGCCATATACGATCCCCACTTACCAAGACATAGAGAAGCATATAATGCAATCAAACAAACATTGCAAATGAATGAACAATGGCTCATGCAAAATTGCAGATAAGAGGAGATATGATGTTCTTTTTATTTAAAAACTATTGCCGGGAGAGCGCTCAAGTATGATTAATCAACTGTTACGTAAAAAATCAATTATTGTTTCATCGTTTTTTATTCTTTTTTTGACAAGTTGCGCATCCGCTCCTCAAGTCATGGGACCAATACCTGATAAAGGAAAGCTTTCCGCTATTAAAAAATATCCATTTTCGGTTGCACTACTTATGCCCGAAGACAAAAGTGTTTTTGATTTTGAAAAAGGCGCTGAATCTTTTACTGGTGGCGGGTGTCCTCTGGAAATGTCATTTGGTAATGCACTTGCACAAAATAGTATTAAAGTTTATAGCCATTTATTCCAACAAATAGTGCTAACAACCAAAGAAGATATCGCCAGTTCCTTCGACTTTATTATAATTCCTATAATTATTAATTTTCAATGGCGTTCAGCAGGACCGACTACCGATGCATCAACAATAAGTCTCGATGTTATTCTAAAAAAGGGACAACAGGTACTTTGGCAAGGGCAATTTCAACATGAAAAAAATGCAAATTTTTACCAGGCAGGTTGTACTGGCTGCGCTAAAAATGTTGCTAAGGCATCAATCCTTTCTCTAAATGCAGATTTAGAATCAAGTTTAATTGCAATGAACGGGGATTCAAAAGTACAGCAGGCATTCTCTGCTGCACTCGCCGAAGTGGAGCCACTACCTATAAACAGCAGTGAACAAGGCACTTGTTCTTCCGGGCAGACAATTATTCTGTACGACGGCGAGATTTTGGAAGTCCCGGAAGCGGAGGCAATGTACTACAAGCAATTAGGTCTTATCTCAGAGTACCAGTGCAAATAAAGACACAGGGTTATGGGGGACGCTTAGTGCTTGGTGTCGTGTCTTGATTTTTGATTATTGAAGTGTGAAATTAATGGGTGTCATCTATTAGAATCTTTTTTAAATAAAGTAATTTTTCCATAATTAAGAAAGCCTTGGATTATAAAGGTCTTGTTTCATAGCACTCTAATTTTGCAATACTATACTACAATTGGTGTGTTTTTGCGGACAAAGCCAACGGTTGTGTCATTGCGAGGGCGACAGCCCGAAGCAATCTTACATAAATAATGAAAGCTCTTTCCTGTCGGATCAGTTTCTTTATAAATGTGAGATTGCTTCACTCCGTTCGCAATGACAAGGATATTTTTCAAAAAACCAAATAAATACGCCTTTATCTACCACTTTGTCCTTTAATGAGTTACCATCAATCCGCATACACGGTTACAAATTCAGGCTCCACAATGCTGTTGAGGATATCGCATCGTGAAATGACGCCGACGAGAACGCCATCCCGTACCACAGGAATGCGAATGATATTGTGCTTTGTCATGAGATCGATGATTTCTTCTAAAGAAGTATTCTCGTTAACGCAAATTGGATTTTTGGACATAATATCGCCTGCGGTTACCTGCTCCAGCGGCTTTCCAGCCCGTATCACCTTTAAAAGGTCGAATTCGCTCACTATTCCAACGACCTTGCTGTTTTCGTCCACCACAGGCAATCCGCTATACATACCCGACAATAATTTTACCGCTATGTCCCTGCCAATCGTCTTCTTCTTCGCAGCTGTTACAATCCTGTTCATAATGTCTTTTGCTATCATGTCTCATACCCCCCTTTACAAAAGTTTAAAATTTTCAGGTTTTTGTACATAAAAACATTTTTGTTTAGTGTTAAAAAACTATTGGCACGCAAGGTTTATGTTATTCCGCTTGCTGCCGTTGGCAATCTTTACTATCCGTTTTCCGCCACCGGGGCAGTCTTTGTCCTTTATTTCATAAGTGCCATTTTTCATGTTGAGAAATTGGTAACATCCGTCGCTGTCCGTTTTGGTTGTTTTATTCACACCGGAACCGCCTGTTGTGGTTCCGCTTAAAAGTACTTCTTTTTTCTCAAGCGGCGAGCCGGACGAATTTGTAGCTGGTAGGAAGGAGGCGAATCGCCTCCAACCCCCACTCGTCGCCAGATACTTTGGACAACGTGACAAAGTATCATTTTAAACCATACGTCTTTCTCGTAGTTAGCGACCCCATAGTGTTGCTCTATTGCAGAGAAAAGTACAATATCATGCCTTAGCACACGCCTTAAGAAGTTCTCCTTCAAATGAGAGTAACCCCATCTTCATGAATCGGTGTACAGGGAAACGCTTGTTGTCGGTTTTCCATTTCCTTGAAAACTTGAAGCATCGAAGCCTCATACATACCCAACAGCCCCGTAGGTTGAGTTGAGGCACGAAACCCAACATTAATATATCGTTGGGTTCGCTTCGCTTAACCCAACCTTATATGTTAAGGTGTCTATAATTCATTGAAATATTATAAGAGGTAAGAATAGTTACCACTTATTGAGCAGGAGTGGTTAACGGAAGGAGTCGTAGGACATTCAGGTCAACCACTCCTACCAAAACATCCACAGAACTGGAAGATAGAGTCAAACCCAACCTGTCACTCGATGACCTTGTGTAGACCATACTCTATCTTTCTTTGTTCATTTCTGTAACCGGCCTTAGTCAATAGAACATTTACAGAAAAGGAGTCCACTTGCCTGGGAGCTTATAAACATTTGAAGAGACCCACTTAATGAGCAGCTTGAAAAAAAAAAAAAAAAAAAAAAAAAAAAAAAAAAAAAAACAACAAGGAGACTCATGTAATGGAACAAAAAATGATTTATGTCGGTATTGACTGGGCTGACGATCATCGCGATGTCGTTATTACCGATGACTCAGCAAAAACCCTCGAATCGGGCTCGGATTAAGTACCTGTGACGGAGTTTTCTTCATTCGTACGTGCAAACCGCAGGCTTCCCCCAACCTCGTTTTGGTCGCTATCGAAACAAACCGTGGACTTCTGGTGCACGAACTCCTGCAAAAAAGGCTATGTCGTCTATGCCATCAATCCCAAGGCGGTTAATCACTACAAGGATCGGCACATTGCTGCAAAGGCAAAATCGATGTCCTCGACGCCCTGTCGCTCGGCAGCATCTTGCGGACAGACCGCCACTGTTCCAACCGCTTCAACCGCTTGCCGAAGATTACCGGCTCCTCGACAAGCTTTGCAGTGATCTCCGTAAAATGGTTGATGAAAGATCGAGAGTCACCAACTTGAATTGCTTCCCTGTCTCCAGGAATTCTACCCAAGGCACTCAATATATTCACTCTGGACTCGCAGATATTCATCAACTTTTTCAAGGCTTTTCCCGATCATGGTCACCCTGAACGCTTGCACAAAAAGAAATTCTTAGCGTTTCTCAAGAAACATCGCTACCCGTGTCCCTCAAAGAAGCCGGTGAGATTTGGGAAATCATTCAATCTCCAACCCTTCAACCCGACAAGGTGGCAGTCCGCTCGGAAGGCTTCGCCTGAGAATGCTTCTCGATCAACTCGAAAATCTCAAAGAACATAATATTGCCCTATGAACAAGAAATCCAGACAATCCTGGACAAGCTCCCCGAAACAACCGGTCGAGAGCTTGCCGGGCGTCGGCGAACGTCTTGCCCGGAACTCGTCGCAGTCCGCCTTGGACCGAACGTAAAAAGACAGCCACCATCGCTGAGCCACGAAGGAAATCGCAAAACTCTCCGGCTGCGTGCCGGTTGTCAAAGAAAGTGGAAAATGGAAGCGTCTCTCTGCGTTATGCCTGCGTAAAATCAGAAGGACATTTCACGACTGGGCATTTACCAGCATCAGCTGCTCATCCTGGGCAAGAATATTACGTTACCACAAAAAGAGAAACCAAAAACATAACACGATTCTGCGCAATCTCGGCAAAAAATGGATCAAGATACTTTTTGCCATTTGGTTACAACGAACAACATATAATGAAACGTTACTGTCAAAACCTCAAAGCAAAAAATATCACGTGGGCTATGGCTTTGTAATCCTTGGTTTTCAAGGTCTTTTTGCTCTTTTTTCTAAAAGAAAAAAAGGCTTGACATAAGAATGTCTACAAACTGAGGACACCATGCTTACCATTCGTGTTAAAAATAAGATTCAATCACGAGTTTCATGGTATTATCCTTTAAGCACTTCAATGGGTTGATAATGCAAAAACCAGTAATTGATCGGCACGTAGAGCCAGCTTTGTACTTGGTCTGTCCGACATCATCGCTAAACTCGACCTTGTGTATACATTTGGGGCTAATAATTCTACAACCGTACCTGTCAACGATGAATATTTATATGCATGTAGCCACAGGCTTTAGAATCTGTGTAAAAAAGTTTACTGTCGTGTGACAGCATTCGTCTCGCCCTTTGTCATTGCGAGGGTCTTTTCCGAAGCAATCTCCCGGTATTATTATAATAAGGAGTTTGCTTCGCTCAGGCTCGCAACTTTGGCTTCGCTTTGCTCGCAATGATACCTAAAACTCAACTTTTTACACAGGCTCTTTACGATGCGACTTCGCACTCATAAAGGGTGCGGCTACATTTGAATTTATGAGCCGGGGTGGCTGGTTTTTCAAAAACTAACCTGTTGCAAAAATTCAAATGCAATTAAATAACGTTTCTGCTACTATTTCATACGGCATTTGCAAGTTTAGTAATTTTATTTTTCTTTAAAGTTTGGATGGTACCCGGCGAACAATTAAAATGTTAAGGGCAAAATATGTCTAAGAGCGATTTCGTAATAGAAGAAGAACTTCGCAAGTTGTGGAGGGCTATCGAACAGAGTCCAAGCACGGTGATGATAACAGATGCAAACGGTAACATTGAATACGTGAATCCCAAATTTACCCAATTAACGGGATACACACATGAGGAGGTGAGGGGAAAGAATCCACGATTTTTAAAACCCGACAACACTCCCTCAGAGAGATATCGTAAATTATGGGAAACAATTTCTTCAGGTGGTGAATGGCATGGAGAGTTTTGCAATAAAAAGAAGAATGGGGAACTTTACTGGGAGTATGCTTCTATATCGCCCGTGAGAAATTCAAAAGGCATTATTACTCATTACATTGCGGTAAAAGAAGACGTAACAGAACGCAAGAAGATGGAGGATGAACTTCGGAAATTATCTCAGGCCATCGAACAGAGTCCAAGCACCGTGATGATAACGGATGTGAAAGGCAATATTGAGTATGTGAATCCGAAATTTACCCAATTGACAGGGTATACTTCGGAAGAAGTTCTTGGTAAAAACCCCCGGATTTTAAAACACGAATGTATACCATCAGAATCATATCGCCCACTATGGGAAACAATTACATCTGGCAGGGAATGGCGTGGGGAGTTTTGCAATAAAAAGAAAAATGGTGACATTTACTGGGAATTTGCGTCTATTTCACCCGTAAGAAATTCGAAGGGTGTTATTACCCATTTTATCGGTGTTAAGGAAGATATAACAGAGCGTAAAAAGGCGGAAGAAGAAAGAAACACGCACATTCAGGAACTTGAAGACCTCATGTCCTTTTCAACCATAACAAACGAAGCAATACAGGATGAGGAATTATTCAAACACATGGCCTCGGCTTTACGAGTACATTTTATGCCCGATATTATTGCTGTAATTATGCTTGATAGAGAACGAAATATGCTCTATGTGCCTTTTACAGAACCACATTTACCCATGCAAGATATTATAAAAAATGAAGCTACGTTAGATCCTGCAATGTGTATTGCATTAAAGACCGGTCAGATTCATGTCGTGAATGATATCCACGAGAAATCTCCCTGTGAATGTATTCGTTATAAAATCGAACAGGGTGGATATATATGTTTTCCTCTCATAGCAGGCAGTATAACGTTTGGTATGGTGATGTTGTTTAATAAGGACATGGATTCCTGGAAGGATGATAAGATACGGAGATTGATGGCAAATTATGTAGGGTTGACGGCGCTTGCGCTTCACAGGCTGGAGCTTTTGGACATTGCCAGGCACACAAACGTAACGGACGAACTTACCGGCGTGTATAACCATAGATTCTTTAACGAGATATTGAGCAAGCAATTGTCGCTGGCAAAGAGGCGTAATGAAAATCTGTGCCTTCTTATTTTAAACGTGGATAATTTCAAAAAGCTCAGTAATACGTACAGTTCAAGCGTTGGCGACCGTGTATTGCAGCTCACTGCAAGAATTTTGGGCGATTGGTTGAGAGATGCAGGAATTGTTGCACGATACGGAAATGAGGCATTTGCCATAATAATACCGGCAATGTTTAAGACCAAGGCATTGGTCAAGGCGGATGATCTTCGCAGAATTATCGAATCGGCCGACTTTGACGTTATTGAAACAGGACGGCCATTGAATGTCACCGTGAGTATCGGTGTTGCCGCTTTTCCCGAACAGGCGGTAGACCAGGAAACTTTAATAAAATGCGCAAATAAGGCGCTCAGCCGTGCCGAAGAAGAAGGGGGCAACAGGATTGCGTCCCTTTTATAAGTACTGTGTAAAAACATCTTTTTTTGAGTTTTTTACAACTCCCTTTACCCCTTTGTCAAAAGGTACTGTTTGTTTATGGGTGAAAGATTGCTTCGCTTCGCTCGCAATGACAGAATAAGGTCGCAATGGCCGGTCACTCTTTGTAATGACAAAGAGCAATGCACAATGACAACATGCAGTGTGCCATCAAAGCGCATAGTCTGTGTCATTGCGAGGGGTCTTTTCCGAAGCAATCTCCCCGCTTTCATAAAGGAGAATTGGTTGCGGCTA
>JAXMAC010000145.1:0-6497 GCA_046350595.1 Candidatus Brocadiaceae bacterium | reverse complement strand
CCTGTATATGATTGATATGCAGACAGGTCGCTCCTAACGGAGCTAATATCTGTTATGGCATCCTACCTTGCTACAAACAGGTTGCTCCTGACGGAGCTCATAATTGATAAATTTTTCAAAAAACTAAAGTGATACGATTATTCATGTCCTACTTTTACGTCAAATATAATTTCAGTACCTGCTCCCCAATCGCTATCATAAGCGCCTTGCTTTACATGGCGATGAAAGCTGGAACATGGCCACTCAACAGGTGATTTTACCAATCCATGCTTAATATAATATGTTCGTGGTTTTTGCCTAAGGGCATGGTGATTTCTCCCCGCAGCCATTTGGCAAATTCTTCGTTGGCTCGCACCAAACCCACATTACCCACTGCAATAAGAATTGCTCTTAATTTGCAACACATCTCGATTTTGTATTTCGCTTATTTATGATCGTAATTTCTTGGAAAACGCATCACCTTTCATGCAAATCTCTTCCAGAGATTTATCTTCCCAGAGTTTTTTTCTCCACTGAGTGTAATCAAACTTATCCTGTTTTATCAATGTGATGAATTTTTCCGCTTCAAGAATATCCATCTCGGAAAACAGGATTTTTAATCCATCATTGCAAATTTCGTAATCGCTTCTCATATTGTTTTCTCCATTATACCTGTAATGTAGGTATCGTTTTCTCGTCAATGAGATACCCATATCGGTGGAGAATAGGATTTACCACTTGATTAACAAACTCTTCTGTTTGCTGCGGCGCCCTGCCAACTAATCTGCCCGGATCGGAAATTTCTTTGAGTTTCGGTTTAATTCGAGAGAATGCCGGATCTTGTGCAATGCGCTCTAAAAGATCGTTCTTTCCGCCCTCTTCCTTTATCCTGTTGGTGACATCCATCGTATGCCTGCGGATTTTTTCATGGAGTTCCTGGCGGTCACCGCCGGCATTCACCGCCGCCATAAGGATATTCTCCGTTATCATAAAGGGTAATTCGTTTGCAAGGTTACGGCCGATAACCATAGGATAGACGTTTAATCCTGAGACAACATTCAATATAATATTTAATATACTGTCCACTGCCAGGAACGCCTCGGGAATTGCAATCCTCTTGTTGGCGGAATCGTCCAGCGTCCTTTCAAACCACTGGGCGGCAGCAGTAAAGGCGGGATTCAGACAATTACACAGCACATAGCGCGCAAGAGCCGCAATGCGTTCACACCGCATGGGATTCCGTTTATATGCCATTGCGGATGAACCAACTTGCTCCTCTTCAAAAGGTTCTTCTACTTCTTTTAAGTGCTGGAGCAACCGCATATCATTGGAAAATTTATGGGCCGATTGCGCAATGCCCGACAGGGAAAACACAATCTGGCTGTCAATCTTGCGTGAATACGTTTGCCCCGTCACGGGATAACATCGGTCAAATCCCATCTTCTTTGCAACCAGCACATCAAGATTTTTTACCTTCTCGTGATCATTCTGAAAGAGGGCCATAAAACTCGCCTGCGTACCCGTTGTCCCTTTCACACCATGAAACCGCAATCCCTGTATTCGTGTCTCTATTTCTTCAACATCAAAGACAAAATCCTGTAACCACAGACACATCCTCTTCCCTAGTGTTGTTGGCTGTGCCGGTTGAAAATGGGTAAAACTCAGGGTTGCAAGGTCTTTATATTTCAGTGCCTGATGGGAAAGTACACTGACAATATTAACCAATTTTGTAAGGATAATCCGTAATCCTTCCTTCATCTGGATGAGTTCGGTATTGTCCTGCACGTAAGCGCTCGTCGCGCCGAGATGGATAATCGGTCTCGCCTTCGGACACTGCTCGCCATAGGCATGGATATGTGACATTACATCGTGTCTGAGTTTTTTCTCATATTCTCGCGCCACATCAAAATTAATCGTCTCCTGGAAACGGCGCATTTCCTCAATCTGATCCTGGGTAATCGCTTTCAGCCCAAGCTCCATTTCCGCCTCTGCAAGGGCAATCCAGAGTTTTCTCCAGGCGCCAAATTTGTATTGATCGGAAAAAATAAAACACATCTCCTTGCTGGCATACCGCTCGGAAAAGGGAGATTGATATTTATCCCTGGATGTCTTGAATAAGGTTTGTTGTTGATTGTTGGTTTGTGTCATAGTTGTATTTTCAGACTTTTTGCAAATTCTTTAAAAACCTACTCCCCCCATTATTCTCATAATTCTCAGAAATCCTTTTACACTCTGTGTAAATCAAACAAAAATCAGGGATGCATGTCAAGGGAAAACGACTGGATATTATCAGCATCCTGATTTTATAAAAAAGATGGCGTTGAAACAAAAAAGGCGTTGATCCCGAAAAATCAACGCCTTTTTAATATCTGAACTTTGTGTAAAAAAATTACAAAAAAGAAGTTTTTACACAGTAACACTATAAGGTTCATTTATAGTTAATGTTTGTGTCCGCACGGCGCTGCGCCGGGTTTTTCCTTCTCCTCAGGAACTTCACCAATAACGGCATTGGTTGTCAACAATAATGACGCAATGCTTGCGCCATTTTGTAACGCCACCTTTACCACCTTTGCAGCGTCAACAATACCAGCCTCAACCATGTCGGTAAACCTTGCCCCGAAGGCGTCATAACCAAAATTACCCACACCTTCCTTTACCTTCTGCATAATGACAGCGCCTTCCAATCCGGCGTTATCGGCAATCTGCTGGATGGGCTTTTCAATGGACATTCTGACAATATTCACCCCAGTCTTTTCATCACCTCTGTTAGTCACCGCATCCAATACCTTTGACGCCCTGATCAATGCAACACCACCGCCGGGCAATATACCTTCTTCCACCGCAGCCCTCGTTGCGTGCACTGCATCCTCTACACGCGACTTTCTCTCCTTCATTTCAGCTTCCGTTGCAGCGCCAACGTTGATGCGTGCAATTCCGCCAGAGAGTTTTGCCAGCCGTTCCTGCAACTTTTCACGATCATAATCAGACGTAGTTAAACCCATCTCTGTCTTGATCTGCGCTATTCGTCCCTGGATTTCCTTTTGGTCTCCGGCTCCCTGGATAATAGTTGTTGTATCCTTATTAATAACCACCTTCTTTGCGGCGCCGAGATCGGTAAGTTGTACCTGCGAAAGTTGTATCCCCAAATCTTCAAACAACGCCTTAGCGCCTGTGAGCGCTGCAATATCACCCAACATAGCCTTCATTCTTTCACCAAAACCGGGCGCCTTGATAGCGGCGCATTGTAAGGTGCCACGGAGCTTGTTTACTACAAGCGTGCTGAGCGCCTCGCCCTCAACGTCCTCAGCAAGAATAATCAATGCCTTCCCCGATTTAGCTATTTTTTCCAATAAAGGAACAAGGTCTTTAATAGCAGATAGCTTTTTTTCATAGACTAAAATATAAGGGTTTTCGAACACAACCTCCATTGTCTCGGCAGAGGTAATAAAATAAGGGGACAGATACCCCCTGTCGAACTGCATACCCTCTACCAAATCAACGGTAGTTTTCAAACTCTTCCCTTCTTCAACCGTAATAACGCCATCCTTGCCTACCTTTTCCATGGCGTCTGCTATCTGATTACCAATCTCCTCGTCATTATTTGCAGCAATCGTGGCAATCTGGGCAATCTCCTTCTTCCCTGATATTTTAATACTCATACGGGTAAGCTCTTTTGTCAGCGCATCTACGGCCTTATCAATACCATGTTTAATATCCACAGGGTTGGCTCCGGCCGTGATATTCTTAAGCCCTTCCTCAAATATTGCTTCTGCCAGGAGTGTCGCTGTTGAAGTGCCGTCACCCACAATATCATTTGTTTTGGAAGCAACCTCCCTGACCATCTTAGCTCCCATATCTTCATAAGGGTCTTCAAGCTCAATCTCTTTAGCAACCGTAACACCATCATTAATTACCACTGGAGCGCCAAAGCTTTTTTCGATAACAACATTTCGCCCCTTTGGTCCTAACGTCACTTTTACAGCCCGGGCCAATTTCTTAATGCCTTTCCTCATTGCCTCACTGGCATCATACCCATAGATAATCTTTTTCGCAGCCATTACAACCTCCTAAAATATTATTCAATTACAGCAAGAATATCCTCTTCGGACATCAAGAGATATTCCTCGCCGTCGATCTTTACCTCTGTCCCGCCATACGAAGCAAATATTACCCTGTCTCCCTTTTTCACCTGGAACTTTGCCCGTTCCCCGTTCTTTAATAACTTGCCGTCACCCAGGGCAAAAATCTTACCCTCCTTTGGCTTTTCCTTCGCTGAATCAGGCAACACAATACCACCCGAACTCTTCGCTTCTGCTTCAACCCTCTTTATTAATATCTTCTCACCTATTGGTTTTACATTCATGATCTGAACTACTCCTTTCTTTACAAAACGAGATGAAAAACGTCTATCTGCACGCTGTTTTCCTACGGATTATTTCCAATAGTACTTGGCGATAACCTGTTCAACAGAATCTTGCAATATATTCACATTAATGGGTTTCGGGATCAAGGTGTATGCGTTTGCACTAATGAGGTCGATTTGGAGTTCTTTGGTTATTTCACCTGAAATAAAGATACCCGGAATCGGTACACTGATCTCATTTCTGATAATTTTAAATGTCTCAAGACCGCTGTAGTCCGGCAAATGCACATCAAGAATCAAAAGGTGTATCTCTACACACCGTGCTATCTTCACGGCATCACGGCCACAACTGGCAAGGTGCGTGGTGTACCCTTTTGTCTCAAATACATCCCTTAAACTATCACGACAGGCGTCATCGTCATCTGTTATAAGAAGCGAATAACGGCCTGCGCGTGGATCAAATAATGCCATCATAATTCTAATCCTTAAAAAAACAGACTTTATATAAACCGAAGAATTTAGCAAACAATATACCAACAAAATTCACAATTCTTTCAAAAATAAATATTTTTCAAAATAACGCTTGAAATATTTGTGTGATTATTATTTCATAAAAAGTCGCATTGCTCGGTAAAACAATTGCTTAGATACAAATTAACATTATTTTGCCCATTTCATTTCTCCATGTCAATACATGAATAATTACAGACTTCCTTTTTACCTGAATAATAAATACACCCATTTTTCACCGCCATAATGGCAGGCCATGTCTTATTTCAGATAAGTCCTTGAATAACAATGGACAGACTATTATAATTCCCTGACATTTTTATTTTTCTCCTCTGTTATAATTTAGAGTAAAGTTTTCAGGTATGTTCAAGAAAATATCTTCAATACTCGATTTAATCAAATTCCCGCACACCATCTTTTCATTCCCTTTTGCGATCATAAGCGCATTTCTCGCAGCCGGTGGTATGCCAGGAATGGCACAATTGCTGTTAATCCTTGGTGCCCTGGTAACAGCCCGCAGCGCTGCTATGTCCTTTAACCGGCTGGTTGACACTGCCTATGATATCCATAACCCCCGCACAGCTTATCGTGTTACGCTGATTGAAAAAATTGGCAGAAAGAATGTCGTATTATTTACTTTTGTATGCGTTGCGCTCTTTGTTGTCTGCGCATGGTTGCTCAATTGGCTTGCATTCTATCTGTCGCCATTGGTAATCGTTATTATCTTTGGCTATTCATACACAAAGCGGTTTACCCATTTCTCTCACTTTGTCTTGGGAACCGCATTGGCGCTCTCGCCCATTGGCGCATGGGTGGGCATCCGGGGTTCATTTACCATGACACCCTTTTTGCTGGCTCTTGCTGTTGTGTTGTGGACGGCGGGTTTTGATATTATTTACGCGTGTCAGGACTTGGAACACGATATGAGGCTCAGTTTGTATTCCATCCCTAAAAAACTGGGCATTCAAGGCGCATTAGTAGTTTCCGGCGTACTGCACTTGCTTATGGTTCTGGTACTCGCACTTTTACCACACTATACGGATTTGAGTATTATTTATTTCATTGGGGTATTCATTGTGGCAGGATTGCTCTTTTATGAGCATTCCCTCGTAAAACCCGGAGACCTTTCCAAAATCAACACCGCTTTTTTTACTATAAACGGGATTATCAGCATGGGATTTATGGTAGTAACCATAATAGATATATTTGTGAAATGATAAAGGTGTCTGGATATTCGCAATTTGCGATTTTAATCCCAAATCTAAAATCCAAAATCCAGAATTGTGCTATTTCCTGCCAAACAACCACATGATAAAAGAAAGAATGACACTCACAATAATGCACGTGGTAATGGGAAAGTAAAAGCTAAAGTTCTTCTTCTCAACGGCAATATCGCCGGGGAGCCTTCCCAGAAAAGGTATCTTGCTGCCCAACATAAATAATCCACCCGCAATTACCATGATGATTCCAAAGATTATTAAAATCTTACCAAAAGAACCAAATTCGCCCATCGGATACGCCTTTCAAGTTTGTAGTGACGACTTCAGTCGCTTCCAGAAAACCCACATAAATAAAACACAATCCTATGCAATTAAATTAGGCCTTCGGCAACTTCTATAACAGCGTAGTGGGGGGGGGGGGCGGG
>JAXMAC010000144.1:0-6513 GCA_046350595.1 Candidatus Brocadiaceae bacterium | reverse complement strand
ATAAAAATCACTATTTACATAACCCGAAAGTTTCCACCATGTATAACCGTCTGATTGATATGGCCCATCCAACACAATCATTTGTGTACCATCAGGCATAGTAACTAGTTTTGGACAGGTGGTATCATTTATGCTTGCACACTTTCTTAATTTTAAACCTACCCCACCTGTATTATACACCTCCACTTTGTCGCCTATTTTGAATTTCGCTGCATACACATAAGAAGGATACAAAAATGCAGAGAATAAAAGCATCAGTGAAAAAATGGAGAAAACAACAAAATACTGTTTATTGGTTAAGATAAGACGGTATAACTTGTTTTTCATAATTTCACCCAGTCCTCTTCCGGTAAATGACCATTTTGTTTTATTAGCAAAGCGCTTGATATAGAATGCGTACAAGGCTTGCATTAGCTATCCCCCATAATCCCCTTGTCTATTGGGGATTATGGGGGTATTAAAATTCCTGAACATCGGGTCAGGAACTACTCCTTCACAACTGTTACAGTTATCCTCTTCTTTATGCCTTCGGCTTGGAATGTCACCCTCGCCTCACCAGCCTTCTTGTTTGCAACGGGGTAACCCCCCTTCCTGTTTACACCACATGTACACAAAGAGCGACTCATAGAAGTATATGCAGATTGCGAAAACCAACCCACGCTTTACAACGCTAGCCGAAAAGAAGTCAATCTCTGATGCCCCCCGCCTTTTAGAGTACCCTATTTCTGTCTAAGCAATGAATTGGCATCCTGTACCAAGATTTCAATCGCCAACGCGTCAATGTGTTTTCCAGCTTGGGCGTTAACTTTGTTAACAAAGTCATGCAGGATCTTACACCGCGCTGATCCCTTAGCGCAATGTGCTGCCCGTACCATACGAGAGAGGCGTTTAGCGATACCACGATTGTCAATCAATCCGAGTTGAAGACTATTTATGATGTCTGCAATCAGACTCTCAAACGTCGCAACGCGAACCACGCTCGGCGTAGCCTCAGGCGATAGGGCTATGTCAAGAGAAAACGACAGAAAACGACGACGTTGAGGCCGGCCCGGCAATACCTCTAATTATGATTTCTGGTTGAGAAGTCCCATCCTGCGAGAACACTCTACCCGACAAGGTATATGTCCCGATCTTTAGACCCGTAACTATGATTTGGTAGATTCCCGCGGATGGCCGCGATATGCCTATGAGGTGCGCCGTCTCAGTTGGCGGCGCGCCCGTAACATCGTCCTCAAGTGCATCTCTAAAGTAGGTGGAATTCGCAATATGCTCAACGACCAATCCTCCATTAGGATCAAATCCCGTTCGCATCCCGGATGGGTCGACGATCAACAGCTCAACGTCATCCCCTGTCGCCAAGTCTAGTTCGCTTATATCTCCTGGCGGACCAGACACAAAGTCACGTGTCTCAAATTCGTTATTGTATTCAATCGGCTTGGTAAATCCAAATCGCGCATCAGCTACAAAGCCACGTGTCTCAAACTTGTTGTTGTATTCACTTAACTTGGTTTTTTCATATCCAGGGTCTGCAATTTGAAAGTCATTGCCCTGTTTCCCTGTGACAAGCACGAAGTGTCCCGGAATACCTTTCACGTCTAAATTCACCCCCACGATAACCGGATAGCCTTGCTGGCACACGGCGTTGTCAAGATAATCCATGGCCCTTTGCAAGTCGATAACCGAATTAATACGCGTTTGATGGAATTTTAATTTGCCGCCGGATGCATCGCGCGTTGCTGGTTCCCAGTTCACGCCTAGCTCTACGTAATCATTCTTAGTCTTAGCCATAAACTCATTGAGGGACCCAGGATCCTGGGTTATGCCAGCGGCGGTTAAAGCCATAGCAAGTGAAGTGAGCGCACAGCCTTTCTGTCTGATAGTAAATAAACTTGAATGATCGTAGAGGTTATCACCCCACCATGGCCGTGGATAACCTTGCTTAAATGGTGTGACCTGAATTTGGCACCCGCCGCTTGTAGATTTAGACATCCTCACAATCTTCCCCGCACCGGTACCTCCGCTGGTATCTCCCCAGTAAAGATAGGTATCATCCACTGCTATACTGGAAACACTGCTGGTATAATCCGTCGTCACTGTGGAAATTGTCCCACCACTAACTGGTATCTTTTTGATAGCATTATCCTGAACAAAATACAGATACGTATCATCTGAGACATAACTACCTATGTTACTGCCCCCGCTTGTAAGGGTCGTTACAGAACCTCCAATCTTTGAGACCTTTTTAATCGTACCGCTTAAACGGAAATAGACGTAATTACTATCAATAACAACACCTCCTTCATCTGAATTTCCACTTATAAGTGTTGATAGCGAAGAAGTGTTGAGGTCAAATTTCTTCACGTCCATAGTACCGTAATCTACAAAATAAATGCCTGTATTATCCATGGCAACAGAACGAACCCAGTATCCACTTAAAAGTGTGGTTAGCCCTGAGCCGTCGTTGGACATCCTTTCGATAAAAGAAAACCCGTCTGAATAGTACAGGTAAATACCAGAAACTCCAATAAAAACACCTCCACTAAATGATGCAAGATTTGTTACAGACCCACCACCCTTTGGTGCTTTGAATATGTTGGAGTTTACATAGCCCCCATATCCACCATAGATGTTGGAATTATCCATAGCAAAGCTACCCCCAATTCCTCGATAAGTACCAGAATCATAGAGAGCAGCACCATTCACAAGGGTTGTAACTGATCCACCACCCTTAGCTACCTTTTTTAGCATGCAGTTGGATGAATAGTTATCCGTTGTAAAATAAAGATCGTTACCATCCAAGCGAAATCCTGTTGGACCATTGAGTCCAGTGGCAATCTCGTCTACTGCTGCGAATGATGAACCATTAACAGTCAGTACTGCTGTTAGTACAATAGTTATTAATATACAAAAACTACCAAGCCCACCACGCGTAAAATCAAATAATTTATCTTTCATAACCTCATACCTCCTTTGATAAAAATGAGTATAACCTTCAACAAAATATACCTACCTTGATATAAATAAATCCATGTATCACTTTTTCTTCTATTCAGAACACTAATGTGTACTCCAATTATGAAAAAGTTTTAGCAGTGACGTAAAATTTAATTTTTATTCTTTGCAACTTTGTGTTTTCATTACTCAAAATATCCCGAATTAATAAATGTAACAGTGTAAACGAAAAACGCCTTTTCCCTGAAAAATTAGGAAAAAGGCGTTTTATGAACTATCGAAAATAAGAATAGAGAGGGTGTTATTGTGAGTTGTAAGTTGTGAGTTGTAAGTTGTAAGTTGTAAGCAAAGAATATGCCATAATTATATCTCCATAAATTTTAATTGTTCGCCACAGAGGGCACCGAGAACACAGAGAAAATAAAGCAACCACAGATACATACAATATTTGCTTCAAAGACACACGACAACCACAGATTGCACAGATTGCACAGATTTCACAGATTTAAAAAATAAATTACCACAAAGTCAAGAAGGCAAAGGAAAAATAAAGAAGTTGGGAAGTTGAGAGGATGGGAAGTTAGGAAAACATACCCCTTCATTACTCAATCTCTCAACATCGTAACGCTGAGACATCCTATGGTAAGAGATAACTCCTGTTGGCGACCATTGGAACGTGCACGCCATTACAAATTACAAAAGGTTATCGCCGGCAGGAGACGGCTCCTACCGATTATGACTTTATTTATTTGTCCAATCTTCCTTGTCTTCCTGCCCAGTTCGCCGCCGAGAACGCCGGGAAAACAAGACAAGACATAAAGAAGTCTTTATCCTTTTGTATTGCCCAAAGCTGTGATAAAAGATATAAAAAACATATTGGAAATTATTAGTCAAGAGAAAAACATATGACTCTGTTGATTTAGCAAGCAAAGAACGCAAAGATTGATAACGAAATGCCACTTCGTTCTACCTAAAATTCTTGTATTAAACCTTATTCCAATCCTCAATGCTTATATTTGCCTGTTTCAAAATTCTTCGGATAAGCCCAATATCAATATCACCTTTATGTGGATTTGGAATAATGAGTCTGATATTTTCTTTTTCCATCCAGCTATGCTTGCCGCCAGGGTATGGACCTTTGAAACCAAGTCTATTCAATTTCCTGATTAATTCCCGCCTTTTACAGGGTTTCAGGCTATACATATACTTTTTTCTTCTTTAACGTGTCTCTATCCGCGGCAAGACGGCAACCGTTAACAAGGGGCATTTCTTCGCCTTTTCTTAACCCGACAGTTATCCAGAGTTCTATAGCATCAATGAGGTTTTCTCTGGCATCTTCAAAATTTTTGCCTTGGGTAAAGCATCCCGGCAAGTCTGGAGACTCTGCAATAATTACATTCGAGCTTTCACCTTTTTCATACACGGCATTTTTTAAGACCTCAGTTATATATTCTCTCAAAGTTACTGTCTTCATGTTTGTATGCATCCAAGCTGTTTATGAAACAATTTATATTCATTCAATAAGTAATTTTTGGAAGTATGCCGTCATACTATTTAAACGAATGTGTTTATTCAAGAATAAATTTTAGTGTTGATAGAGAATGTCCATTTCTACTTTCATCAATTGCATTGCCATTGAAAGGGTAATATGCGACACGTCTGTCATTCAGGGATGCAGAAGCCGTGCTTATGACGAAAAGTATTGCAATGATAAACGTGAATAATCCGACAAATTTCTTCATTTGGTATTACCGCCATAAAGGAAGCCAAAGCAGCATACACATCCGCCAATGTAAGGTCATATTCAGATTACAGTATATAAAAAATTGGTTAACAATTTTCCTAAAACGCAATAACCAGGAAGGCGCTTTGGGCGTTATCCTACGATTTTAAACTTGTTGTTGTCAAGTAAATATTTTGATGTCACCCACAGAAATAATTTCTTTTTCTGTTATCCTTCAATTAAGATGCAGACGTAATATGTGAACATTCCTGCCTTCGCAGGAATGACAACTTACTTTTGTTGTTTAATAAAGCAGCGAAGTGTTACTTCGCTATACATTAAATTTCTGTATTTTAATCCTTTTTGTTAAGTACTGCATCGCTATCATATTCACAAACGAACAGTGATTGTAGTGGAAATTTTTTTGACGCATCGAGTATCTCAATGCCTACGATTTCTTCCTTCTCAGTTACATCTACATTAATTCCTTCAGATATTTCAATAACGCCTGTCGGTTCATATTCGGACAGTTTTAAGTACGCAGCATCAACTTCTTTGTCATAGTAAATTTTCATAATCGACGTCCTTTTCTCACAGGATAAGCTGTTATTACAACTATTCCTGTATTTTCTTTCTGGTACACAACCTTTAAAGGGTATCCATATTTTTCTATCAATTGTTTATTGATAACTTCATACCTTCCAGTTGTCAACAAATTATTTGCCTCATAAGTATTTACAGTTTCAGTTACATCATATTCGTCCACCTTGTAAAGACGCATCCTCCTTCTTGCATGTCTTGAAAATGTTATTTCCATTTTTTATTTTTATCACAAAAGCAGTAGGCCGTATTCCGTGTCAACAGAAACACAGACTGAACAAGGCAACCAAAGATTTCACAGATTTTAAAAATATATTGCCACAAAATCACAAAGACACAAAAAAAGACACTAAATAAATAGCCGCTAAGGAAGGCAAGAAGGACAGGAAGAAATACACTTTTCTTTTTTCTGTCTCATATTTTTCTGTCTATACTTCTGTTGTTTGTTACGAACGGTATTGCATGATCATTTTAAAAAAGCCCGCTCATCCGGCGAATCCAGGATATCCAGTCCACCTAAGTTATAATTATAGGAATTAATCAGGAACTCAGAAACTCAAGAATAAAATCATACACAACAGCCAAAATTGGTTATTATTCTTTCCTGAGTTCATGATTTCCTGATTAGATTCCTCACCCTGCTCACTTTGCTTAATCCACCCTACTTGGTTTCAATTTTATCTGTGTAATCTGCGCAATCTGTAGTTTCTCTAATGTGTACCCAGCGAATCCTGATCATCCTGTCTGATAGTTATTTTAAATACAATTCCAAAAACTGTTTAAAAATTTCAAATCGGACTTATTACCTTAACATCTTTTAGTTTTTGGATAAGCGATTTATCGGCTGAAACAAGAGTCAACCTCATAACCTGTGCAGTTGCTACAATTATAGAGTCTGGAATTTTCAGCTTTATATTTTTGCGATATTCTATTGCTTTAGAAATGATTGCATCGTTTATAAATAAAACTTCAACAACTTCGATAAATTTAGTTATTTCTTTTATGATTTCGGTATCATCTGTCTCAAAACAAAGCAACTCAATTTTTGTTATGAATGAAATACAAATAAAATCCTCAGCATCTTCTATAATCTTAGAAATCTTCTCTTCACCATTAAAAAAATAGATTACAGAATTAGTATCCAGTAGGTATCCTGGCATATTAGTCCCATTCGTTCCTTAACTTCCTCTGATACTCTAATCCATTAACTTTTTCTTTGAGAATTCCTCTGAAACGAA
>JAXMAC010000143.1:0-6520 GCA_046350595.1 Candidatus Brocadiaceae bacterium | reverse complement strand
TACTGCTATCATTAGTACTTATAGAAATTTATTATTTTCTTAACTTAACACGTATGCCCCCTCGCCCCCTTTGTTAAGGGGGAGTTATGCCACCCTGATAGCCGCATAAATGAAATGAAATTTCCTCTGTAATTAAATCCATTTCAATTGCGAACTATGCTGCGCTGTGTTCTCTGTATGTTTTTCTCAACCGTTCCTTCAAAAAGGTATTTTCAATGCTGTTTATTTTCCCCCCAATTATTAATTTCAAGTTAAATACCTCGGTAGTCAGTCCGCAGAGATATCCAAAAACGCGCTCTGGTCCAAAAGGGATATATTTCACGGGACGTATCAGTTCTACAAGGTAATTGTCTGCTGTTACTTCGTATTGAAATGAGATTTTGGGAAATAAATTCGACAATAGTATTCGCACAAGGCTTTCATGATCAGGAAGAGACGCATTGCAATGCGTCTCTACAAAGAATTCACGTAAATTATTTTCAGATATTTGCCCGGCATTTAAAACTAATTTACGAAATAAGTGGTTGTTATCAAATCCTGCAAGAAAATATTGATGCAGGAGGTTCATGTCGTGTTTTAAAGCTATCGCACGTTGTATTATCGCAAGACCCTTTGATACATAATACATCGTCAAGTATATCCGGATAATTTCAGATTTTACCTCTTTGCACATATCTTCAATATATCGCAAATAAGCTCCGTCAAGTATTAAATCAACAATAAAAGAAATATTAAATCTCTCCTTCACGTTTTCAATGGGGGAATTTGGCGAATCTTCATTTTGCACGGTTCCGGGAGGAGTATCTCTTTTTTGTGTAAACTGCAAAACGGTATGTTCAATAAACGATAGAGACGCATTGAATATTTCTGGCAAAGAGGTTGTTCCCTCCTCTCCATTATTCATAAACACCTTAGGCCTTGTATTCTCATTAATGCCTTTGCCGGATAGTACTGCTTTAACATCTTTTTTCAGATCACGGATATCGCTCTTTATCAAAAAAAAGTCATAGATGATCGTATCGGGTGAATAAGACCGTATTTCGCGTATATGGTGAAAATAATAATCGTTGAGCAGTTTTTCGAATTCATATAAGTGTTTTACCTGGTTAAAATATGCCTTAAGAGGGGTAGGGTTCAATGCCGCAAGAATATCAGGAAGACTATTACAAAATAGTAATTTTTCAAAAAATGCCCCGTTCAGGAGATGACCTTCCAGGATATTGACCCGCCCTGATATGTAATACCAGTTATTTTGATATATGCTCTTATCCATTTCTCAAATTATTCTATGCAATCTGTGGTTTCTCTTTATAAACGCAACAGGTTACTTAACTCTGGAATGAGTTTTGGCCGAAGGTTTTTTACCATAGTTTCCAAGCTATAATCAATCTCATAGTTTCTTGTCTTTAAAATAAAACCGCCTTTGATATAGATTGTTTTCGTGCTTACGATAATTTTTATCTTTCTGTCTTTATTTATATCATGAACAAAATCATCTGCTATCCTGTTTAAATCCCTTTCGTTGACAAATACCTGTCCCTCTAAATGCGGGGGTATGTTTCCTATCCACTTTTTTAATAATGATACATAATCACTATCAGACATCGATTGTATGTGAAGGATTGCACGCGTGAGGATATCGTCAATTAAACCATTTTTCATCTCAAGCAATTTCATTCGATAATCATTTTTTAGGGCGTTTATCGCCTGTTTCATTTCATCCTCAAGGCGTTTCCCGTCGTCCTGCAACTTTTCCTGATATTGTTTTTCAAGGGAAAGCCTTGCTTTATGCGCCTCTGCAAGAAATTGCTCCTCTGCCTTTTTAATAATCAACCCGGCCTCTTTTTGGGCATTGCAGAGAATATATTTTCTAATATGTTCGATAGACATTCAATAATATTACGTATAAGACAATCCACCTTCTCTTGTTAACCACGTGATTAACAAGATTGAAATCAACAGGGCAATAACGGCGTATGTCTCAACAAGGGCGGGAATGAGGATGGCGCGTCCGCCTTCTTCCGGCTGTTTTCCCGTCAGGTTAATTGCAGAGACGGCGGCCTTTGCCTGCGTAACTGCGGTTATATACTCAACAATACCCATACATGTTGCGACCAGGAGGATAGAGCCGCCAACGGCTGGAGAAATGGTTATCTTGCCGCCTATAAGTCCTGTACGTAAAGCAATCATAATAGCACAGATAAAACCATAAAACCCCTGTGTACCGGGCAACGCCATGAGTACAAGCATCTTGCCGAAGAGTTCCGGTTTTTCAGAGAGAATGCCCGCCGCCTGAGATGAGGCAATCCAAATACCCTTTGCAGAACCCAGACAACTCACCGTAACCACGATAATAGCGCCAAGAATAGTCCACCCTAACCCGGTTTGGACAAAATACAGTTTTAGTAATTCTATCATGGTTTCTTACTCCCATCACTAAATTGAATATAAATATTCTACTAAAATAACCGTAACAATATTTATCCCATCTGTCATTGCGAGCGAAGCGAAGCAATCTTTCCTTCATAAACAAACACAGACGTAGAGACGCAAAATCTTGCGTCTCTACAACGAAGTCCATGCCACACAGTCATTTTGCGTCTTCTTCAGCAATGGTTATCCTCTGATTACCAAAACCGTACGGTTGAAATTTTGGGGCGCCTCCCTCGTAAAACCTTCCGAAAAATTCCAGAAAGATCAATCGCGCAGGATGGATAAAGGCGCTCAGTATGCTCATAACAAAGTTAAACAGGTGACCGGTAATCAAGGTAATAACAAAAAAAACAGTCCCAATAATTGTACCTGTTTTAAACAATACCGCAACGATATTAAATGACATGCCAACAATGGTCGTTGTAAGGCTCAGAGCGAGAATACGGGTATAGGAAAGGATGTCTCCGATAAAACTGGTACAACCATACGTACCCACAATACCGTAAAGACTGACAATCCCCGTAAATATTTTCGCAAAAATTCCCTTCTCATGGCGTCCCTGTGTAGAAATCAATCCGGCAGCGCCAATAATAGCCAGATACTTGCCCGTACTTACAACGTAACCAGGCATTTTAAAAAATATCGTTGATGTCAGGATTAAAAATCCCGGCAAAATAATAAGCCACAGGAATCCGTCACAGATGGCATTTATAATATTCTTCTTCCTTATTTCACCGTACATCCTGAGTACAATGCCATAAAATTGATTTAACACACCCAGTCCAATCGCACATGCCAGAGCAATGACCGGCTTTGCAAGCGGATCTATTAAGGCAAGCCATTCTTTTATTTTCAATAAAATATTATTTTCACCCAGATAAACAGGACTATACAAATCCCCGGCCCATCCCCCGGTAAGAGCGCCAAAAACTATGGTACTTACGCCGGCATAGAGAAAAATCTTTAAAAAATTCGTTAATGCCACGGCATCCTTATACCTCCTTATCATCCATGCTGAAAGTACTGTTAAGAAAAGACCGTAAAAAACGTCTCCGAAACAGAGTCCAAAGAATATGAGAAATGAGATCATGACAAATGGCGTGGGGTCAAAGGTAAAATAATTGGGCAGGCCAAACATATTAATGAATAACTGGGCAGGTTTGAAAAACCTGTTGAGCGTTATACAGACAGGCACTTTGTCTGTTGGAGAAGGCTCCTCGTAAAAAATTGACGCATGGGAAAATTCTGCCTGGAGTAATGCATCGAGTTTACCTTTATCCTTAACCTTTATATATCCACTCAGGATAAACACCCTTTTCGACACAGCGCACATGCGCTGTGACAGCATCTTATTTCTCTCATTTTCCCAGTATCCCAGAAGTATTTCCAGTGAACGGTATTTATCCGATAAATCATAAAAATACTGTCGATACTGTTCCCGTTCCTGAATCACCCTGGATAATTCGACATGTAATTCTTGCACACGGTCTTCTACACTGCCCGATAAGAGGGGAAATGGTATTTCCCTGACATTGAGTTTTGCAAATATTTTCAAGGCCATTTCCTTATCGTTCTTTAAAAATGCAAAGAGTATTTTTAACTCCTTCTCTGACCTTAATACAATCTGCCACGCGAGAACATCGTTCACCGGGAAGTCCTTCTGAAGCCTATTCCATGTGTCTGAAGATACACGGCAATAGGTGAAGGAGACATTTCGCACATCTTTAAGGCTTACTAATTCGCCCGAAAGCGGCAAAAAATCTGCAAGTGTATTGATTTCGTCTTGCAGTTGCTTCTGTCTTTTTTGGATGTTTGTGTATTTCTCATAAATACCCTGGCTCTCCCTGTATACCGAGTCAACATGAATGGTTGAAAGCACCCGATCCACTTCTTCTAGGGTAACCCTCAAGGGAATGGGAAAGATGCCTTCTATAAAACCTTTTTTTTTCTGTACAAATGTTTTCAGAAGAGAAAATATCGTATGAAGCTTCTGGATATTCTCCGCAATGCCTTCCCCAGCGGTAGGAAATTTCTGAATATCGGAAGTCGCGGAATTATCGGGTTGAGTAGACGTGTCTATGATGTGAATACAATTCAATTGGTACAACCGGCTGAGGAACCATCGCGACTCCTCAACAGGAAGGAAAATGGTCACTTTGCTAAGTTTTTCGATTGCCATATTAGCACTCGTACATGTGTTTTATCACGCAATGAACGGCATCCTCAATCGTTTTATCATCTACCGTGTTCAGTTTTTCTTTTAATGCCTCATACTCATTTTTCAGACGCTCTTCCTCGCCTTGCCGCACATGAGCCATTTTTATCCTTATCGCTTCCAGGTCTTGCTGATACTTGTTTTCAAGGATTGTTTTTATGGAATTAATCTCATTCGGTATGTTGGCAATAAAGAGCTCTGCCTTTTGTCTGGCTTGATTTACGAGGTTATCCGCCTCAGCCTCGACTTGCAATACTTCTGAGATAAGATAGTTATTCATAACGCAGCTAAGCCTCAACCAATTCTCTTGTGAAAGCTGTAGAGACGCAAGATTTTGCGTCTCTACTTCGGAAAAAACCCTCGCAATGAAACTTACTATGCACTTTAATGGCACACGGCACCTTGCCATTGCGAGCGGAGCGAAGCAATCTTTCCATCATAAACAAATGTGATTGTGAAAAACTTACACAAAAAAGAAGTTTTACACAGTAAACAATCATGAGCCGAAGGCTCACAAAAGGTTATGAAAATATGTATTTTCGTGTCAATACTATAAACACCTTTGATTCGATGTTATCTAAATTGTGGGAGAGACAAGGCACTGCCTTGTCTCTCCATGCGTGAAATCTGTAATTGGCCAAAATAGTTACGTCAATTTACAATTCTACGAATTGATGCCTATGTTACGTTGAAATGTGTAACGTTTCAAGTAAAAATATTTGCTATTCGTGAGATTGGGACTTAAAATGTCTGAGCAACTTCTCACAATCTAATTGTAGAGGAATTTTCATTTTTTTATGCTGGTTTGCGGCTTGTTGCAGGCATAAAATCCCCCTTAGACTTCGTCGTGAGCTCCGTCGAACGAAAAGGGGGCAAGGGGGTTGTAAAAACTCAGAAAAAACACAACCCCCTGAATCCCCCTTTATTAAGGGGGACAACCATCTGTCCCCCGCTGGCGGGGGATGAAGGGGGTGGACATCTGCCTGAAATTTGAATTTAAAAGTCGCCGAAGGCCTAACTTAAACGACATCGACCTGTTCCTGCCTGACCGGATTATTTCTGAGGTTCTATGATGACTTTGACGGAATCCTTTGCTTCTGCCACCAGTTTGAACCCCAGGGCAGTTTCAGCAAGACACAGTCTGTGGGTTATCAAGTCACGTACTTTTACCCTGCCGGTACGGAGCAGTTCTATTGATGCTACGGTATCATCAGGAGGGCCGGCGTAGGACAGGATGAGGGAGTTACAATTGCGCCAGAGGTCCCAGAGATTTATGGGTGTTGTTACATTAGGTTCCGTGGGGGCAAAAAAGAGGATTGCGCCGCCACGTTCAACGCTCTTGAATGCCTGATCTATAGCCGGTGGGGCGCCTGTGCACACAATGACCATATCCGCCAATCGTCCGTCATTGTGCTTGCGTATGTGGGCGGGGACGTCTTCTTTGGCGTGGAATACAGCATCTGCCCCGCATTGTTTGGCCATGTTCAAGCGATATTCGGTAATATCAACCGCAAAAATTTTTCCTGCCCCCAGGGCGCGCGCCAATAAAATATGGAGCAGCCCTGAGATACCACTGCCAATAACGAGTATGCTCTGTCCGGGACGGAGACCGGCCTTCCTTTGTCCAAGGAGGGTACAGGCCAGAGGCTCTGCAAAAGTACCTTCTTCATAGGAAACTTCATTTGGCAGGATAAAAGTGCCGCGATCGACATTAATGGGGGGGACGCACAGGTATTCTGCGAACCCGCCCGGATAAAAATTAGTGGTACGCAGGGTTTCACATACCGAATAATGACCGTTCAAACAGTAGTGGCAGGTGTTGCAGGGTACATGATGCGCCACGGTAACACGGTCGCCAACCTTAAAACGCTT
>JAXMAC010000142.1:0-7605 GCA_046350595.1 Candidatus Brocadiaceae bacterium | reverse complement strand
CAAAAGGAACATATCGAGAGATGCTTAAGTATCATTCATTAAGAGACAAGGTGTTCAGTCTGAAAAACCTTTATGCTGCTTTTGAGCATGTAAAGAAGAATAAAGGCAAAGCTGGTCTTGACAGGGTAAGTATCAAACAGTTTGCCAGCGACCTTGAAACGAATATCATGAATATTCACAAGGAACTCAAAACTGCGATATATAACCCTGTGCCTGTCCTGCGGGCATACATACCCAAAGACAGGTATAGCAAGAGACTTCTTGGCATTCCCATTGTTAAGGATAGGTAGTACAGCAGGCGTTCAGGCAAATCATAGAGCCAATATTTGAGAAAGATTTCTCGGATAACAGCTTTGGATTTCGCCAAAACAGATGCTGTCATGATGCTATCAGGAGGCTTGAACAGTATAAGCAGGAAGGGTATCGGAATATCCTGGATGCCGACATAAAGGCGTTCTACGATACCATACCTCATAAGCTTATCATGGACTCCTTGCGTGAGAAAGTCGCTAATGGATGGGTGTTGAACAGTATAGAAAACATGCTCAAGGCAGGTGTCATGGAGGACGGCATCGTGCATGAGACAAATCAAGACACTTCGCAAGGAGGCGTCATTTCCCCTTTGCTTGCAAACCTTGTCGGTGACATCATCGATAAGGAGCTTGAAAAGGCGGGATATAAGTTTGTCCGCTATGCCGATGACTTTGTTGTCATGACAAAAACGAAAGAAGAACTCCCTGCCGCCCTTCAATACGTCAAAGAAATCATTGAAGGGAAGCTTGGAATGAAGCTGAGCGAGGATAAAACCAAGCTCACCAACTTCAAACGAGGCTTCAGGTTTCTTGGATATAATTTCATGGGCAAATACAAGGGTATTAGCACGAAGTCACTGGACAAACTCAAGGACGCCGCCAGAGACATCACCAGACGCACACAAGGGGTTCAGGATTCTTATGACAGACCGTCACGATTGGGACACCGCTGACATTATAAAAGCCTACTATGGACAATCAAAGATTGAACATGCCTTTAAAAATCTCAAGAACCCCTATCACCTTGCTTTGAAACCGCAATTTCACTGGACAGATCAGAAAATCAGGGTGCATTTTTTTATTTGTGTTCTCGGATACCTCCTGTCGTCGATTGTGTGGCATGAGGCAAAAGCGCGCGCACAATTTAGTGTCTAATTGCATAAGTTTCTTATAGTATTTCTTAGTTGTGAACCCCGAACTTCCCTTTTACGCCATACGAAAGGTTTGGCATTAGGCTGATAAGCTTCAATGAATTCAACTATTGCGATTCTCAAGATCTATACTTTTGAAGCTGGCGTTCTTCAAGGCTTTTCTGGAAAGAATGCCAAACCGTATCTCCACCTGATTGAGCCAACTTGCAGAAGTCGGAGTAAATGGACTTAACATTCGGATGTGCTGCCAGCCACTCCTCATTTCGCTTGTGAATACAGGAGTTGTCAAGGATGACATGGATTTCCTTCTTGTCACTATCCGGCAAATCCAAAAGTAGTTGATCCATAAATGCCAGGAATTCTCCTCGTCTTTTTAATTCTGTTGTTTGTGTATGAATAGCCCCATTGTTACATTGAGCGCTGCAAACAGGTTCAGTGTTCATGACGTTTATAGGTACTTAAGTCCACACACAATTTTTTTGTTACTGGTACATACATAACCTGTAGTCCGCTCCAAAAGCCTGAATGCTTGGCTTTTCGTCAACGGAAATCACCAAGGCATTTTCTGGAGGAGCAAGGTATAAGCCACCTATATCAGCCGCTTTTGGCCAAACTCAACGTCGGTGCTGACACACCAGCTTCTTTGCCGGGCAAGACAAATGCCTTCCTTGCGAAGAACACGCCAGACAGCGTCGTCTGATACTCCCAAGTGACGCGCGAAGAGATAGGACCATCCCACTTTGATTGTCCTTTTTGGCGGCGGTAGCTCTGCTGTTTTCAATACCCGTGTACGGAACTCCTTATCATATTTCGGAGGTTTGCCAGTCCGAGGCAGATCGTACAAGCCTTTATATCGTTTGTTATAAAACGTTTCCTCCATTCTATAACAATGATATTTTGCGATGTCCCTCTATCTCTGGCCACCTTTTGCACCTGTTCCCCCTTCAAGTAACTTTTTAATGATTCTGGCGCGTTCAACAAGCCTCCACTCCATGCCCTGACTATTGACCACTCATAAAGAAAGATGCCGGATCATTCTCGGAGCAATAAGGTATTGGTGCTTTTTCTTTCTTTCTTTCTCTTTTTTTTTTTTTTTTTTTTTTTTTGCCATTGTAGACCCTTTGTAAGAAATAAAACAGAGTCTACAATATTTAAGTTATTTATGCAAGTAAACACTAGGTAATTTATGAACTTTTACACGTCGTTGATGGAAACGGCTGACTGCTTTACTTACAGAAACACAACTCCAAGCTCCCTACTTTTGACTGACTTCTTTTAATGTCATGCCACCTTTGGGTTCTCTAAAATTATGCTTGTTTTATTGACCTCCGCCTTTATCTATGATAGTATTCTGAAAATTTATAAAATAAAGATAATTTTTATCTTGTATTAATACTCAGAATTATACTTGGGAGAATAAAATGGAAATTACTTTACCATTGGAAAAAATGTCTATTGAAGAAAAGATCCGAACGATGGAAACTATTTGGGATGATTTGTGTAGAAAAGCGGATAGTATATCGTCTCCCTCCTGGCATGAAGACGTATTGATTGAAAGAGAGGAAAGAATTAAAAAAGGAGAAGAAGAATTTGTTGATTGGAGTAGTGCTAAAAAAACCATCAGAAATAAGATTTCATGAAAATCAAAATACTTTCTTCAGCGAGTCAAGATTTAATAGATGGTTATTGGTTTTACGAGAAACAGGCCGAAGGACTTGGCACATATTTTTTGGACTCCCTTTTTTCAGATATAGATTCATTGATTATCAATGCTGGCATTCATCCCTTACATTTTAGAAAATACCATCGTATGCTATCAAAACGATTCCCATTTGCTGTTTACTATCGTGTTGAAAACAAGACTGCGCTTGTATATGGAGTTCTTGATTGTCGCAGAAGTCCTGCATGGATAAAAAAGAAATTGAAATAAAAGACAACAAGTCACTCCACCTGACCGCTGTTCTGCTGCGTTCCTGGAAGCACGTGGGACTGGTCGAGGCAGGTGGGGTCATATCTGGCAAATTGTTATTCCCCGGTATATCCAACTCTTCCCTTTCCACCTCAAATTCTTTGCAAACGTACTTTTGTAATTTTTTCATATAAACATTTAGCCGCCTCTTCCGGATTATCGGCGTGCATAATACCTGAAATAACGGCAATACCGTCCGCTTTAGCGTTTAAAACGGATTCAACGTTTTTTTCGTGAATCCCCCCCAGTGCAATTACCGGTATCTTCACATCTTCTTTCACTCTCGCTATCTCTTCTGGGCCAACCGGTTCAAGAAGTCCTGCTTTTGAAGGTGTCTCAAAGATGGGACCAAAGGTAATATAATCTGCCCCATCCATTTGGGCTTGTAAGGCTTCCTGACGATTATGGGTAGAGATACCCATAAGTTTTTCATGACCAATAAGTCTTCTCACGATATCAGGGGGAAGGGATTGCCAGCCCAGATGTACGCCATCTGCATCTACCGCAAGCGCCACGTCAACCCTGTCATTGACAATCAAATTGGCATGAAAATCAGATGTTATCTTCCTCGCCTCATGTGCAAGGGAATACAACTCTTTTGTGGAAAGTCCCTTTTCCCGCAACTGTACAGTCTTCACTCCGCCTTCCAAGGCAAACCTCATGGTATCAAAAAAAGAGTGTTTGCAAAGATTTCTGTCGGTAATGAGCACGAAGAAAAGATTCCGGAGCGCCTGCTTATTCATCACCAGTTTGTTACGTCGGGGGATTGGTTATGGCCATACTGTGCCAGGGTATTACACATATTTCTTAAAGGCTTATATTAATGAAGGCTATACACAAATTCAAGCGTTATTTCTCTTCAGAAAATCTCCTATCATTCGAGGAAACTCACGTGTCTTAACTGGTTCTGAAATATATTCACGACAGCATGCCTTCAGTATTCGCTCCCTGTCCCCTGAATTCCCAAGTATTGTTATAGCCTAACGACAAAGTTCGCTTGCCTGCGGGCAAGCAAGGCGAGTCCCAATTAAAACCAATTACGCTGGCGCATAACCTTTGAAGATTACAGCAGTCAGCGGTCAGATGCAGCGCCTTTTAGGCCGTTTTGTCATCTTTATGCTTCCTGAAATTAATTACAAGACTTGAAAATGAATTTGGTTTATATTTATTGAAATCTTTCGCATCAACGAATATAAAATCAAAGACGATGTTGGTCACTTCGCTGGTCTTACCGTTCCAGACCAGTTCCACTTCGCGCTTATAGTCAAAGAGCATAAAGAGGTATTTGTCGGGGAGCGGTTTATCCGCTTCAATAAGTTTCAGTATTTCGCGTTTTTCGGTGTCAGTAAGTTTCATTTACATATCCTTTGCTTCTGAACCATCGCTTGTTTCAGTGGGCAAACGTACGAATGAGTAATCCGTAGTACATCAACATGCTCAAAAAACATTTTGCAAATATGAAAAGCTTCTTGTGGTTAAGTATTCACAACAATCAATAATTGTATTTTGATTTTTCTGAATTTGTATTAAGCGTTTTCGTTGCTATCTATTTGATCAATAACTTTCATAATATCCTTGCCAAGCTTCGACTGTGGATCAATACTTTCTTCCCATCGAGATAAGGATGAAAGATATTTACTGCTTTCTTTATAATTCTTGAGACCCGGAATAATGTCATATGTTTTATCTTCACTAAGGGTTTTAGCCCATCCTGTAGACTTATATTTTCTGTCTCTTAAGTCTCGGCAGGTTATTTGTATTTTGACTCCTTTGGTTGTTATGTGAGGTAGCCAGTTTCCAAACATTTCCTCAACGAATAATAAATATCCATTTTGTGATTCACCCGAGTTGAGCCTTCCTGTTGGGGTAAATTCCTTACCAAATAGAGCCTCGGCTTCTACAAAGTGCGTATAATAAACAGGCAAGTATTTGATATTATCGCCAACTGTCATTCTTGGAATTGAGGGAAACGTCACTGCGGCAAGAGTATCTGACCATCGATTTCTTTTGTTTTTAAATTTAAGTTCAAAGCCTGATATTGTTTGTGTTTTCTCTGTAGGATTTTGAATGGTCACAGATAACCAAAAAGCAAACCTCTGTGCATCATGTAGATTATTGTGTTTAAATTCATTGAGTATAGTTATCGTCGCTGTAGTTTTATTAATATTTACTCTAATTTTGTTTTCTAATTTGTCTGATAATCCTTTGATCGCTTTTAAAGCTCCAGTAAACCATGCTATTGTAACGCCAGCAATAAAAATTAAAAGCTTTATTAATTGGGGATGTGTTTCAATATAACTAACGATTTCGTTCAAATTGATGTATCCTGAATAATTATTTAAAAGCAAACGCCTGAAATCAACGGCGCAGTCTTATCGCGTCCGCTGGGGTAAATTGTTAGCCGTCGTTTTTCCCTTTAGCTTTGGGAAAATTATCATTGATCAATTTCTGATATTCATGGAAGTCTATGCATTGAAATTGGCGTAGTCTATCAGGTAATAAGTCAGGAGATAACCGGTAAAGAATAGGAACAATTCGTTTCTTTAAAACCCAAGCAGCCCCCCATTCCGAGATTACCCACTCACTTTTAACACTATTTGGGCTTACTAAAAGCCAGACATCAGTTGATTCTTTTAGAGCATTACGTATTTCTTCGGCAAATTCAGACCCTGGCTCAATGCTCTTTTTAGCAAGAAATACTTTGCCACCTGCAACCTGGATTGCGTCATAAATCTGTTCCGCCAACTCTGCATCCTTTGCACTATAACTCAGAAAAACATCACACCCTTTCCTTTGCTTAAGCATTTGCTCCCTAAAACTATCTTCAATTTGAACTTTCTTCCATATTTCAAATTCAGTTCTTTTTGTATTAGCGAGCTTTAATTTCATGCGCATAAACATAGGCCCTTTCTCTACAACCTCCTTTTGCCACTCCCATCTATAATCACCTGTAGGCTTTTCTATACGGACAAAATCCTTATTATTTGCAACGTTGGGGTGCTTATACCAATAGAACTGAGTTTCAACTATTAATAAATCGCCATCATTCTTTGCTTTTTTAAGCGCTGCATCAATAGGTTTGCCCTGTTCTCCAAAATAAAAAAAATCACATTCAGTTTCCTCAAACATCATCCAAAACAGTTCGTCGACATGTGCATAGTCTGGAAAATCACCGGCTATGAAGTGATATGATTTGCTTTCAATAATAGAAGAAGGAATAGTCTTTATTGGAAATTCAGGCAATTTCTTGTCTGACATGTTACAAAGCCCTCCTTTTCATAAGTTGTATAAGGTTTGGTTGAGTAAACAGACTGGGTCAAATGAACAATTTTGTTATATTTCAAGATTTTCTTCCCCACTTCAATGGTTGAAAAGCAGCAGCCTTAGAATAAAATGGGCAATTAATAAAGTTTGCTCCCCACTTTTAAAGTGAGAGGGTTCATTTGACCCAGTCTGAAAGCGAAACCCAACAAATCAAATTATTCATATCCTACTTTTATGTCAAATTTAATTTCAGTGCCTGCTCCCCAATCGCTATCATAAGCGCCTTGTTTTCCATAGCGATGAAAGGTCGGTGAGTTTCATCTACAACAATCCCTTTGTATCTGGATCATCGGTTGTTTTAGCGTGCTAATGCCTGAAATCAGCGGCGGCGTATTTGCTGTGCCGTTGAATGACTCGTTAGCTGTTTCTTTATTATTTTTGCTTTTAGTGGGTATTTTTCAGGATTTTCGAGATTATCAATTTCTAAGTCAACATCCAATTCAGGCCAGTATAAATGATACCCATGAAGCAATTGCACATTTTGTATAGAATTCAATGTCTGATTTTTAAAATAAGGATAATCCTTATAACTCAGAAAGTATTCCTTCTCTTTTACGAAAAGCCATATACCAAAAGGCGTTATATTTTCAACGCTTATTAAAATGCTTTTGTCATGCTTTAATGATTTCATTTTTGTGATCCTCAACAATTTTTTGAATTTCGTTCAATTTTCCCGGATTCAACCCATGAGCTACAGCCAATGAGACTATGGGTTCTATCCAAAACTTAGCTTCTCCCTCCTTGCCTGTCACATGGATATGGATTCTGTCCTCTTCGTTTGAGAGGAAATAAAATCTATCGCCTTTTTCTCTAAAAATTGAGGGGTTCATCCTGACTCCTGATTAATTCCAGGACACCGTACTTAATTTTAGAAATATTCACTTTTTTTGTGGTACCTGAATTGGCGGAGCTTACAGGATGGCTTTCCACCGCCAATACCTATTATACCTGTAACGTAGGTATCATTTTCTCGTCAATGAGATACCCATATCGGCGGAGAATAGGATTTACCACTTGATTAACAAACTCTTCCGTTTGCTGTGGCGCCCTGCCTACCAATTTGTCCGGGTCAGCAATTTCTTTAAGTTTTGACTTAATGTGGGAAAATGACGGATCATGGGTAATGCGT
>JAXMAC010000141.1:0-6548 GCA_046350595.1 Candidatus Brocadiaceae bacterium | reverse complement strand
GATTAGAGTCTAAATTATTTTTAAATGTGTCTAATTTTCATTGACATATTCCGGTATCCCGATAATGGAATATCAATAACTTTACCTGTCTTGCCTTGCATAACGTGGATTACACCCTTTTCAAAGGAAATATCGCTCCATCTTAAGCGTAACACTTCGTTCAGGCGCATACCGGTAAAGAGTCCTGTAAGTATCATCAACCGGTCTTTATCTTCCGGCATATTCAGGATTGATGATATTTCATTACCGGAAAACACCCGGTCTTTTATTTGCATTGACTTTAAACGCCTTACCTTCTGGCATGGGTTCGCATCAGCTATACCGGCATCTATAGCCGTATTGAAGATATGGGAAAGCACCTGGACATCAATATTGATAACAGAATCCTTTACCTGGTCTTTTTCTTTACGTTGTACCCTGAATTTCTCAATAATAAACGGTGTGATTTCATTCAGCCGGTAGTTTCCGAGATATTCCCGTAAGACATTAACTGCCCTTTTTCTCATAGCAAGTGTGTTCTCTTTTGCTATCCTGTGTAAATCCAAGTATGTATTTGAATATTCTGTAAGGGTCGGCACAACCTTCTTTCTATGTAGTCTCAAAACACCTCTTTCACGGTCTGATATAAACAAGGCAAACCGTTTCTCAGCATCTGTCTTATTCCTGACATCCTTAAAGGTCAATGATTGCCATTGCTTGTTATCGTCAAAGAATTCAATACACCACACACCACAGGTCTTATATTCACCGTTTACCTTACGTGGAGTCTCTGGACAACTCTTTGACCTTCTACCACTACATTTAACCGCCTTGCATTGATTATAATATTTTCTATACCTGACCGCCATAATCCATACTCCATAAAAAAAGGCAACAAGCTGAAAGTGTGACAGCACCCCCCAACCGTTGCCTTTACCGCCCGATATTACTATCAGGCATATATCCAAGCGTCTGTCACCGCCTTGAAACCCTTGATTTACGTACGTACTACCGTACCTTTGAAACATTGTCAAGCCTTTTTATCTGGTTTGCTATTTCTTTTTTTGTATTGATAGAGTTATATGGAATTTGGTATATTTTGAAATTATGAATATATACGAACAAGTAAAACAAGCATTACAGGACATTGTTGCGCCTGAGTTAAAATCAATCCAGGTGGAAATAAAGCGCCTTGACAACAGGATTGATTCTGTAGATAAAAGGATTGATTCTGTAAAATCAGAAATAACCTCTGAAATCAATTCCTTAAAAACAGTGTTAACGACAGAAATCAAAAGACTGGACGACAAAATAGATTCCCTTGATGATAAAATAGATATTGCTATTCAAATAAGAGAACGCCTTGCAATTCTGGAAGCAAAACTGGCATCCTTAGAACACAGTTAACCAGACCAGTAAAGCCTGAAAACAACCAGCCTTAACATTTCAAAGCAGATAAGTCACATAATAAAATCTGACTGGATCACTTCAATTCATCTCAAATAAACTTTTCTGTTTCGGTTTAAAATTTGTGTAAAGGACTACTTTAGTCTTGGGTTTTTCTGCACCCTGTTCAGCCTTATGACTGCCCTTAAAACTTGAATACTCAAACCGATTCCAGCCCTTGTATAATTCGTCATAGAAGGCATTCTGGTAATTCGAAACCATAGCCCTACCCGTGATTGAATGCAAAATATCGGCTAACCGGTGAGGGTGTTTTCGCAAAGAGTAAGTCACGAAATGGTTCAACATAGCAAATATATTCTGGCAGAAACCGAATTAGCCAATTAAACAAAAAATACTTGTAACTATTCAGCATATATTTCAACGGATAAAAGATGATAGTACATTGAGAATCCTGTAGACATTCTATATCAAGCCTTTTTTTTAGAAAAAAAGAATTAAAAGTTCTTTAAAAACAACGACTACAAAGCCATAGCCCAGGGGTCATTTTTTACTTTGAGATTTTGAATATGAACCATTCATCATAGGTTATACCCTGAGACCAAAGAGCAAAAAGGATTTTAATCCATTTTTTGGCGAGGTTGCGCAGGATGATAGAATGATTGTGGTTTCTCTGCTTAAGGATAGCGACCAGTTCCGGCGCAAGACGCTCTCCTACGCCTGGAAGTTGGGAAGACAACACTGGTGCACTCTCTCTCCGGTCAAGCATGCAGCGCCTCCTTTCACTTAGATCTGGAAAATCCTGAAGATTTAGCGCGGCTTGCAAACCCGATGCTTGCGCTCAAGGGATTAAAGGGGCTTGTGGTTATTGACGAGATACAACGGTTTCCCGAACATTTCCCCATTCTCAGGGTACTTGCAGACCACCCGAAGGCGTCGGCGCGCTTTCGGGTTCTCGGAAGCACTTCTCCAGAACTCCTCCGTCAGGGGTCTGAATCTCTCGCAGGCCGTTTTATCTATCACGAACTGAGCGGTTTTTCTCTTGATGACGTGGGGATTAGGTGAAAGATGCTGTCAGCATATTCATTGAAATAAACAAGCTACGCGCCCTATACGATAATTACAAGAGTGACTTATCTATAGAACTTTCATTAGTCACCTCCCGTCTCATCTACATCGAAAGAACAACTGCCCTTCCATTCCTTCCTTGGTGCTATAGAAATAACTCTTCCACCCAAATTGTCGCTGTACGTGATATATGCTATGCTGCGCTCCCTAGTATTCAAAATCTTAGAGCGCAAGGCATTACAAATGTCTGTGGATTCATCTCCCTTAAGGTACCAAAGGCATTCACCATGGCGCGTCATCTTATTGGCATGATCATAAGCAGCCTCACGGTCGTTAGCATCCTTGAGCACGCACTGGAACTCTTTGGCATAGTATGTAAGCCCTAATCGAAGTTTCTTATCATCGGGATAGGTAAAGTATATGTACCTTTGAATGTCGTCACGGACACCATCACCATCCGTATCTATCCCCAGCAATGTCTTCTCTCCTGCCTTGCCGGGATCAGGCGGAAGCACAAAACTACGAGTATCGTTCCCCTGAGCAAAATCAGGAGATACAAAGATAACCAGGCTGTAAAACAAAAGAACAGTAAGACTGCCTTTCATGGCACGCATAAACAGACTCCCCATCACGATGGTTAATGAAAACGAGCAATGAATGTACGTTAGTAACACAATATTCCATTGATTCTCACAAACCCACCGCTATACGTGTGTGACCAGGTACTTGGTTCAGAATCGATGACTTCATAGTTTCCTGCTGGTACCAAGATATTGGGATGTGATATCCAGAAACGAAAGTCGATCGTTGCTGAAAATGGCCCATACACGTGAGATGTATTGCTATTGTATAAAGAATGCGTTCCTGCCGGCTCGCCTCCATCGCACCAGTGATAGGTGCTGATTTCCGTAATATATGCATCCTGTGGTATTGTCACCAAAGTTGTGCCTGGATCACCGCAGATAACCATGAGAATATTATACGTATTGACTATTTCTACGACTTTTGTGTTCGGATTCAATGCCATGAGTTTGTTGATCATCGTGACGACGTCATTGAGAATTTTTGCTTCTGCCTTACGGCCAGGAGCCATATAAGACTTTATAAAATTATGACCACCCCAGAAATCGCCCCAATTGATGGGACCAAAGAAATTATCAACGTTAGAGGGTAATGCAGATGGAATGAAGCCGATGATGTTATCTTCGTCAATTGTCGTGTAGGGACCTCCGCCGGCAACGTAACTGTCTGGATTGGCCACCGATACCATGCCGAATCTATCGATATATTGCGGGTCTATACCGAGATATGCAATATTGCCATACAGATTGCCCTGAGAATGCGCGACAAGCACAACCATTTTGCCTTCACGTAAATATTGATTGTATAAAGCAATGTGCTCTTGTACCGACTGATTGTCGCTCACAATAGCTGCGTCAACCTCATGCGCTATCGCCATTATTTTGTCTCGAAGGAAGTCTGGCATGAGATCCCAGTTGGCAAGGTAATTCCAGAACAGGCTGTAGTTTGTTTGTAAATCCTGTTCAAATGTCTCCAGCAGGTCTGCTAAATAACCATTGGAGGGATTATGTGCTAATTTGTATGTTATCATACCTTCCAAGTTCGTCCCTAATGTATGGGTTTCAAGCTCTTTTTGTAGTAAACGTCTACTTTTATCTGCTGACTCCGCATCATTCCACACGCCATTGCCAAAAAAGACAACGACCCCTGGTTGACATTGTTGCCCACCCGCGCCATAAACAACACCTGACAGAGCAAGAAAGGTAACAAGAAGTACTATATGAGATATCCATTGGATGTTCATTGACCACCTCCCGTATTGTCCACATCGAAGGAACAACTGTCCTTCCATTCCTTCTGTGGAGAGCTTCTAATAGATCTGCCACCCAGATTATCGCTGTATTTAATGTATGCAATACTGCGTTCCCTGGTATTCAGTATTTTTGCGCGCAATGCATTACAAATATCTACAGCTTCCTCTCCCTTAAGGTAAAAAAGACATTCAACATGGCGATCCATTTTTATTGCATGGTTATAACATACCTCACGGTCGTTTGCATCTTTGAGGATGCCCTGGAACTCGATGGCGTAGTACGTAAGACCTAATCGAAGCTTCTTATCATCGGGATAGGTAAAGTATATGTACCTTTGAATATCGTCACGCACCCCATCGCCATCCGTATCTATCCCCAGCAATGTCTTCTCTCCAGCCTCCCCGGGATCAGGCGGAAGTTTCACTCCTGTATCGTCATCCGGTGTCGATGCGTTACAGTCATCATCAATCCCGTTATTCTTTATCTCCGTTGCTCCCGGATTTACGGAGGGGTTGTTATCATCACAATCCCCCTCGACTCTCGTAAAACCATCTCCGTCAAAGTCGACATTCCCCTCTTCGGCAAGTACCTGGACGGTTAATACCCCTCCCACTTTGCTTCTTACGGTAACTCCAATCGTATTGATTTTGCCGTCAAGGGTCTTCTTTACATCTACTACCTTTACATTTTGATTCAAGTTGGATGCGTCGATGATGGTCTCTTTATTTAATACAACATCTGCACTGCTTACCTTCTTGTCGCCTGCTTTCTCTAGACCGCCATTGGTCACCCGTATCGTAGTAAGGCCTTTAATGCCGGGGAATGTGTCTGTCTGCGTGATGGGTGATCCGGTCTTGCGCACATAGGTGCGTTCAAAAACCGTAACTACCTCTGCCATCAGGTTTTTTGCCAGAAAAAAAAGAAGCACTACCATACTCGCGTATAAAATAAACTTTCTCATATTTTGCTCCTCTCATGAAGGTTAATGGAAACTATCTGCAAGTGAGACGCATCTTGACACAAGGATACCTTTTACTTTGATCACTACCAGCTCAGGCACATCAAGAAAATTGACCGATATTGGAATCTTTGCCTTATTGCCTGGACTCTTACTTACTGGATCAAACAAAATGCCTATCTTACGAAAATTCTTGATACGAAACCAACCACCTTCAACGAAATCAAACAGGCGGTCAATTCTATTCTTGAATTCGCCTCTACCAGCGCCTTATCAAAGAACGAACATATTGCTCATCGCTATTTTAAAATTAAGTCTAATCGTCTTAAGAAAAAGTTCGCCGCTTAAATTTTTAACAAAGTAATGCCTAAGGATTCTGTGGAGCTGCATCTTTTGAGGTTTTGTTGGAAAAAAACTCGTATTTATAGTTTAATGGAGGATATAGCATACCGAATCACAATACTTAAAATTTGATTAATGGTATTAAGTGATGTTTAGCACAATAACTGTGGATATGCTGCTCAATAGAGTTGCGCTAAGACATGAAATTCCATTTACATGAAGTAAAGTTTATAATGATAGCAGTTTACCGGAAGAAATCAATACAAAATCGGTTAGATAAAAGACATGAATACGTATCAAAAATCATTCAAGTCCAGTATTTATTCTGACCGATTCTGCATTTGCTTCCATATCATCAGGCAGTTTAACGCTAATAGTTCAATTTGAACCTGTTCCTATCGCATCCATTAGCGAAGTATACTTCAACAAATGTTGAATTTATTCAATACGAGACTCGATCCGGATGGGTGAATGGTGCGGACATCTGCAATTCGTAACTGAAAATAGGAGAAAATACGTGTGCGGCCAATTGGGTGAATGCTGATGAGACAAGATCATTATTTCATTTGATACCGCAAAAAACTACGATTTCTTGCTATAGAGAAATTTTCTTCCCGCTTAACAAAAGCCTCTGGACGGGTGTTTCTTCTTGCTCTATTTAAATGCGCCTTCATTATCAGACTTTTGGTCGCTATTGTCTTCCTTCTTTGATTCCGTAATGTCTGTTTTTTCACCTCCAACAACAGACCCTGTTTTTACGTCCTCAACCCACACTATCCATCTATCATACTTTTCATCTGGTACTTGCCTTCCGTCAAACTTGTATTCATGCCCGGCTTCAGCTCGAAATGTAAGTACTGTTGGTGAATAAATAAATGGCTTCTCAAGAAGAGCCCTTCCTGTTAATACTACTATATCGTTCCTCAAATAACATTGCAATATAGCAAGCTTTTTGTTATCCT
>JAXMAC010000140.1:0-6622 GCA_046350595.1 Candidatus Brocadiaceae bacterium | reverse complement strand
TATTGCGGAAGTCTATATCCAAAATAATTTCTCCTTTGCTATAAAAGTAAAATTGCCCCGGTAAGAACGGTTACATAACCCGAAAAACCGGAAGATTGCTAGTTATTATACTATAAAAACATTTTTCATTCTTTTTAAATTTGGAACCTGGTACGAATTTTTGAGAGAATACCGCTCTGTATATTCTTATTTCCTGTTTGTCTCTGCCATCCGAGGCATTATTTATTTTTAATCACGCACAATAATTTAGTAAAATATTTTTCTATTATAACATTTATAGCTTATTATGTGGATGTGGGAAACGGATAACTAATATGAACGCGCAAATCGACGCTACCAGAATGGTGGTTCCAAAACTGCGCTGCCGGAAGCTTTTATGGCCATGCGTGACACGCTTCTCAAGGACAAAAATGAAGGGCTTATGAAGGAGTTTATGACCCTCATAAAGGCGTACAAAGAGGCGCGCTTCAAAAAGTGGATACGCAGTTTTCAAAAATGCTTGCAGCTGTTTGTGCTCTGTCGGATCACTTTCTTCTTTGAAACCATATCAGAAGCGCCGGAACAGTCTCCAGACGCTGAAATGAGGATATCTGGAAAAAATATTTTAAATGTAAAAGTCCCGGGTGTTTGATGTTTCCGTAAGGGCGCGGTAATTTTTACAGCTTCCTGGATACAATTGCGGGGAACTTGACGAGGCGGTAGGCCAATTAAGGGGCTATTTCGAGATCGTTCGGGTATCGGAATTAGAACAGTCCATGCGTTTATTAGCGAAGGAGATAGAAAAGATTCGCAGGTGAATGCCCTGGAATACATTCTGATTCCGCAATTACAGGCATCCATGAAATACGTAAAAAACAAACTGGATGAAATGGAACGGTCAAATATCAGCAGGTTGATGAAGATAAAAGAGATGCTGGTTTCAAGGGCGGAAGTTTTGGAAACCACAGATTCTGCAGATAACACAGTTAATAGAATGAACGCAGATTTGAGACCTGTACCCAGCGCTATTTGTGCGGTTCATCAATATTTTTATCGCAAAGTGGGACATGTCTTTTGCTTGCTGTGTAATCTCTTTGGATTTCTTCAGCATAACCAGAAGCGACTATACCTGCCGGTATTGCGAACATGCTATAATGAAAATCGCTATTATTGCCCCCAGAATTTTTCCCGCTGGTGTTATGGGATAAATGTCTCCGTAGCCTACCGTTGTAAGCGTTGAAACGCCCCACCACATTGTGGCAGGGATACTTGAAAATTTGTGTGGTTGCGCCTTGTTTTCGATAAAATACATAAGGCTTGATGCAATCACCAACAGGATCAGGACGGCAAATACCGTCATTATGAGTTCCTCTTTCTTCTCTTTCATAACGGTTCCCAATGTTCTCAAAGACCTGGAATACCTTCCCAGTTTGAGTAGACGAAACAACCGGAAGAGTCTCAGTACCCTGATGAACCGCAAATCAATGGGAATGATTATCGGCAGATAAAAGGGAAGAATCGCTAATAAATCAATAAGCGCCAGGGGAGTAAAGACAAATTTAATCCGCCCTGAAAATGGTGTCTTAAACTTGTCATAACCGGTACATGTCCATAAACGGAGCATATATTCAATGGTAAAAATTACTACAGAAAATACCTCAAAAACCGAGAAATAAAATTTATAAAGAGATGCGAAGTTTTCGACAGTTTCTAAGATAACGGCAAATACGTTGAAAAAAATTAATACAATGAGGAAAATATCAAATATTTTGGTAGATAAAAGGTCAAATGACGTTACATTGATAATTTTAAATATGCGGCTTTTTATGTTTTTGATCATAATGCTGCGCAATGAGTATGCTCAGAGTTAGTTTTGGCCTGGTAACTATTCAGCCAAGTGAAGTAGACCGGGCTTTTAAGGCTAAAGAGTTTGTATGAAAAGACTGGTACTGACTGTCATTGTGAGCGACAGCGAAGCAATCTTTCTCGTAAATTATTCAAATTCTATGGCATATTGTAGGCTTTGAAAAATTCTCCCCTTACAATCCTTGCCTGGGTGCATATTACGGCAAGCGTTGGCGCCGTTATTTGCTGATGAACAGGTATAGTCAGCGCAGTTTTGCTTTTATCCCTGTTTTCGCGTACCATGGAAACGTATGCGTCCTCACGTATAATGCGAAAGCCCAGATTTTGGAGAGCCCTGACAACTTTATGTTGAGGCGTAGTAGCGGGAAATTTTACCATCAGTCTTCAATTGTTGCTTCAGCAACAAATACCTCAAGTACCGAAGAATCGACGTCGAAAACAGCATCTCCAAAGTTTTCAATATGATAACGGATAGCCGATTTTACATCCGAAAAGGCGGCCTCAAAGGTTTCGCCCTGTCCAACCACAATACCATTGAGTCCCAGAGGATAAGCCACGAAGCCATCAGGATGTTTTTCTATGATAAGCTTGAATTGTTTCATGGAAATATTTTCCTGTTTTTGTGAAATTCAATGTTGTTGTAGAGATGCCGCGTGTATTTAAAAGTCTCCGTAATGCCCAATTTAACGCCCTGGTTAATTATAGTATGCATATTACTGTGGAAATGATTTACGGTCAAGAAAAAGTCGTTTTGATATCGAGGCTCATAAATATGGTATGAGCACGAAACTCCTTGCAGGAAAAAGGAATTTAAGTTATAAATTGATAGAATAAAACATAATGTCTTTTCTTTGTAATTTTTAAACAATAAGACACCAGATTGTCTTTAGGAAAATTTAAGTGCAAAAAATGCATGAACGGCGTAACCATGAGAATGAATAGATTGTGTTTAAGGGTATTAATCATAGCGTTGTTGTGTATTGCTTGTTTTGCTTTCCCTGGACAGCGAAAACTCCGCGCTGATGGTAAAAAAGAGCATGCAAAAGAATTGTTCGTATCCGAGGCGGAATTATACTCGTCAGGTCTTTCTTACATCCGGAAGGAAGAATACGAGAAGGCTCTTTCTTATTTTCATGAGCTGGTGAAAAAAAATCCTCGTTATTCAAGAACCTGTTACTATATTGGGTTGTGTAATTTAAACCTGAAACGATGGGATGATGCAAGGGTTGCCTTTAATCAGTGTATCAGTATCAAATCTGATGATGCAGAGGCATATAATCTTTTAGGAACGACATATTGCATGCAGGAACAATACCAGGAAGCAGTTGAAGCCTTTAAACAGGCAGTACGGATCAAACCAGATTTTACGAAAGCCCACCACAACCTGGGTTTGACGTATATTATTCTTGGCGATAAAGGTTTGGCTTTTGAAGAGTACAAGGCGCTCAAAAATCTCAGTAAGGATTTAGCCAGTGATTTGTTTAACAAGATTTACAAGTAAAGAAGACATAAAAAATGTTATGGAGTAAATGTAAAATTTCCCATGAATTGTAAATATGTTATAAATCGAAGTGTTCTGTTTTTTCTTGTCTGTTTTTCATTACTTTATTTTTCCATGCGTCCTGCAACCGCATATCAGGATACCCTCGAAAAGATAAAAACTACCGGTATATTAACATGGGGTTTTGATGCAGAAGGGGGCGCTCCCTATGTGTTTCATGACCATGCGCATCCCAAAAAACTCGTAGGTTTTGAGGTAGACGTTGTAGAGGCTATTGCAAGGGAAATGGGGGTGAAAGTGCAATATTATCAAAATGCCTGGGATAGTATCCTGCTTTCCCTCCAGCGCGGTGATTTTGATATTGCAATGAATGGTATCGAGATAACCCCTGAGAGGGGACAATCGGTACTCTTTACCCGTCCCTATTATGCTTATGCAGAGCAGGTTGTTGTCCGCGCTTCGGATAATCGTATTGAACGGTTTGACCACATTTATGGTAAAAAGGTCGGCACTCTGTATAACACGGAGGCCAAACGTATGCTGGAAGAAATGGGCAATGTAAAGATTAGTACATATAGCGGCCAGGTAGAACCTTTTAAAGACCTCTTGTTAAGCCGCATTGACGCCGTTTTTGTGGATTTGCCTATCGCTTTATATTATGCCAAACCCAACCCAATGTTGCGGTTGGTCGGTGAGCCGGTGGGTGAAGGATACTATGGTATTGCCGTGCGTAAGGAAGATACAAGTTTGGTAGTGGAATTGAATAAAATCATTGGAAAACTCGCAGGGTCGGGAGAATTAAAGAAGATTTACACCCGATGGGGTTTGTGGGATAGTTCGGAAGAAAAACTTTTTTTACAGGAGGAACGTTTACAGCGATACGCGGACGGCTTTCCCGCTGCCGCAGAAAATATCCCCGTTAAGCTGACGACCTTCTTTCCCACCTTGTTGAAAGGGGCGCTGGTAACAATCGGCATATCTCTCGTATCAATGATGCTGGCAGTTGTGTTAGGATTAGCGCTTGCCATGATGAGACTCTATGGCAACATCTGGCTTCAAAAAATTGCAACGGCGTATATTGAGATTTATCGGGGGACACCCCTCCTTATTCAGTTATATATTTTGTACTATGGTTTGCCTAACATCGGTATTAACCTCAGCGCTGTAGCCGCTGGCATACTTGGACTTGGTATGAACTATGCAGCTTATGAAGCTGAGGTCTATCGTGCGGCAATACAGGCCATACCTGAGGGACAGCACGACGCTTCCATGGCATTGGGTATGTCAAGGCGATTGACGTTGCGACGAATTATCTTACCGCAGGCATTCCGTATTGCCATACCGCCGATGACGAATGATTTTGTCGCACTGTTTAAAGATTCGTCGCTGGTGTCTGTTATTTCTATCGTAGAGCTTACGAAGAGTTATAGTATGCTTGCCGCATCAGCTATGAACTTTTTCCAGTTGGGGATTATTACCGCATTATTGTATTTTGGTATGAGTTATCCACTATCCTTGTATGCCAGGAAATTAGAAATAAAATTAACAAAGTAATCATCTCGTGAAATATAAACCCGTAATTCGTAAATTTTACTAAATGGGGGAGGTTGTTATGAACAGGAAGTGCCACTATTATATCTTTTTCATTTGTATTTTGACCTTGTTGTTTAGCGCTTGTTCGACAGTGCCATACACGGAACGAAAGCAACTTATTTTGATTCCCGAGGGGCAGGAGTCATCGCTTGGCCAACAGGCATTTACGCAGGTGGTGCAGGAAAATAAAATCAGTAATGATCCACATTACAACGAGATGTTGCGATCTGTGGGGGAGAGGATCTCCCAGGCAGCGAATAGGCCTGATTATCAGTGGGAATTTGTGGTAATTGACGATCCGAATACCGTAAATGCCTTTGCATTGCCGGGCGGCAAGGTGGCCTTCTACACAGGTATTATGCCCATCTGCCAGAATGAAGAGGGGATTGCTGTGGTAATGGGACACGAAGTATCCCATGCCCTGGCGCGACATGGTGCAGAGCGAATGTCCCAGGGGATGCTGGCGCAGTTAGGCGAACAGGGACTGAACATGGCAGTATCCAGCCAATCACCCATGATGCAGGGTATTATTGCGAAGGCTTATGGATTTGGGGTACAGTATGGGGCATTACTTCCTTATAGCAGACTGCAGGAGTCTGAGGCAGATCGTCTGGGTATTATTTTAATGGCCCAGGCGGGTTACGATCCTAAAGCTGCCGTTAGTTTTTGGAAACGCATGTCGGAACAGGCGAAAGGCAAGAAGCCGATGGAATTCCTTTCCACCCATCCTAGTGATGAAAAGCGAATTCAGCAAATTAAAGAATGGTTGCCGGAGGCATATAAATATTATTATAAACAAGGTGAGGAAGGAACCTCTATAGGTTCGAAAAAGGGTAACAGTTCATCCCACTCGAAATAAATTATGACAAGTATCCACTCCACAACAATAGAAATGTTACACCACGTCTTTCCCCCGCACGCAAACCCTGCCGGGAGTCTCTATGGGGGATGGATGATGAACTGGATTGTTACAGCCGGGAATCTTGCGGCATCCCATCTTACAAAGAAGCCACTGTTATTGGCATCTCTTGAAGACTTGTTTTTTATTCAGCCCGTGAGAATTGGCGACGTTGTTACGATCCGGGCTATGGTTGAATATATTGGAAGGACTTCCCTTGAGGTCGAAGCGATAGTATTTTGTAAATCATTAAATGGGGAAGAAAAATTATGCACCCGTGCGCGGATGTGTTTTGTTTCAGCAGATACGCAGGGTAATCCATTACCGATAGAAGAAGGTATTGAACCTGCTGATGAACAAGAAAAAAGAATGTATTGGTATGCGAAAAGTATTCGGGATGCAAGGTTTTCGCGAATTGCACAGAGAGAGCAAAGGGTACTCGATACTCATCTGGACGATATTGGGCAATTAAACGTCCGTATGTATCGCCTCGTCTTTCCGGAAGACGCCCTCTATGGCAATCTTATGTATGGCGGCAAACTCCTGCTCATGCTGGATGAGATTATAACGATTATGGCAATGAAATTCGCAGAAGGCACTACGGTGACTGCCTCCCTTGACGCCCTTGATTTTTACCATCCTATTTATGTGGGTAACATCCTTATTCTGGCAACGTCTTTGAATTATGTTGGTAAATCATCTATGGATATTGGCGTAAAGGTGCTGGCGGAAGACCCTGCGAACAACACTGTTCGTCATACCTGTACAGCCTTTTCCACCTGCGT
>JAXMAC010000139.1:0-6759 GCA_046350595.1 Candidatus Brocadiaceae bacterium | reverse complement strand
AGGGCAGACTGGGTTTTATTATTTCTAATAAAATATTATCAACATCCGGGACAAAGAAACTAAGAAGTTTCTTGATCAACCATTTTTCTATCGAGGAAATAGTTGACTTGTCTGATACAAAACTGTTTGATGCTGCTATATTACCCTTGATTCTTATTGCTACCCGGTCAAAAGAAATTCCAAAACATATTACCTATTCCTTAATTACAGAGTCTTGCAAAAATATTAATTCTGAGCATCAGAAAACCGACCTGCTTACATTTTTAAAAGATTCTTCAATTCCACTCGATGCGCATGTAACTGTCAACGGAAGGGGGTTTCAAGTACAACGATTCATTACTATTACTCCATCCGAACGATCAAATGTTTGGACATTTCATAATGAGCGCGAAAATAATCTTCTCTCTAAGCTAAGATATCAATCAGCCTGCACATTAGGTGAACTTTGCGAAAAAATTAGTGTGGGGCTAAAAACAACAGCAGACAATGTTTTTATTAAACCGATGGTTGGTGATTTTATCAGGCAACTTGAACTCGAAGAAAAATTAATTTATCCGTTACTTGAAAGTCATAATGTGAATCGTTGGCGTTGTTCATGGAATTCCCAAACAGATTTATGTGTTTTATATCCCCACACAGAGCAAAGAGGGAAGGTTGTTCCAATTGATTTGGATAAATATCCAAAGACTAAAGAATATCTTGAAAAAAACCGAACACAACTTGAGGCACGTACCTATCTCAAAGAGAGTCAACGGCAATGGTATGAAATCTGGGTACATCAATCACCAAAAGATTTTTGCCAACTAAAAATAGTTACACCTGATATTGCCAAGCATAACCGTTTTGCGCTTGATGACAGAGGATTTTTTGTAAATGGCACATGTTTTTATCTGATACTAAAAGACAAGTCTTCCATATCCTATTATTCAATGTTAGGTTTACTCAACTCTAAAGTCATTGAGTATTTCCACAAAATAACAAGTGGTAATTCTCTGTATGCAAAACGTTTCCGGTACTGGACTTCTTATATAACCACTTATCCAATACCTAAAAAATTAGTGGCGTATAAAAGGGGAGACCTGACATAATGGCCTCCTTTGATTACAAGGGGTTACAATTGCAAATTGGCTAAAGGTCTCCATAATTCTACGTGACCAATTACTTTGCGAGCCATTTTGCCATCATCTTTTCTCCTTTTTTCTGTGAGTAAACTCACCCTTCTTCTGCATCTTTTAGACCACGTTCAATCTTTTGAAGGACATAAAGGTACTATTTGTTTATGAGAGAAAGATTGCTTCGCTTCGCTCGCAATGACAGAATAAGGTAATTCCTCTTTGCAAGGACAAAGCAAAATGCACAACAACTGGGTGCAATGCACAATGACAACGTGCAGGGTACATCAAAGCGCATAGTCCATGTCATTGCGAGGGTCTTTTCCGAAGCAATCTCCCCGCTTTCATAAAGGCGAATTGACTGCGGCTGTGCTGCTTTACGGATTCCCTTGACATACGACGCTACGCAAGGTTAACATAATCACTATGAAACTTGGAGCAAGTTATTTTGGAAACAGGATAGTACGTCATGTCCGGGAAGATATGAAAAAGATGATCGACGACGGATGCAATTTCGTTGTCCATACCATGAGCGAACATGATATTACCTACCATTCGGGCACGATGGTTGATGTGGTAAAATCAAGCCAGGATGCAGGGCTGGAGGTCTTTCTCGACCCTTGGGGAGTCGGACGTGTATTCGGGGGCGAGTCGTTTTCCACCTTTGTAAAGGCATACCCCAATTGTCGCCAGCGGCTGAACTTTCCTGAAGGTGAGATTAAAATATACAAGGCATGTTTGAATTCAAAGACATTCCGTGATCATATAAAAGTATGGATTGAGCTTGCCGCGAAGACGGGGGCAGAGGGTGTGTTCTGGGACGAGCCTCATTTATTTTTCGGGGAATTCACACCATTATTTGGCGGCAAAAAACGGGACATCTGGGGGTGCACCTGTGAAATTTGCAACGGTATGTTTAAGGAAACATACGGCTATGAAATGCCTATCGATTTCACCGATGAGGTAAAGGCATTCCGGCAGATGACCATTGTCCGTTTTCTTGAATATGCGGCCAATGAAGCATCTCAGATGGGCTTGAGCAATGCGGTCTGTTTATTCCCAACAACGGATCCGCGATACGGTATCTATGAATGGGAAAAGGTCGCTATGATCAAGAGCATGGATATCTTCGGGAGCGACCCTTATTGGTATGGCTATAAACAGGACGTAACCGAATTTGTCCGCAACGTCTCGAATGATGTGTATACCCTGTCCAAAAAATATGAAAAAGAGCCTCAGATATGGATACAGGGTTACCGGGTTCCGGAGCAAAGAGAACAGGAGATTTTAACGGCAGTGGATATTGCATATAATGCAGGGATTCGCAATATAGCCACGTGGAGTTTTGAGGGTACGGATTGTATGACGTACGTCAGGTCTGATCGTCCTGACGTAGTCTGGCAGTATGTACGAAGCGCTTATTTGAAATATAAAAATATCCGATAGTTTATCGCTTGGGACGCGGAGAAATACCTGGCGCATCTACGCCACAACCAAATCCCCCGATCAAAGGGAAACAACCCCCCAAGTCCCCCTTTTCTAAGGGGGACAATGCGGAATTAATCCAAACAGAGGGTTGATGGGTAATTATAGATTCTTAACTTAACACGTATGGGGTAGGGGGTGGATATCCCCCTTAGAAAAAAGGGCGAAGGGGATTGTAAAAAACTTACAAAAAAAGATGAACGAAAAGATACAAAAAATTGCACATCAATCCTTACAGAATAAACAGGTCAGCCATGACGACGCCCTTTACCTTATGCATGTTGATGGCGATGAACTTTATGACTTGTTCTACTGGGCGAATAAGATACGCATCAAATATTGTGGTCATACGATAAAAGGCTGCGCCATTGTCAGCGCACGACAGGGAAGATGCACGGAGGATTGCAGCTTCTGCTCCCAGTCGGCCCGTTATCACACGGGCGTAGAGGAATTTCCCCTTGTTGATACAGACAGGATACTCGATACCGCAAAGAGCGCAGAACAAACGGGTTCGGGTTCTCTGGGTATCGTTACCAGCGGTTACCGTATCCGGAACGCTCAGGACCTCGACAGGATTTGCAAGACGATTCAGTCAATTGCCCGTGAAACCTGCATCCATCCCCATGGTTCATTTGGGGTACTGACAGAGGAAGTGGCAGAGTCCCTGGCAAAGAGCGGACTGAAAAGATTAAATCACAACCTGGAGACGTCAGAGAGGTTTTTTCCGCATATTTGTACAACACACACATTTGCTGACCGGCTCCATACCATTCGTGCGGCAAAGAAGGTGGGGCTGGAAATATGCAGCGGCGCAATCTTTGGGATTGGCGAAACAGTCGAAGACCGTATCAACCTTGCGTTTACCCTGAAGGAACTGGATGTAGATGTCGTCCCACTCAATTTTCTCCACGCCATACCAGGCACTCCTCTGGAAAACAATATTCCGTTGACGCCTATGGAATCATTAAAAATTATTTCTGTATTTCGTTTTATTTTGCCCGATAAAGAGATCAAGGTTGCCGGTGGACGGGAAAAAAACCTGCGAGACCTCCAGTCGTGGATATTTTACGCTGGCGCCAATAGTACCATGATTGGAAATTACCTGACAACACCAGGCAGAAAGGCCGAGGTGGATTTACAGATGATTAAAGACCTTAACCTCGTATTGGATAATCATGTGAGCCTTTGAAATTTTCTCCTTACAAATCAGGCAGAATCACCTCTCTATCCGAAAAAATAATAAAGTGACTATTCTATGGCTATTGATTTTATTTTAGAAGAATTGCGGACATTGAAAGAACGTGCCTTGCTGCGTGATTATCGGACAATAGAGGGCGCGCAGGGGCCGTATGTTCAAATAGAGGGCAAATCTTATCTCTCGTTCTGCTCTAATAATTATCTCGGACTTGCCGATCATCCATCGATAAAACAGGCGGCCATTGAGGCCATCCATCACTACGGATGGGGCACGGGCGCTTCACGGCTCGTTTCCGGGAACATGACACTTCACAGAGAACTTGAGCGGGAAATTGCCCGATTTAAAGGCGCTGAGGCGGCGCTGGTTTTTCCCACAGGTTATATGGCAAATCTGGGGGCGTTATGCGCGCTGGTTTCTCAAGGGGATATCGTCATTGGCGACAAGCTGAACCATGCAAGTATTATTGACGGCTGCCGACTATCAGGCGCAACATTCCGCATTTATCCTCACAAAAACACACATCAGTTAGAATCGCTCTTGCAAAAGTCTACTCCATACCGCAGGAAATTGGTAATCACGGATAGCGTGTTCAGCATGGATGGCGACATTGCTCCCCTGTCAGAGATTGCAGAACTTGTAAAAAAATATGACGCCATACTTATGGTAGACGATGCCCACGCCACAGGGGTATTTGGTAAATACGGAAACGGTCTGATTAAACATTTTGGCGTTGGGGAAAAGGTTGATATTATTATGGGGTCGTTGAGCAAGGCAATTGGAAGTGTCGGCGGATTTATTGCCGGAAGCAAGGGTCTCATAGATTTCCTGAAAAACAAGGCGCGTTCGTTTATTTATACCACCGCATTGCCTCCCGCCGTATGCGCTGCATCCCTGGCGGGATTAAGGCTTATTCAGGCAGACACCTCCCTCATGGATAAATTATGGGAAAATATTCGGTATCTGCGCGCTCAACTTTTAAAATATATCAGTGATGTCCGGGTAGAAAGCCCCATTATACCGCTTATTATCGGCTCTGCAGAGGATGCGCTGAATTTATCCATGAAACTCTATCAGCAGGGCATCTTAATCCCTGCAATTCGGCCGCCGACTGTATCTCCAGGAACGAGCCGGTTACGTATTTCATTGATGGCAAGCCATACCAGAGATGATATAGATAGACTCATACATACCCTCGTGAATAGTGGATTCTTGCGGGCATGTTAAATAACGATAGTGAAACAATCCTAAGCCTCTGCGATACAAGAGATTGCTTCGTCACTCCGTTTCTCGCAATGACATTTGTACTGTATACTTTTTTCTGAAACGATAGAGTATTATTAATTATTTATGCATAGACCGACATGGGTTGAAATTGATCTGGGCGCATTGAAACACAATGTACTGGCCATAAAGAAACGGACCGGGCCATCAGTTAAAATTATGGGAATTGTCAAGGCCGACGCCTATGGGCATGGAGATTATGAGGCAGGAGCGGTATTATTAAACCATGGCGTAGAAATGCTCGGCGTTGCCATCCTTGAAGAAGCCATTCAATTACGTAAAAGGGGGATACAAGCGCCTCTTTTGCTCCTCGGTGGCATTTTTGGCACACAAATAGACGACATTTTTCACTATAATATAACACCAACCGTTTATGATATAAAACTTGCTGAGGCATTATCCGGCGTGGCGCGGCGTCTCCATAAAGTCTTAAAAGTCCATGTATACGCGGATACAGGGATGGGCAGTATCGGGGTAAGGTATGACAAGGCCGTTGAATTTATCGCCTCTCTAAAAGATATGAAAAACCTCTCCGTCGAAGGGATTTACTCCCACTTTTCGAGTTCTGATGAAAAAGAGCCGTACTTTAGTAAACTACAAATCCAGCGATTCAAAGATATTCTGGCGTCTCTTGATGCCCTCAATATTCACATTCCCTTACGGCACATGGCAAACACGGGGGCAATTATCGGATATCCGGATGCGTACTTTAACATGGTCAGACCGGGTATTTCTTTGTATGGACTTTATCCATCAAGTGATGTTTCCCGGGATATCGGCATCAAACCTGTTATGAGCTTCAAGACACGGATTATCCATATAAAAGATATGAAACCCGGAGACGTCGTGGGCTACAGCCGCGCCTATACCATTACACAACCTACCCGTGTCGCAACCCTTCCTTTTGGATACGATGACGGATACAACCGCTTGCTTTCAAATCAGGGAAAGGTTATTGTTCGGGGGGTTAAGGCATCAATCATTGGGCGTGTGTGTATGGACCAGTGTTTTATAGATGTGAGCCACATAAAGGACGTATCAGTTGGGGATGAGGTTGTTTTATACGGCAGCCAGGGGCAGGAAACAATATCCATAGAATCCGTTGCACAACAAATAAACACCATTCCCTATGAAGTTACCTGCAATATAAGCAAACGTGTACCGAGGATTTATATTAACGGTGAGGGATAAAGAGAAATGCATCCAAAATCTTCTATCGAAATAATAGATGTATCTGATACCAGCCGCAACGCACCCATCAAAACAATGGCGCTTGCCCTACCTTGCGTACGAACTCTTCGATGACCTGTCTGCGATCAACACACAGGCTGATGATTGGCCAGCATCCTTTTTCTTTTCTCTGGTTTTCAATAGGGCTGATAAAATAAAAAATACTTGTAATTTTCATCGTTTTTGTTTTACTATCACTCTTAAAGTAATTTCCCATCATCTCATGGGGATTAAATTATGAAAACAGAAGTATGATGGACGAAAAAATCAAGAAAAAGCAGGATATTATTAAGGGAATTGCACAAAAATTCCACCTATCTTGAAAGAGAAAATATACAGTGGGCGATTTAATCAGAATATTGAAATTACTATGGGAGACTACACAATCCGAGAACATAATAAATCATGGGGAATTTTTATGAGGACCAACAGCTATAAACAATCCCGATGGAC
>JAXMAC010000138.1:0-6808 GCA_046350595.1 Candidatus Brocadiaceae bacterium | reverse complement strand
AAGACCGTAGTGGCAAGGCGCGCCTTGCCACTACTTAAAATATTTTTGCTGAAAATGTCAAAATATTATTTGTAAGATGCTAAGATGTTGCCATTATAAAAAAATCTTGAACCCATATAAGTTTGGCATTAATAATTTGTACTTTTAACACATAGTTGACACAATTGTCAATTACTTTAAAATATTAATCAAAAATTTATTTAATTGACAAACAAAATGAAAATTTATATATTTAATAGCCTGTAATTTTATACTGTGTTTTAGGTTTATCCAGATGCAATTCGGTATTTAGCAATAGAGAAAGAGAATTATGATGAAAAAAAAATGGTATTCGGTTTTATCATATGTGGGCGTGTTGAGTTTATGTTTTTTTCTCAATAACAATACACATGCGAGCGAAAGTTTAGATGATGGCATGCTCGGACTTACCAAAATAGAATTACGTGAAAAACTTGGCAAACCTGATTTTTTATACAGTGAAGAAGAGCCTGTCAGACGATATGTTATAACAAAGCTGGAGGATGAAAGTGCGCTCAGGGCAACCTTTTTGTACGACGTCATCATTCATGACCTTTATCATATCAAAAAAAATGACCGGAGTTTTGAATACCGTTTTTATTATGGTGAGGATCCTTCCGAAGGGAAAAAAACTCTCAGAGTAAGAGAATATTCTGTGAAATTTTCAGATGGCCCTATTGCTTTGGGGAAAATAGGCGATTTCATGCCGGAATTTAAACAGGCATATTCATCACCGAAGGTTTTTCAGGAACGATTATTGAATTACAACAACATCAGATTGATATTTGTAACAAACAAAGTCAGTGATTTTTCCAGGCATATGGGGGCATTGTTTACTGACCCGGATAAGGACATCAAGGATTGGTCTTTGTCTTACCATGTTATACTTTGCGATGGTGAACCTGAAAATGTTTCCGCCAATAGTATGGTGAAGGAAATCAAGGTATTAGTCGATGGTGAGTACCGTATTGGAAAATCAGCAAAGACATTTGGAACGAAGTTAGTTAAGAATCCGCTACAATAACAAATTATTAATTTTTGTAGCCTTTAAAAAGCAGTAATGACGAAATTCATTACTGCTTTTTTTATTCAAATATTTTTTTCAAAAAAACAAATTATCCGGGATGTTTTTTAAGAGTTTTTGCATCGTACAAGCCGGCACATCTCCAGAAAATTAACCCGCCGCTCTGACTCTATTGAAAGATGGGCGCTTTTCAATAATTCATCAAGGTCGACATGCTTTCCTAAACCCAGTTTGTCTCTGAGGGGTGAGATAAATTTTTCAAAACGGGAAATAATCGGGTTATTGCATCCTGTATAATTTAAAATAAAAATCTCTCCGTTCCTTTTACACACCCTTTTTATTTCATTTAATACCTTTAACGGTTCTGGCACTACCGTAATGACATGAGATGCAAAGACCTTATCAAATGTATTATCTGCAAAGACCATGGATGTTGCATCCATATTATAAAGTTCCACATTCGATAATTTGTAATGATCTTTTTTTGCCTCTGCTTTATCCAACATGTCCTGGCTGACGTCAATACCAACCACACGGGATGTCCTGGGATACAAGGGAAGCGATAATCCCGTGCCTACGCCCACCTCGAGAATAGATTCGTGAGGTTTTATCTCCATCATGCGGAAAGCTACGTATCTGCCATGTTCGAATATTTTTCCAAAGAAGGCGTCATAAATCCACGCATACAAAGAATATACTCGTTTAATGTGTTCACTCATAGGTAGTTTTAATTATAGAAATCAGCCAATGTCTTACAAATATCGTCCTGTGTTTTTATGGCATTACTCAGATTTTTAACACTGTTCATCAAAATTGAAAAGGCCAGGGTATCTCCATCGTCCGTATCAATATAACCGGAAAGTGCAGACGTCGCTGCAATATAACCGGTCTTTGCATGTATTCTACCCGCGTACTGCGGTGAGCTCATACGCCTGCGCAATCCACCGTCTGTGCCGGATATAGGTAAAGAATCATAAAGAACTTTTCCGTGGGGATGTTTATACATATATCCCAGAATTCTGGTTATTATTTTGGGTGAAAGTCTGTTGCCTTTTGACAAACCACATCCATCTTCAATATGATATTCATGGGGTGGAATGTCCAACTTCTCAAGAAAATCCTGCAATACCTCCAGGCCAGCCGCTAAGCTCCCCTCTCCCTTAACATGCACTCCTAACGTTTTAAGTATCTGTTCCGCATAAAAGTTCTGACTGTGCTTATTGGTTACGGTAATAGTCTGTTTGAGGGTAGAAATTGTCTCTGCAATCTCTTTTGAAAGAGCATCGCAAGAACCCTCTTTGTCGGCTAACCAAATATTTCCTTCAACAATAATACCGTTCCTTTCAAGCGTTTCCTTAAATACCGTCGCAAGGTAAAGGGCGGGATTTTTTACTGTTATCCACTTTTTTTCAGGCGATGCGCCTATCCAGAATTTACCTTTAACAAATATCTGATTTGTTCCAGGTTTCCGATAGATTGAATAGTTCTGTTCCTTTTTGTTGGCTGTATATATACAATTATTAAAAAGAGTAACGTATGCCGTATTTGGTTCAACCAATAACGATACGATCTTTCCCGGCAACTTATTGGGAACAATGGTAATGTCAATACAGTTATCATTGAAGGATAATCCACAGGTTGGGGCGCAATACCATTCCGATGATTGATTTTCCGGCCACTGTGGATTTGTATCCAGACGGTCGAAAATACTATCGTCGGCAATTATATCTCCAGTGACCTTACGAATTCCCATAGTTTTGACCGCATTTGCCCATGATTCAGGGACAGCTAATATATTCCCATCATAAAATCTGCCGGAAATATTAGGGTCCCCGCTGCCTTTGATTATAACATTTCCTTTCAGTTCACCGGATAACGTTATGAAACCATCAGTTTTGACACTTGTTTTATATTCAAAGTCAGGCCCCAAATACTCTAATGCGGCCGACGTGGTAAGAAGCTTCATGTTTGAGGCTATACAAAATAAATCATCATCACGGTAATTGAAAAGAAGCTTATTTTTTTTTAAAGATACAATACTGATACCACACGATACCTTCCGCAGGTCTGAATTTTTTAGTAAGAGTTGTAACCGCTTACTAAAATCAGACGAGTAAGGAGTATTTGCCTCAGGCGGTACACCAAAAAACACACTGAAAATGAAGAACAAGAGTATAGTATTAAAACATACTTTTATAATGAATCCACGGTATTGCATAACTTATGAACAGAAAATGTTATTTCTTACTTTTAGCAGATATCTTTGTTTTTTTTGGTGGGGGCGGGGCAAAGAGAAATTCTAATAATTGATCAATTTTTTTCAGAATCACCATGTTCTCTACAGGTTTTTCAATAAATTCGTATACACCTGCTTTTATTGCGGCTGATTTGATACGTTTTGATTTTTGATTGCCCAGCATAATGACCGGTAGGTTAGGACATAATTTCTTCATTTCCTGTAAAATTTCAACGCCAGAAATCTCCTGAACCGTTGCGCCGATAATTGCAACATCCATCTTCCTCTCAAGAAGTATGGTAATCCCCACTTGTTTATTAAGGGCAACTTCAGTTTCGTAACCATACAATTCTAACAGGTCTCTTAATGAATCTACTGTTTGCCGTTCATCATCTATAATCAAAATCCTTGCAGAAGGCATATAACCCCTTTCATTTTCTTTGTCAAATTAAAATGCAAGGTACCGCAAAACTATCGCAATTACTGGGATAACGTAGATAAGAGAATGGAAACATTTTTTTGTTAATTTAAAAAAATGTCCCGGATATTTCCGGGAAATTACCGTTATCTCATGGCTCGTTGAATTTCTCTTTCTACATCACGTTTTTTAATATCATCACGTTTGTCAACCATTGTTTTACCCTTAACCAGCGCTAGTTCTACCTTAACAATACCGTCTTTAAAATAGAGTGATAAAGGCACCATAGTATATCCCTTTTGCTTTATCTTCCCCGCTATTTTGTTAATCTCTTTTTTATGTAAAAGGAGCTTTCTGACCCTTTTTGGTTCATGGTTATCCCGGTTCCCCTGTTTATAGTGTCCAATATGCATTTCGTAGAGAAAAATCTCCCCATTGTCGAGATGTGCAAAACTTTCATTGATACTCACATCTTTGTTCCGGATGGATTTAACCTCCGTTCCTGTCAGGACAATGCCCGTCTCTACTTTTTCGAGGATTTCATATTGAAAATGCGCTTTCCTGTTTCTTGCTATAACGTCCATTCTCAATTACCATTAAAAATTGCCAAATAACTTAAAAATATCTGAAAAATCATAGCATAGTATTTTAATGAATTCAAGATTGATTTATAAAAATTCGTTGACTTGACATGTTGTTTTTCTTAGAATTTAACAATCGCCGAAGTGGCGGAATTGGCAGACGCGCTAGATTCAGGGTCTAGTCCCGGCAACGGGGTCAGGGTTCAACTCCCTGCTTCGGCATATTTTAAGTATTTATATTTTTGATACTTAACAATTTTCATACCTATAAAATACCGCCACCAAAGTGTCACCAGAATTACCTTTTATCAAATAAAAGGCGTACCCAGCCTAACCATAATTTGCCGTTCCGCCTGTTTGGTAATAAGGTTTGTTGTAGTCTTTTGGGAAATAGAATGAAGACAGTGATAACGCGCCCTTTACGGTTAAAATCTATATGGTCTCTGTTGTGCCACGTCAGGAATAGTGCAACAGCTTTACCAGGGTAATAGCCTCAAAAACATAATGACAAGCGCTATTTTCATGTCAATCCAAAATCCATCATTTGACCACCCTTACATCCAGTTTTGTTTGCTGAGTGCCTGACTTGAATCTCACCTGCGCATCTCCGTCCTTTTGTTTTGCACCTATGGTAAATTTTCCTTGGGATATTTTACCTTATTCCTCCGGGACATTTTCTGGTACATTATATAAATTATACAAATACTTAGCGCTCTGAACATTCTTATAAATTCTGACTTCATCAATAATGCCTTTGAAATAACCGTTAGCACGCCTTAAATGCCCCATCCTCATTTTGGGATATGCCGTTAAAGGAACTATGGTATTGCCCGCAGGATGTGTTTTGAAAGCAACCTGTTTCCCATTTACGAACAACCTTTGTTTCCCTGTAGTTTTATTATATGAACCTACCACATGAAACCACGTACCAAATGAATCGTCCAGGTTCTTTTGGGCAATATACTGTGTTCTTGTCCCATTGATATCTTTTGTCGTTAATGTAAATTGAATCACATCTGGGTTTTTTGCAGAAAATTGTAAACCAAAACCCTCACGAAGTTGAGGATTTAAACTTCTCCTGCAACCATCAATGATACCGCCTGTATTTGTTAAATCGTTCTGGTCTCTGTAAAACCAGGCAGCAATAGTAATCTCATCGTTATTCACAGCGGGAAACTCCACATAATCTCCAATTCCGTCGAACCTTACCCCTCCAGCTTTCATACCTTTTGTCCATGATGCACCTTTTATCTTTCCTTGATTACCCTTCCCTGAAGAATCAATAGCAATTTGCCCCTTTCCATCATCAAATTTCCAATATCCCAGTAAATAATTTGTCCCTTCAACGTTAAAACCGTTGAAAAGTGTTCCGGTCTCTCCATTGGGAATAGTGACATTCACGTCCTTTATACCGCCTACCGCTTTCGTAAGATCAAATGTGCACTCAATCAGTGTAGAGTTTATGACTGTTACGTCAGTTGCGACAATATCCGGATGACCTAAAAATGTCAACTTCACCGCCGCCCCATCATCGAAGTTACTCCCCTTAATGTAGGCAACAACTTCTTCATCTTTACCAGAGGAAGGAGTTATTGAAGTTATCACAGGAGTTTCTACTGTCGGAGATGTATCATAGATATATTCATCCTTATCCAAAATACCGTCATCATCATAATCAGAAGTTGCATCAGCCGTTACAAGGTCTCCGAATTTGGCCATCTCCCATGCGTCTGCAATGCCGTCGCCGTCAGTATCTTCATTTCCGCCACCGCCTCCACTGGATTCAATTGTAAGAGTGCCGTTCTGAACGGTATGATTTGCAGAAATAGTCCCATCTCCATTGGAAATTGCGTGTTTTGCATTGATGAGGGGATTGACGTCATTCGTTGCAAACTGGACATTATAGACACCCACTGGGGCGTTTGCATCCACATTAACGTTCAGGGTAAGCAGTACATCGCTCGACCCGCTAAAGGTATTTGCGCCAGAATAGGCAATGACCGTGGTCTCGTACTTTCCGTTAGCCGTTGAGGTACCATAATCAACGGTAAAATCCCCTGATTGGAGACCTGTGCCTTTTGCAACACCCGTCACACTCACCTTATCGGTATCAAAGATAATCCGTGCGTTAATCCCCGCATATTTTTCCGTATCGCCAGAAATGCTGAGATTGATTGACGTAGCCTCACCCGGTTTAGCTGTCGCGGAACTGAGGGACAACACAGGTGCAGCAAAGGCATGCACCGAAGAACAAACCAGAACTAATACAAAGACCATTAATTTAACCATTCTTACCATGACATTTCCTCCTCGTTCATTTTTTATTTCATAAAAAATGTAAATGATATAAATTTAATTTCGTTCTTAGCTTCACGATTACTTCGTGATTACACCCGATTAAGTCTTTTATTCTTAATAATCCTGGTAATCGTGAGGGATTCGAGAGGCTTATTTTAGCAGTTTTTAAATCTGTGAAATCTGTACTACTATCCATCAACTTCTTGTTTTTTTTGCGTGTTTTTCAAAATGCA
>JAXMAC010000137.1:0-8432 GCA_046350595.1 Candidatus Brocadiaceae bacterium | reverse complement strand
TTCGAAACGGAACGTCTGTTCATTCACCGGTTCTTGAGGATTTGGCAGAGAGATATATTAGGTAACATAATTAAGTAGACTATTTCCTGAAATGTGTATCCGTTTTCTCGATTGACTGTAGTCACATTCTGATAATAGCACGTTCATAAGAAAAGTCTACTTAATTATGTTACTTACTATACATCTTCTAAAACAGGAAATGTTAAATTCTTGCGCATAACTGATATCGAAGATTTTGGAGTTAATTGGAATATAGTTCCTTTTTGTAATTGTCCTGATTTATCTGTCAACAAATATTTGCTTAAGAATAATGATATCGTCGTAGCAAGGATAGGCGCAACCACAGGTAAAAGTTATATTATAAAAGACCCGCCTCTAGCTGTATTTGCTTCCTATCTGATAAGAATAAGGACGAAATCTATTCTGAACGCGGATTATTTGTTTTACTTTTTTAATTCTGAAATATATTGGCAACAAATTAACTTGAATAAAAGCAACAACTTGAAAAAAGGTGTGAGTGGGTCAATTCTAAAGACAATGATGTTGCCTTGTCCATCTACTGAAGAACAAATTGTAATCGCCCACATCCTCTCACAAATCCAATCCGCCATAGAGACCCAAGAAAAGATTATTCGAATCACCACCGAACTTAAGAAGGCGCTCATGCAGAAACTCTTTACCGAAGGGCTTCATGGCGAACCGCAGAAAGAAACAGAGATAGGATTAGTGCCGAAGAGTTGGGATATCATAATGGTTGATAAGATAGGTGAAATCGTTACTGGAACAACACCGCCAACGAAAAATAGAAAATATTACGAAAATGGAGGTTTTCAATTTATTTCTCCTGCCGATTTAGGTGAAACAAAATATATATATGAGACTGGTAAAGAAATAAGTGGTGAGGGGTTAAAGGTAGCCAGGGTTTTGCCCAAAGAGTCCGTTTTGGTTGTATGTATAGGTTCTACTATAGGAAAGGTGGGATTAACTTTTGAAGATAAAAGTGCCACAAATCAACAAATTAACGCCATTGTCTGTAATGAAGAATTTAATTCCCATTTCATTTATTATCTTTTAGATTATAAAAGTGATTATATCCGTTCGCTTGCTACACCAAGCCCTGTTCCGATAATCAGTAAAGGAAAGTTTCAGCGGGCAGTTATTCCTATAACTAAAAATCGCAAAGAGCAAATTGAAATTGCAAAAATCTTATCAGTGCTTGATGAAAAAATAGAAAAAACAAAACATCAGAAAGAAATCCTTCAAGTATTGTTTAAGTCTATGCTTCACCACCTCATGACAGGACAAATCAGGGTGAAGGATTTGAGGTTTTCTTGATTTTGCGATTGCTGTCAGGAGGAAACTCCTGACAGCACAGGGAAGGTTTTGTTACGGAAAATGTGTTTACCACTACCCATGCTGTAACCAGATTTGCGTTGTGACAGGAGTTCAGTGCCACATGATTGCCACCTTTCCCTTAGTGGCAATAGCTTCCATTTCCACGGCGACAGGCGTTTCCTGTAGCGGCAGAAGCTTCCTTTTTCCGTGGTGGCAGGAGTTTCCTCCTGCCACATCAATAGGAGTTATTATGGGACTAAGAAACCGGTGGAACTATTCTGGTTATCCATACTTTATCACAACAACCGTCGTTGAATGGGCAAAGGTATTTAAAAGTAAAGCATACTTCGATATCCTCTGCGAAAGCCTGCTCTTTTGTAAAGATAAGTATATCTGCAAATTGCTTGCATACTGCCTCATGCCTAACCATATCCATTTGGTACTGTGGCCGGATCAAAGCGCTGCTATCTCTGATTTTATGCGTGATTTCAAGAAGTTTACTTCTGTACAGATCAGAAGAGCGCTGGAGCAAGAAGGTGAGGTTGAGCTATTAAACATTCTTAAGGCAAACGCCAAAGGCGCAAAAGGACAGGTCTTTAAATTGTGGAAGGATAGATTTGATGATCTGGTTCTAAACCAGCGGGAGACGATGATTACGAAGATCAACTACATTCATGCAAACCCAGTGAGAAAGGGACTGGTTTCCATGCCAGAGGATTGGTTTTACTCCAGTGCCAGGAATTATCTATCTATTGGCACATCGGCAATCCCTGTGGATATGGAGTGGTAAACGGTTGCTGTCAGGAGGAAACTCCTGACAGCACGGGAAAGAGAAAGTGGTGGCAGGAGTTTCCTCCTGCCACCCTTGCAAAGATGGGTGTTGTTTCCCCTCTCCAACGCAGTAATACATTTGTATTTTATCCAAAATAAGGCTAAAATTACCATGTATTTCAGCCAAAATTATGGCTAAGGGAAAATATGACTGAAAGAACATCAGTTCAAAATCCGATACTAAAGTACGCTCACGACTTGGGCTGGGGTATAGTTTCTCGCCCTGACGCTGAGGCAAAAAGGGACTTTGATACAACCGCTGTTTCAATTCAAGACAGCGCCCGCAAGGCACGTTATTCTTCGATGACATCCTCTATCAGAAGGCAAAAGAGTTCAATCCTAAACTTGAAGACACCAAAGAGGAATTAATACGAAAAATAAGCGTCCTGCCAAATAATATTCAGGGCAACAGGGATTTTTCTTTACATTCCAGGGGAGAAAAGATACTTGGCTCAGTAAGAGAAAAACAGGAATTCAATCTTACCCTTACAGACTTTCGTATAACCCTGCCAACAATATCTATCAGGTGACCGATGAATATTACTATTTCAATGGTCATTTTGGCACCGTGGAGATGGTCGTCTTTCTATCAATGGCATACCTGTGGTGGCATCATTGAGTGCAAAAATACTACAGTAGATGAAGCAATTGCCATAGGTATTGACCAATTAAGACGCGCCAAAGAAACCCCGGAAATGATGGTACCGCAGCAGATGTTTACGGTAACTGAATCTTTGCTTCTTCCGCGGTGCTACTCTGGAAATATGAATCAGAAACATATTCACTGAGGCAAGAGGAAGTCGGCAGGCTTGAGATAAAGACATTTTTCACCAAAGAACGTATTTTAACATACATCAATAATTATATTATCTTTGCTGAAAAAGACGAGGAGTTAAATAAATACATTTTATGCCAGCATCAGACCAAGGCAGTTGAATTGCGGTAGAAAGGGCGCATCATCCCAAAAAGCGCAGTTGCATACAGGGAAGCGGCAAGACTTTTTACTGATGATAAAGGTCGCAGAGATGCTCTTTAAGGCGCCTGAATCAGAGAAGCCAACTATTTTAATGCTTATTGACCGCAACGAACTGCAAGACCAGCTTATATGCGTAATTCTGGAGTCGGTTACATGGTAGACCACGCAGAGAAAAGCGCTACAAGTATCGCAGGCGAAGACTGCTCAAAAGCGATTATAGGGGTATTATCGTTTCCATGATACATGTTCGTGCTATGCCTTCGCTAACATAAATTCTCGTAAAAATATTTATGTGCTTGTTGACGAGGCACACCGCAACGACACAAGGAGATTGGGTAACATTGCTGGGTGAAGGCTCCCAATGCCACATTTATCGGTTTTACAGGCACGCCTATTGATAAGACTGTCACGGTGAGGGACATTCAGACTCCACGATGAGAAAGGGTATCTGCATAAGTATTCCATTGCAGATTCCATAAGAAATGGGTGCACACCTTGCCTTCATATTATTCTTTAAGGCCTAATGAACTATTAGTTCCTGCAGAACCTTGAGAAAGAGTTTTTGAGTCTGGCAGAGGCAGAGGGTATCAGCGATATTGATGAACTAAATAAAATCCTTGGAGCGGGCAATCAACACCGCAATTTCTTAAAAGGTGAAAAGAGGGTTGATAAGGTAGCGTGCGGAATTCGTTGCTAACCATTATAAAGACTATTATGTAGAGCCTTTACAAGGCGTTTTGTAGGCGTTGATAGAGGCGGTGCCTTATATAAAAAAGGCGCTGGATAAATATTTACCAGTGGAATATTCATTCATAGTTTACCGGGCAATTACAATGACCCTCCACCTCTCAAGTGAATATCATCCAGCAGAAAAGGAAAAGAAAATCAGGAAGGCATTTGTTAAGCAGGATACGTGCGTCTACCTTGGTAGATAAGAAAATAAAAGACCCTGATGGTACTACAAGAAAGATCAGAAACACCTTTAATGAATTTCCTCATTGGCAGACAAGCGAACAGGAAGCAAGGGAATTAAGAACGGCGTTGTACGGCATGTTAGGCTCAATAGAAGACGATATAGATAAAGTAGTAAGTTTTATAGATTACTTATTTAGTCTGTTGGAGAAGGCATCCAATATTTAGTTATGAAAACTATTTCTACTACAGAAAAATGGCAAAACAAAGAGGAGTTTAAGGAGCGGGTTTATTATTTCTCTCAAAAACTGGGAATTGTTATAAAATCTCTTGCTTTAAGACCTATGAAAAGAAAATGGGCTTCTTGTTCTATGGACGGCAATCTGAACTTTAATAGAGAGCTTTTAGAGCTGGATAAGGAAATAGGTGATTATGTTATTGTCCATGAACTTTTGCATTTTCGTGTTCCCAATCACGGGAAATTATGGAAAAGTTTAATGACGGCGTATTTGGGAGATTATGAGAGTTCAGAAAAAAGGCTGAAAACTTTATAAGCAAAATTCGATTTTCAACAATGCAACTAATGGATAAGGAATCTAAACGTGCTCCTCATCTTACTTTGAGAGGATGTCTGTTTTAATAAACCCTCAGGAGATTTGTGGAACCAGGTTTCCAGACAGGTACGCCGCCGGTTATGACTATTGTTTCCCCTTCGGTGATATAGCCGGCTTGTTTAGCAGCTTCGATGCTTTTTTTCATCATGTCATCGGTATCCTGAATGGGTTCTGTAATCATAGGGGTAACACCCCATACCAGGGCGAGTCTTCTATACGTATTGAACGACGTGGTCACCGCAAGGATATGTTGTTTGGGTCGGTATTTGGAAATAAACCGTGCGGTGCTTCCCGTTTGAGTACAGGTAATAATGGCCTTTGTATTAAGGTCATGAGCAACCTGGCAGGTCGCCATGCTTATAGCATCAGGAACGGTAGTGGTACTATCCTGATCGTGCAATGTTTCAAAATTATCTTTTCTTACGAAACCGGGTTCTGTTTCTCTGGCGATTTTGGATAGCATGCGCACAGAATCAACAGGATAGCGGCCTTTCGCTGTCTCCTCTGAGAGCATGACTGCATCACTGCCATCCAGAATGGCGTTAGCCACGTCGGTAACTTCTGCGCGGGTAGGTCTGTAATTATGAACCATAGATTCTAACATCTGTGTGGCCGTAATGACGGGTTTACCATATCTGTTAGCAATATGAATAATTTTCTTTTGAATAAGCGGTATTTTTTCTAAGGGTATTTCTACGCCCAAATCTCCTCTCGCCACCATAATAGCATCTGCGGCTTTTATAATATCCTCAAGGTGTTCCAATGCCTCGTGTTTTTCAATCTTGGCGATCACGGGCGTATCTTTATTTTTTTGACGTATGATTTCTTTTAATTGTAGGATATCGTCCACATTTCTTACAAAGGACAACGCCACATAATCTACATCATGTTCAATTCCAAAGACAAGGTCACTTTTATCTTTTTCTGTAAGAGAAGGGATGGGCAGGCTTTTAGAGGGCAAGTTTATTCCCTTGCTGGCATTTAATTCTCCACCAACAATAACCTTGCAGAGAATATCCGTGCTATCCTTACGAACGACCTTTAATTCAATTTCTCCATCGCACAGCAAAATAGTGTCACCGGGAGAAACATGATCGGGTAAAAGTGTATACGTAACTGATGCAACCGTTTCGTTTCCTTCGGTGACTTTATTCGTCAGGGTAAACAGGTCGTTGGCTTTTAAAGTAATAGTTTCTTTATAAAGCGATCCTATTCTCATCTTCGGCCCCGATAAATCCTGAATAATTGCAACAGGTTTCCTGAGACGCTCTGAAATCAGGCGAATGTTTTTAATGTTTTCCTCATGGCTGGAAAGGGTGCCATGAGAAAAGTTTAACCTGGCAACATTCATTCCGGCATTTATCAATTCCTCAATAATAGAGGGGGAATTACAGGCCGGCCCTATGGTGCAAACGATCCTGGTTTTAGGAAGATAATTCATAATTTTTTTATTATACATTTTAAATAAGACATTCGGCAACTTTATATTTACAAGGTGTTGAATTTCCTGAACATAAATCAAGGTTTACCAAACGATTAAGAATGAGAAAACCCTTGATAACTGTTCGGCAAATTGATAACATTACACACATTAATATTCGGAATTCCCGATACCGCAGAATCATATTTCCAGTCAAAAAGGAGCTTCAGGTGAAACCAGTTATTCTATCTACCACAATCCTAGCCGTACGAAAGGATGGACGTGTTGCTATCGGCGGCGACGGCCAGGTGACCATGAATGCCGCCGTCGTAAAGCAGGACGCCAAAAAGATCCGAAGACTCTATCACGACAAGGTTCTTGTAGGATTTGCCGGTTCTTCTGCGGATGCCTTCGCATTGATGGAAAGGTTCGACGCAAAACTTGAACAATACCAGGGAAACGTCCTGCGCAGCGCACATGAACTGGCTAAGGAATGGCGTACCGATAAGGTGCTGCGACGGCTGGAATCCCTGCTCATTGTTGTTGATAAGCATCACTCCTTTCTGATTTCCGGAGGGGGGGATGTCATAGAGCCAGATGACGGCATCATTGGCATCGGTTCCGGCGGTTCATACGCTATTGCGGCTGCACGGGCATTGATAAAACATACCCCGTTGAATGCAAAAGAAATCGTGGAGGAATCGCTGAATATCGCCGCAGATATCTGCGTGTATACCAATAAAAACATCAAGGTAGAGGAGATCTAAGAGTGAATGAACTAACGCCTCGTAAGATCGTAGAAGAGCTTGATAAATATATCATCGGCCAGAGAAACGCAAAGCGGGCCGTGGCAATTGCCATCCGCAACCGGTGGAGGAGACAACAACTTGCCGATGAACTGAAAGAGGAAGTGCTGCCGAAAAACATCATCATGATCGGTCCAACCGGCGTTGGAAAGACGGAGATTGCGCGGCGTATGGCTGCACTCGTCAAGGCGCCGTTTCTCAAGGTGGAGGCCTCAAAATATACCGAAGTCGGTTATCACGGCCGCGATGTGGAGTCCATGATACGTGATATTACAGAAATTGGCGTAAATATGGTGAAGGGTGAAATGATCCAGGACGTCCAGGAGAAAGCGGAAAGGATGGCAGAGGAGCGCCTGCTTGATTTGCTCCTTCCGCCAGTGCCAAAAAGTACGGAAACGCCTAATGTGGAAGCCGAAGAGCAGCGTTTGACCACCCGGGAAAAATTTCGGAAAAAACTGCACGATGGCGAACTCTCAAACCGTACGGTAGAACTTACCACCCATGAAAAACCTTATGTACTCCAGGGTTTTGTGGCAGGGGTTGAAGAAATTGGCATGGATTTCCAGAATGTATTGGAAAAGATGATCCCGCCCCGAACACAAACGAGAAAGGTTTCTGTAGCCGAGGCAAGACGTATTTTAGCGCAGGAAGAGGCTGAAAAACTTATTGACAAAGAAAAGGTGCTTCAGGAGGCAATCCGAAGGACGGAATTATTTGGCATCATCTTCATCGATGAGATTGACAAGATTGCGGGACGCGAGAGTACCCACGGTCCCGACGTTTCACGGGAAGGCGTACAGAGGGACCTGTTGCCCATTGTGGATGGCACGACGGTAAACACCCGTTATGGGATGGTCAGGACAGACCGTATTCTTTTTATCGCTGCGGGCGCATTTCATGTATCAAAGCCATCAGACCTGATTCCTGAACTCCAGGGGAGATTTCCCATCCGCGTGGAACTGGACGACCTCGGCAAGGAAGAGTTTTTACGTATCCTCACCGAGCCAAAGAACGCATTAATAAAACAATACAAGGCGCTTCTGGAAACAGAAGGCATAAAAGTGCGGTTTGAACCGGACGCCGTTGAGGCGATTGCGGATATTGCGGTACAGGTAAACAAACGAACCCAGAATATCGGCGCACGAAGACTGCATACGGTCATGGAAAAACTCGTGGAAGACGCATCCTTTGATGCACCCGATATGAACGGCGCAGAGATTATTATCGATGCAAAATACGTACAGGATAAGTTGCAGGCAATCGCAAAGGATGAGGATTTGAGCCGGTATATTCTCTAAAGATACCGAAACCTCAGATGAGCATGTAGAGACGCAACATCGTGCGTCTCTGCAATATTGAAATTCCTATATATTAAATTAGGCCTTCGGCACCTTTGTTTCTACGTTCACCCGTAGGGCGAGGCTTTAGCCTTGCCACGTGCAACCCTAAAGGGTTGCCCTACGACAAACTTCGAATTTCCTCATCGTTAAATTTCTCAAATAATTGCGCCTATGTTATTCAAATCAAAAATATTTCGC
>JAXMAC010000136.1:0-6995 GCA_046350595.1 Candidatus Brocadiaceae bacterium | reverse complement strand
TTTGTGGGTTCAGGCACTGGCTTAAGACTGAGGTTGTCATACCATCCTGCAACATAACCATGCATCCAATCCTGCCGGGTCTCTGTAAATATTGTGATTACATCTTTTGTCGGTATGATCATAAGAGATATTTCCTGCCATGACGCAGAAATGTTTCCGCTGATAGAGCTTTTATTCGGTGTGGTAAAGGCAAGCGCCGGATTCCAGGCGCCGTCAAGTATTCCTATAACGGTTATGTCTCCACTATCATCTCCAGTAAAGGCTATATGACCCGTCAAGATATAAGGGGTGTTCATAATTACCCTGACTTCCTGATAGAGTCCCCCCCTGGCCGTCCCATGGGTACTAACCTGCTGCGCCATAGAGAAAGAACCGCTCGTCGTTGGCGGGACAGGAATTCCAAGCGTGCCCGGAACGGCAATGGTTATGTGCGTCGGTAATTCCACAGGAGCGCCATCGCCATCCCACGGGTATGTTTCCCAATATTTCCAACCGGTAACGTCGCCTGTTTCAAAATCGCCGTTCTTGAGCAATTCCGCAGAAAACACCGTTCGCACCATCAACAGACTGACAACAACTATGAAAAACATAAAAGAAATGTATTTCCTGGCGTGGCAAAGCCATAACCAATTCTCCTTTATGAAAGCGGTGAGATTGCTTCGGGAAAGACCCGCGTAATGACACTGACTATGCACTTTGATGGCGCACTGCACGTTGTCGTTGCGAGTCTGTCTGCCTGCGCCCTGTCTGCGCCGCAGCGCGGCAGGCAGGGTCATGCACAGGCAGGCGAAGCAAATCAATCTTTCTCTCATAAACAAACAGTGCCTCCTGATAAGGGTTGAAGGGGGGTTGTAAAAAAACTTGCCAAAAAAAGACGTTTTTACACAGTAATACTATACAGGCGCTATTTTCATGCCCTTTGCATATCAGGCTGCTTGCCTGTAATCTCTGCAACTTTTGCTAAAAGTTTCCGGGGAGAAACAGGTTTCGAAATAAAACTTAACCCTTCTCCAAGGATACCTTTTTTGTAGACAATATCCATACTGTAACCACTAATAAAAAGGGCTTTAATACCCGGCTTTATTGTTTGTATCATATCATACGCCTCTTTGCGGTTTTACCGGCATCATCGGAATCAAGTACCAGGAAATTAATTTCATCCTTGTTTTCCTTAAATTTGTTTACCGCTTCTTCTCCATCCACCGCCTCTATGACATCATAGCCAGCGTTCTCTAATATACAATTTTTAGGAGTTCTCCTGACCTCCACCGCATCCTCTGCTATCAAGATACAATTCCTTGAGGCTGGATGGGGAAGCGATTCGGATTTTACCTTTTCCTTCCGTAATTCCAGATAGGAGGTATATTTTAAATGTGGCACGCCCTTCCCCAATTCGCTTTCATCATGTAACCATTGTGTTGCTTTAACAATGCCGTAAATTATGGAAAGACCGAGACCCGTACCCTTCCCCACATCCTTGGTGGTAAAAAATGGGTCAAATATTCTCTCCCGTATCTCTTCATTCATCCCCACGCCCGTATCTGAAAACGATAGCATCACATACTTTTTCCGGCTTACCATATCCGTGTAACTTAATAAAGGCATCGTCGAATTCGGCAATATCGGTGCCGACCGTCAGAATCCCCGTTTGGCATGGCGTCCCGTGCATTGGTAACAAGGTTCATCAATACTTGTTCTATCTGATTGCTATCTGCCATGACCGTACACTCCGTATCACTGAGCATGGTTTCAAACCGAACATCTTCACCAATAATCTTCACCATGAGGAATTTAATCTGCCTTATTATGTCGTTTAAATTTACCGGTTTGGGATTGTTTGACTGTTTCCTGCTAAAGATGAGGAGTCCCTGGGTCAAATGGGCAGCCCGTTCCACGGATTTTATGATCTTTTGAATATAATCTTTTCCGGGGGTGCCTTCCGGTATTTCCGATTGCAGTAAACTTCCATATCCCATGATTACCATAAGAATGTTGTTAAATTCATGGGCAACGCCGCCTGCAAGTTTGCCAACGGATTCCAACTTCTGGACGTGATATAGTTGCTCCCGCAGTTTTTCCCTTTCTTCCACCATCCGCTTGCGTTTTATAACACAACCCAGTTGAGAGGCAACGGAAGAAACAATCTTGATCAACCGCTCATCTTCCTTCCGTTGTTCCCGTACAAAGAAACCCAATACCGCAACCACCTTGTCATTTGCCATAACGGGCATACCCATTGCAGCCCTGAGACGGTATTCTTTACAAATGTACGCTCGGGGAAAGCTTCCATTAATCGTGGCGTCCCTTCTCCACTCCGGCTTTTTTGAAACCCAGACACGCCCGGGGAGACCAACGCCCGGTGGAAAGGTAAACTCGGCGCTCTTTTTACCAAACTCCTCAAGTTTGTCAGAATTGTCGTGCCATACCATGAGTTGTTCAAGATACCTGCCATTATGCGATGGAAGCCACGCCTCGCCAAAAACCCATCCTGTTGATTTACACACCTGTTGTAACACAATACCCAGCGCCGTACTGAAATTCTCTGTCTCAGGAATTGACATCATGATTGTTTGCAGGAGATTAATTCCTTCCGATGCGCGCTTGCGCTCAGTAATATCCTGAATCGTACCAATCATGCGGACAGCCATCCCAGTATCGTCACGTAATACTACTGCCTTTCTGTTTACCACGCGTACCTCTCCGTCATTGCAAAGGATGCGATGATCTATATCACAAGGTTTCCCCTCATGCAAGGCTTCATGGACAGATTTCTTTACAAATTCCAGGTCATCAGGATGAACACAGCTCAAACATGCATCAAAAGTAACGGTGAATGTTTGCGGGTCTTTGCCAAAAATACGATAAACCTCTTCGGACCATAAGACTTCATCAGTAATTACATCCCACTCCCAGTCTCCAACATGGGCGATGTGCTGCGCCTCGGCAAGACGGACTTCGCTCATCTTCAATTCTTTTTCTAATCGCTTGTGTTCAAGTATTTCGTTTTTAAGTTCGTTGACCTTCTTTTCAAGTTTTTCGACCACGACCTGGCTATAATTTCTGAGAAAGTATAATTCATCTTCAATCAACTCCTTTTCACCCGGAGTTTCTTTAGTTCCCCCGCTCTTGAGTACAGATTCTACGTCTCTCCAAAATTCTTCACCATCTTTAAAACCAGAAATGAAGGCTATAGCCCCCAGGGACCTGGCTAGTTCCCTATCTTTTTGTTCGGTGTAAATTGCAGAGTAAAAAATAAAGGGAATGGATTTCAGGACGGCGCTCTTTTTAATATTTCTCAAAAATTGAAAACCATCCACGTGGGGCATCAGGATGTCGGATATGATCAGGTCCGGTTTATAAATTACGGCCTTCTCAAGACCATCCTGGCCATCTTCAGCTTCTTTGCCGTCATGACCGTGTTTTTCAATGATTCGCCGTATGAGGAGTCTGTCATCGATATTATCATCCACAATTAATATCTTCACGCTTCACCTCTTTTGAGATTTCAACCTTTTATAAATGGCAAATTCCTCATCTGCCTCTCGTTTCATCCCTTTTCTGTCATAGACAATGCTGAGGTTAAAATGGGACAGGGCGCAATTCGGGTCTGCCGCAACGGCCTTTTTGTATTCTTCCATGGCGTCATCATACATGCCCTTCCGCAGATAGAGATCGCCCACCTCATTATGCACATCGGCTGATTTTAAACTCATGGGAGCAGAAGAAGATGCAGTATCTTCAACAGGTATCTTTTTTTCCTGAACGATTGGTTTCGGTGAAGATGCCACAACCTGACCCCGTACATTAACCGGCACGGATACCGTTACCGTCCGGATTTCTCCCTCGTGCAGAATGGTGAGTTTTGCATTTTTGCCAGCGGTTGTTTCTATTAAGTGCCTTATCTGGTTTTTGCGTTCAATTTTTTCGCCATTCCATTCCATGATAAGGTCTTCTACCTTGATGCCCGCACCCTCAGCAATGCTTCCCGGTAAAACATGAACAACGATAGCGCCGGTTTGACTTTTCTTAAATTTAAACCAATCTTTATTTTCCCTGGTAATATTACAGAAGATCAGTCCTAATGGATTATGTTCCTCCAGATACACAATTGCTATACCGTTGCACCAGGATGTGTATTTTATCCCATAATCGGTGCCTCCCAATTCGCCGTATCCCTTCCACGTCTTGGAAGCGCCCGTATCGTACTGGACATTGATGACGCCCTGCGCGCCCACGGCGCTGGCCTTTTCCCGTATCTTCCTGGCGAGGATATCATTCCCCGAAAAACCAAACTCTCCGAGACTGACTTCGCCCAATTTTTTATAGGCGACATCAATATCGCCAGCGCAGACAAATATGCTTTCACTTTTTTCTATACTCGCTGGTTGTGCGCCTTTTTGAGGTTCAAGAGAAACTTCATCTTTTCTAAAAGGGTTCATCTTTTTAAAACCATTGCCTGAGCTGCAACCGGCCATGAAAATGATAAGTGTAAGAGAAATAATTGCTTTTGTGTTCATGCTTATACATTTTTCCTTTTAAATTTTGATTTTATTTTTCGTTCAATATTTACTAAATACCGATTGTATACCTTTGTCTGCCTGAGCTTTTTTACGAGAAAAGGCTTTCCCGGAAAATTCGTGATATATATTCCGGCAAGAATCACTACGAGTCCGGGACCCGGAGTAAAAACCATTGCAAAACCGATGATCATGAGGCAAACACCTGCCATATTTTTGGCGATCTTTTTCATCCGCATTTTCTGAGCATACCATAATTATGTACAGGACGCTCTGCTTTTATCAGTATTTTTTGTCCTGCATGAGCTTCTCGTATAGGTTCATTGTGTTCATTTCTCATGTCCGACAATTCCTGGCTGAAATCATCGCTCAAACGCCTTCCCATAATCTCCACAGAAGTATTCTTGAGAATCCTGTTTTTAACTAAAACCTCCGCAAGGTTATCGGGAAACACCTTTTCAATCGTACCCAGATAATCATAGTCATTAAAATAGAAATTCCCCGGATGCGTTGTCTGGCTCCTGTAGCCCTGATTTCCAAAAAAGAATCCCGTTCCGTATTCCCGATGGCTCACTTTTTGAAGTTCTGTTAACCATCGGGGGTCATAAACATATCCATGGGGATCAGCGAAGTAACGATCCAATGCCTCGCGGTATACCCTTGTAACGGCGGCAACATAATACTGACTCTTCATGCGTCCCTCGATTTTCCATGCCGTAACGCCTGCCTGGACAAGCTCGGGTATGTGCTCAATCATACAGAGGTCTTTAGAACTCAGGATAAAGGTGCCGCTTTCGTCTTCAACGATGGGAAATGTTTCTTGCGGCCTTTTTTCTTCCTGCAGGGTGTACTGCCAGCGGCATGAATGGGAACAGTCCCCCAGATTTGCATGTCTGTTGGACATGAAACTGCTCAGGAGACAACGTCCTGAATATGACATACACATAGCGCCATGGACAAACACCTCGGTTTCCGTCTTTTTGACCTGGGTAATTTCTTTAATTTCTCCCAGGGTTAGTTCACGCGCAAGCACCGTCCGTTTCACGCCCAGTTGATGCCAGAAATCAACGGATTTTACATTGGTAGTATTTGCCTGGGTGCTTATGTGAACGGGAACATGCGGAACGATTTCCCTGACCGTCAGAAAGATACCAGGGTCTGAAACAATTACTGCATCCACCGGGATTTCGGCAAGTTTTTCCAGATATGTGCGTACTCCGCGTATATGATAATTCCGCGCAAAAATATTTAAAACAATATATATCTTTTTCTCCCGCCGGTGAACCCAATCAGTAGCCACTTTGATTTCCAGTAAGGTTAGATTCGAAGCTCCCATACGGAGGTTGAACCCTTCGCCCCCGGCATACACCGCGTCAGCGCCATATTCAATTGCCGTCTTAAGCTTTTCCAGGTCACCAGCCGGGGCAACGAGTTCGGGCTTTTTATAGCATGTATTGTTGAGAGATATCATAAAATATGCACATATAAACCATTAAATTATCCTTAGGTAAGTCATGACTTTAGAGCTTATGCAAAAAGCCAGTCATCCTGTCATTGCGAGGGTGTTTTTCCGAAGCAATCCCCTGGAATTATTTTAGGGAAAGATTGCTTCGCTTTGCTCGCAATGACACCTAAAACTCGACTTTTTTCGCAATCACATGTAGGGCGAGGCTTTAGCCTTGCCATGTGCAACCCTAAAGGATTGCCCTACAACAAACTTTGAAATCCTGTACGTAGCTAGGGTAGGGTGGATTAAGGCGTGTGTCTTTTCACGCCGTATCCACCAATTTGTTTCTTAATTTCTTTTTTCTCTGCGTTCTTTGCGCTTTTGCGTTGTTATTTTATTTGGTGGCTTCGCTTAATCCACCCTGCTCCTACTAATCACCCTGAGTAAAAGAGGATTCGGATGGCTGTGTCTGCCGCCTTGCTAAATAATCCTGCAATATCAACTGTGCGGCAACCATATCAACCCGAACCTTCCGTTTTTTTCGGGAAAGGTTTCCCTCCAGAAGCGCCCTTTCTGCCCTGACTGTGCTAAGACGCTCATCGAGCGTATAGATTGGCACGTTGGTAAATTTCTTTAAGCGCTCAATAAAAGCAAGGACGGCCTGCGCCTTTTCCCCTAATGAATTATTCATGTGTTTGGGCAGGCCGACAACAACCTCAGATACATCGTTTTCGCGGATAAGCTGGACGATCTTCTTTATATCTTCATCAAGGTTGGCGCGTTCCATCGTTGGAAGGCCCTGTGCTGTAATTCCGAGAGGGTCGCTGATTGCCATCCCCATGCGCCTCTCGCCATAATCAATTCCCATAATTCGCATAATACCCGTAACCTATTTAAAGAGTAATATAGTAAGAGCGGTTTCACCCGCCCGATTATCCACCGTTTTTGTCTGACCAACGCGCCCGGATCTCAAACATGAAGGATTACGTAATAGTTCCGCCTGTATTCTGAATGGACGCGAATACAACCCC